>DGKJ01000032.1 GCA_002387735.1 Bacteriovoracaceae bacterium UBA4573 | reverse complement strand
TCACCTCTTCTCTATTCGTCGGCAGCTGCAGATGTGTATAGGAGACAGGGTCTATTCGCTGCCGTTCGTAGCCGGCAAATCCACTACACGTGTGATCGAAAAAATTCGTAGGTCCAAATGCAAATCGTAAAAAAAATGCTCGCGGGAGACCGTCTTGCGTTGGCTCGCGTAATTTCTGTTTTGGAAAATCGTGGTGACGCTCTCGAGAAGTTGGTGAAGAACCTCTACCCCAAGACCGGAAATGCGTTTGTACTGGGAATAACTGGGCCTCCGGGGGCGGGAAAGAGTACTGTGACCGATCGCTTGATCGCCAGGTTTCGGGCCGCGAAACTTAAAACCGCTGTGATCGCGATTGATCCATCTAGCCCGTTCAGTGGTGGTGCGATTTTGGGTGATCGCATTCGAATGCAATCGCACACGGGCGACAAAGGTGTATTTATACGAAGTCTAGGCACGAGAGGCCGTCACGGTGGATTATCGCTTTCGTCCCGCGAAGTGGTCATGGCGCTCGATGCGGCCGGATTCGATGTGATCATTGTAGAGACTGCCGGAGTTGGTCAGACTGAACTCGACATTTTGAAGCTTGCCCACGGCGTATGCGTGGTATTAGTGCCAGAAAGCGGCGACGGCATCCAAGTAATGAAAGCCGGATTAATGGAAATCGCCGACATTTTTGTAGTAAATAAGTGCGACAGACCTGAATCTGACAAGCTGGTGCGAGAACTGACGAACATGTTGCATATGTTCCAGAAGGGAACTGATTGGGAGATTCCGGTAATCAAAACCCAAGCAACCCAAAACCAGGGAATCGAAGAGCTGTTTCAATCGGTACTTTCTTATCAAAAACATCTAAAAAACACTGATAAGGTTGATAAAAAGCGTCTGGAATTTCTGCGAGAAGAGCTGATCGAGATCGTTCGTAACGCATATGGTCATAAAATGAACGAGGCGCTCGATACTAAAAAAGGCCAGAAGGCCCTAACTGATTTATTTTTAAAGAAAAAAAGTCCTTATGAAGTCGCTCGATCGTTGCGATTGACTGGAATTAAATAAGGCCTAGCCAACCGACTAAACACCTTGGTCGGCAGAATTTTCACGGCATTTCTTCGTCTCTGGCTAGTAGTTGATAAAAATACTCTAAAGTAAATTAGTACACTATCCGAAATGGTTTGTGGGACAGCAAGAGGTGGTAGAGGTGGGACAGCAATCAAACCCCTTCCTTCTCTTGTGAATTAACAAACAACGTTTCTGTTATTTAGGAGGAGAAGTGTATGGGTTTTCGTATAGCAACTAACGTGCAATCTTTGGCTGCTCAGCGGTCGTTGGGTACTCAAAGAAGCGCAATGAACCATCAATTAGAAAAACTTTCTAGTGGTGAACGAATCGTGCGAGCAGCTGACGACGCTGCTGGTTTGGCAATCAGTGAAAAATTGAGAGCCGAGATTCGAAGTAACCGCCAAGCGCAACGCAATACTCAAGATGCGGTTTCGCTCGTACAGGTCGCCGAAGGCGGTTTGAACGAGATAAGTAACATCTTGATTCGCATGCGCGAATTATCGATCCAGTCGGCATCGGACACGATCAGCGATCGTGAACGGGCATTTACTGATCGCGAAGTTCAAGCTCTTAAGCTTGAAGTAGATCGTATTTCAAATACGACTCGCTTCAACGACGTCGATCTGCTTAACGGCACCGGCGAAGAACTTGAGTTTCAGGTTGGTACTGGCGATGACAAGGCTCGAAATCGAATCACGTACGATCCGCAGGAGTACAATGCTACTGTAGACGCACTTGGCATTCGTGAAGTTTCTACTGAGAAGAAACTCTCTTCTCAGGAAAACCTAGCGAAACTCGACGAAGCGATTTCTCGAGTTAGTTCAAATCGCGCGGGCTTCGGTGCAATGCAAAACCGCTTGCAATCGACCTTCAGCAACTTGCAAGTAACTGATGAAAACATCTCGGCTGCGAATTCTCGTATCCGCGATGCAGACATCGCAATGGAAACTGCAGAGCTAACCAAGCGAAACATTTTGACTCAGGCAGGCGTGGCAACATTGTCACAGGCCAATCAAAATGGGGTTCTTGCTCTTAAATTGATCTAAGTTCAGGAAATCCCATGCCTTCGGCGGGATAGGGACTGCACCCTGGGACGCTATTATAATGATAGCGGCTAGGGCACCCCTATCCCTCCCTCCTGAGAGAAAAAATGGCCTGACGGCTATTTTTTCCTAAAGTAATTTTTGCCCCTACCGATAAGTCTAGTGAGAGCAAGACGGGAACACAAAAGCTCGGTTGTAGCAGAAACTCTCGACTTAAGCGGATCAGATCTTCTGAAGGGTCCAAGGGACTCACAGAACGACAGTAGAAGTTCATCGTAGTAGTTCAAAGTAGCAGTAGCTCAACCCGTACAACTCAAAAGTTATCAAAGTTTAAGCGCGCGTTTCGACGTGCGTTTAAAGGCTCTTAACAATCTCGCAAGGGTCTGTTTCGAGTCAGGGGAACGGCGCAATGGGGATTCGTGCGAACCACGATGATGCAATGCGTCATTTAATAACTAAGTAATAGGGGACATTCTTATGGGCTTAAGAATTTCGACAAATCTAGCGTCCATGGCGGCTCAACGTACGTTGGGCCATAATCAAACCGCTGCTGGCAAATCGATGACTCGATTGGCAAGCGGTGATCGTATCACTTCCGCTGGCGACGATGCTGCCGGTTTATCGATCTCTGAGCGTTTACGCGGTCAGGTGCGATCGATGAAGCAAGCACAACGAAATGCCAACGACGGTATCAGTCTTGTGCAAGTAGCAGAAGGCGGCCTCGGCGAAGTGAGCAACAACCTCATTCGTATGCGTGAATTATCGATTCAAGCTGCATCAGACACGATCAGCGATCGGGAGCGCGCATTCATCGATCAAGAAATTCAACAATTGAAAATCGAAATCGATCGCGTTGGCGATGCTACCACTTTCAACGGAACCAATCTGTTGAATGGTGAAGCTGCGAAGGAAATGCTCGAGCTACAAGTTGGTGCTAACGGCGTTGAAGCCGACCGAATCGGATACAACGCTCGCGAGTACAACATCAAGACGGACAATATCGGCATTCAAGATACTAACGTTCTTGAAATCGACTCGGCTCGCGAAGCATTGTCGACAGTAGACGAAGCGTTGGACCGTGTGAACGGATTCCGCGCAGGTCTTGGTGCAATGCAAAACCGCTTACAGTCGGTGTCTAACAGCTTAGGTGTAAACATCGAAAGCTTGTCGGCTGCGAATTCTCGAATTCGCGACACAGACATCGCTGAAGAATCGGCAGAGCTCGTAAAGAGAAACATCTTGAATTCTGCAAACATTGCGGTTCTTGCCCAAGCGAACCAAATGCCATCAGCAGCGTTGAGATTGCTCTAATTGGAAGTAAGGGTGCCGCGTCGGGGGACATCGGCACCCTTTCTTTCTCAAAAATTTTAAGACGGGTTTGATAGATTTTAACAGCCTTGCGCGATGAAGAGCTCAACCAAAAGTGGAGTTCTTCCTTAAGCCCGCCCCGGGAGATTCGCTTAATAACCGAATCTCCCGGGTTTTTTTCGGGGGTAGCCAATGAAAAACATACTATGGACCGTCGCTATTTCGGGCATTCTTAGCTTCATTTCAGTTATGGTTTGACCTCCACTCAATTTCCCGTTAATGCCCCTCTGATGAAGGCATTTGGTGTTATTTCAGTTTGCCTACTTTTAATGAGCCAGTCCCACGGTGCGTTCGCCGCCCGTGATCGAGATTTGGCCCTAGTGCCCCAAGCTAAGCTTCGTCACGTAGCCTATTCGCCTAAATCTAACAGCCAGGCGAAAAAGCGATGCTTTGAAATTGGTCGAGAGATTGGTTTAAAATCCAAAGAAGCAGATTACCATTTGTTAACCCCTGAGAATTGGCACTCCAGAACCGAGTTAAGACGAATAAGTTTTGATATCGCGATGCTTCTGGATGAGTTTAGCCATTATGTCCTCAATCATACTTTTTTAAAAGGGCCGAACGTCTGGCAAATGGAAAACCCCCTCCCGGTGGGAGCCGCGACCTACGTAACAATTACTGCGGGCATAAACTATTTATTGCCAGATCTCGGTTGGATGCCAACGTTATATTTATCAATGATTGCTGCAGTTGTACCAACCTTTACAGTGATTGAAATACTAAATTCTAATTCAAAGTTGCGGCAACCGTTTTTTACCGTTCAAAATTATTTCAGAGATCGGCGATTGAGAAAATTCCTTGATGCCTTTGAATCCGGATTACGTTCTGAAGGCCTAGTTTTTGATAAACAATTCGCTCTCGAAAGAGCGCAAATTCACCCGCTTGGTTTGCTGGAAAAAATTGCCGGTTCGCTCACCAATCAAAACGCGTGCATAAATGTGCTTCTGGGTAAAAACCCACTACCCCCTCCTGAGAGATTCTAAAAAAACCCCAATTTATAAAGATTTCAAGGCCCGCGGCCGACAAGCTTTTTGAGGAGTTGTGTCGGGGTACCGATTTTATGAAAATTGATAAGGTTTGGACACAGATGTTTGGTACTAGCTTAATTCGTCGCAAGAGCGATGCTGAACACGATTCTCCTGAAAAACGTAAAAATCATCAACAGTATCAGCAAGATTCTCAAAATTATCATCAGCAAAAAGACGGCCAGGCGAGTAAAGAAGAAGTGGAAAAGGCAGTTGCTGTTTTGAAAGCCAGCGCCGAATTTTCAAGTTCCGGTCTTTTGTTAAATCTGGTGGAAACCCCAGATAAAACGCTCACAGTAGAAATACAACAACCGAACGGAACAGTCGTGAAATCAATGACCGGAGCGGAATTTTTACGTCTGCGTAGCTTATCCGACGGCGAAACTATCGCTCGTGGAAAAATTCTTGATCAAAAATTCTAAAAAAATCGTCGTTTTCTGTTAAATTCAAACCCATGGGTGGAAGAATAATAAGCGTGAGTGATTTGCATTTGTGGGGTCCTCAGGACCCACTATATCGGGCTCTATTGAGATTCATGAGTGAGCAAATCAAGTCAGGCGATAAGTTCGTAATCGTTGGTGATTTATTCGACCTCTTTGTCGGCAATAAGTCGGTCTTTGTTCAAAGATACTTCGAAGTCTTAGAAGCTTTAAAAAAGTTGGGCGAAAAGGACGTCGAAGTATTTTACATAGAAGGGAATCACGACTTTCACTTAGAGAGCATTTTTGAAAACGCCCCTCATGTGCGCATTTACTCCGACTATCTTCATTATGAATTTAACGGAAGAAAAATTCTTTTTTCACATGGAGATAAAATCAATGCTAAGGATTATGGTTATCAACTTTTTCGTTTTGGATTACGGAATCTGGTTTCCCAGACAATCCTTGAGGTGGCACCAGGATCTTTAATAGATCGCATCGGAAGTTCTATGTCGCGGGCAAGCCGTGGCTATCATCCGGAACCAGATGAAAAAGTAGTTCAGCTATTTAGAAATTACGCATGTGAACAAATTTCGAAGGGATACGATTTCGTAGTATTAGGGCATTCCCATTATATGGATGACATGCATTTTTGTGTGGAAGATCACAAGGGTCAGTACGTAAATGTTGGGTATCCAAGGAAGCATTGCAAGTATTTAGAACTCACGGCAGATGCTCCGACTTTTAAGTTTTTGAATTGGGATGATGTTGTAATTCCATTTAGATCGAGTTCAAACAGAACTGTCTCGGATTAATTCTTGTGCATGAGCACGTGATTTAGCCGTAACTTGGGCTCCGCCCAGCATTCGTGCAAGTTCTTCGACGCGATTTTTGTCATCAAGGTGCCGTACAATGCTCATAGTTACTGCCGATATCGTTGTTTTTTCGACCACGTAATGAGCATTTGCAAAGGCTGCTACTTGCGGCAAGTGAGTAATGCAAAGAACCTGATTGTGGCTCGCCACGTCTTTTAACTTCCTTCCAACAAGAGTTCCTGTTTGTCCGCCAATTCCGGCGTCAATTTCGTCAAATACGTACACGCCAATTCCGCCACGATCACCCAAAGTTCTTCTAAGAGCTAACATGAGACGGGACAATTCCCCCCCCGACGCCACCTTAGCGAGAGGACGCGGTTCCACTCCGGCATTTGCCGAAAAAAGAAATTGTATACGATCAACTCCATCGACAGAACCGATTGACTCGGGGTCAACTCTAGAAAAGTCAATTTCAAAGCTAGTGTCTGGCATTCGCAATTCGGTGAGTTCTTTGGTGACGCTGGCTTTTAGAGTACGAGCAACGTTTTGCCTTTTTTTCGAAAGAATCGATGCAGTTTTGATATAATCTGCCCTAATCAGGTCAAACTTTGCTTGTTTCTCATGAATCAATACTTCAATATTTGCAGTTTCTTCAAGTTTCTCTGAAAGACGGTTTCGAGTTTCGAGAATGTCAGAAATTGTGGAACCATATTTGCGCTTGAGTTGATTAATTTTAGTCAGTCGATCTTCGAGTAAGTGCAGTCTTTCGGGGTCGCCGTCGATTCGTTCCGAGTAAGCTTCGATGGCATTTGCTAATTGAGCGAGTTCCTCTTGAATTTGTTCCGTTAGTGGGAGTAGTTCCAACAGACCGGCGTCTTGTTCCGCTAGTTTAAGAAGCCGTTGACGAATGCGACCGACCTGATCAAATGCGCCCATTCCGTTTTGGGATTCCTGATTGTTTCGAGTCAGATCGAGAATGTTTCGGCAGCCCTCGTGAATGGTTCCAATATTACGAAGTCTTCGATGCTCGTCCTGTAAAAGCATATCTTCGTTTTCTACTGGAGCAACAGCGTCAATCTCGTTAATTTGATATCGAATAAAATCCTTCTGTGACTCGTTATTGTTGATCTTCGACTTTAATGAAATCAGTTCTGACTCGAGAGAACGCAATGCAGAGTAGGATTCTCTAACTTCATTTCTAAGTTCACCGAGTCCTCCGTAGCGATCGAGAAGTTCTAGTTGAAAAATAGGTTTCGCTAGGCTCTGGTGTTCGTGTTGCGAACAAAGATCAACTAGATTTTCACACAGGTCGGCAAGTTGACCCAAAGTAATTAAATCATCGTTTAAGTAGATTCGATTTTTTCCATTGCGTTGAATGGTTCGCTTTACCAATAGTTCAAAATCATTTTTTTGCAGGTCGATTCCCTGCTTTTCCAAACGAGCCGTCACGGAGGGGTGTTTGGCCAGGTCAAATAAGGCCTCGACGACTGCTTCGTTGCACCCATTGCGAATTAATTCCGTTTCGGCGCGATTGCCAAGTACAAGACCGAGAGCCTCCAAAACGATGGATTTACCAGCACCGGTTTCACCCGTAATTACGTTGAGCCCTCCGTGAAATTCGAGCTCGAGTCCATCAATTATTGCGAAATTGCGAATTCTAAGTAGACGTAGCATCGTTTGATCCCATTCCTGGGCTCAAACTACCAAAACCAATCAATCTCGGTAACCGTATTTTAGCTTTTCGCGTAGCAGCGCGTAATAATCGCGTTTTGGCCACCGTAGGATTTTTAGCGGATGTTTTCCGTATTTTGTGACGCGAATTAGATCGTTGGGCTGAAGTTCAAAGCTTTTTTGACCATCGAGCGTCAAAACGACACTGCCACTTTTAAAACGTGGTAGGACCGAAAGCTTCGAAAGATCGCCTAAGACCAGAGGTCTGAGGGTCAGAGAATGAGGGCAAATAGGGGCAATAATAATTGCTGGAACCGACGGTTCAATAATGGGCCCACCCGCAGCCAATGAATACGCTGTGGACCCCGTGGGAGATGCCACGATAAGGCCATCGGCCTTAATGTTTGTTACCAGCTTTCCGTTGACTGAGACTTCCATATCGAAAATGCGGGCTATAGCGCCCTTGCTGACTACCACATCGTTAACAACTGGTTCTCGAGCCAATACCTTTCCGCGTCGCACCAAAGTACATTCAAGCATGGTTCGTTCGCTAATAGGTAATTTACCGCGAAGCGCAGCAGAAAGGCCTTCGAATAGTTCGGTTTTCTTGAACTCGGTTAAAAACCCGAGCTGCCCCATGTTAACCCCTAACAAAGGAACGCTCTTTTTTTTCATGAGCCGAGCAACGCTGACGAAGGTTCCGTCGCCGCCCAGCACAACAATCATATCCGAAATGTTTATGAGGGCTTCTTTGCTTGTACAACGAACTCCAAGGGCTCGGTCACAAACTTCCTTAGATTCAGACGCAAAGGCGACTTTTATTTTTCTTTTTTTTAAATAAGCTGCGACTTCAAGTCCGAGCTCGTTGGCTTCACTTACCTTCTGCTTAATAATGATTCCAACGCAGCGGATTTTTGCCAAATCAAGATACCTTCCAGTTTTTTAGAATTGGAAAGACATCCTGCTTCCATTCGCCCAAATTTTCGACAAGGTCTTTTTCCAGCAGTTCGGCGAGATAGATGTAATTATTTTCGCGTTTAGCAGTCAATAAGTCGTTCATGATACTGACGAGACTCGCCTCAACGACTGCTATTTTGGTGTGTAGTCCAATTCGGAGAGCAAGTTTTATTCCGCCGATAGTCTGAACAAAAAGGTCGAGCGAGTCGATTGCTCGCACAAAGAAGGCATCGGCAGCGAGATAGTTTTTAGATTTATACCCGTCGGCAGCTTTATTCAGAGTTTCGATCACTTTAACAATATATTGATCTAGCGTGATAAGAGTTTCATGCGCCAATTCAGTTGGACTTGAAGTAAAAATCTCGACTTGGCCAATTTCCTGCATTGTTTTATTTCGAAAAAAACCCTCTTGTTCATCACTGATTTCCTGACCGTCAATGCGAATTAGGGAAATAACTTGTTCGGATGATTTGAGGTCTTGGCTAAGTGAGCTTAAAAATTCAGAAAATCGTGCAGAACCTACAGGGAACTCGCGTTCCTCACCATTCATTATAAAATGTTTACTCGGCATCTAGTCCCCTCTTGGTATCGACCTGCGTTGATTTACTTGTCTTCGTGACTCTTTTTGTGGCTGCATTTACTGCAGTTTGTAATAGCTGTTCGAGAATGTCGACGTTTTGTTCGAGTTCACGATAGGCTCCTTCTTGTGCCCCCGCCAGCTCGAATAAACGCTCTTGGGCGTTTTGTGAGCAGTCTACGAAATCCCGAGTCACACGAACCCAATCGATCAGTGGCCGAACGTACTCGCTCGACCCATGAAGCTCGTTCATGAGGCGATCGAGTTCCTCTAAATCGCGAGTTAATTTCTTCATAGACCGCTTGTCGCGAGAATGGAGAATTAGATCAACCGCGAACTGCTGACCCATTTTTCCAATTTTCTTAAGTGCACACATGGCGTCAAATGCGTGCAACAGTCGATCTACCTGGGACTTGGCGTTAGATCCGGGCTCGTGCGCGGAGTCTCTAAGTACCGGTATGGGTAGGTCGTCAATTCTCCCAGCACACCGAAATTCAGCTAAAAGATAGAAGCTTTGTTCAAAAAAATTGCGAGTTTCATCAATTTGAAAGTTGAAGTTCTGAAGTTCCGAACGAACACTTCCGAATGAAGTTTTGCGCAGCGTGGATTTATAATGAAAAAAAGAAGTTCCAACCGCATCACCCGCAATGATTGCCTGTATCGCTTTTGCGTAATCAGAAGATTTAGGGCTCTTAGGAATTAGTACTGAATGACCTTCGCCGTACGGTCCGGTTTCTTGAGCGCGAACACCACCAAGGGAAATGTTTATTACATTAGTTCCTGCAAGCGACGCGAGGTGCACCATCGCTGTGTCTGGGGTTACTATATGTTCACATGCCCTAATCCAGCGTACATTTTCCTGAAGTCGTAGTTTACCCGCTAAAACAATAGACTCATTTGGCGCAATAGCGTGAATGCTATGTTTTTCGTCCGATGAACCGAAAAAAACTAGTGTATGACTACCGAAGCTCTTTTTTAGGTATTCGCAGATTGTTTTCCAAGTAGCAACGTCCAGTGTTTTTCCAGCAACACTCGCACCGATCTGAATGCCGAGATATTTCTTTTTTGCCTCTGGCGCCTCGACATCGCGAGGCATGCTGGTAGCCCCCAATTGCACAGGATATGAATAATCTTCCACGCCACAAATACGTGCGAATAGATCATTCAGATGAAGAATGTTGAGATTTCGGTTTGAAACCTGGGCGAGAAAATACTGGCTCCACGGATCTTTTACGGCTACCTCGTGGTCGCGAGATCTTTGAAGTCCTCGTTTTTCAGTAGCGGTAATCATTTGGGTGAGCAATGAACTTGATTTTGAAAAAGTTAGATTGAGGCAAAGATCGTATTTTTGCCGCATGAAATCGTTGGCAAGAAAACGAATTAAATGCGCCAGCGTGACTGCTTTGTTATCGTCACTCGGTTCGGAAAAATAGGGTCCCAGGATTTCCCTCGTGGGAAATTCTATCAAGTGATCTACGAATGGACTAAGAAGGGCGGCGTCTCGAAAGGTAGACCTAACCAGCAAAGTAATTTCACATTCAGGATATTTGGATTTAAGGCCTTGAATAGACGGCAGGGTTTGCAAAATGTCCCCGAATCTCGCCAGCTGAATTATTAAGATTTTTTTCATTTCGAGTTTTGCTCCTCGATCAATGCGTCGAGTAGTTTGAGGAGTAACGTTTTATCGATCGACGTTAGCATTTCTTCGAGTTCTTTTTTTGAGTTGTCGTTCTTATTCATTTTTATTCCTGCGCGCGATAATGTCACGAAGCTCAATAGCTCCGGCGTGACTAGCGTTGATTTTTAGTATTCGTTCAACTTCCTTTGAGGCGTTGGCTATGTCGCCTTTGTGGAACAAAATGCCAGCATAACTAAAAAGAATTCCGACGTTGGGTGCGGAATTTTTCATATAGTTTTCTAAGGCTTCCGCTGCATCACTGTATTTCCGAAGATCTAGAGCACATTTTGCGAGGTTGAATAGCGCGGTAATGTTGCTTGGCTGGCTCCTAACGGCGGCGAGAAAATAATCATAGGCCCGTTCAATGTCCCCATTACTCAAATGCACCATACCAACACCGCAAATGGCCTTATCGTTGTTGGGGTTAAGTTCGATGGCTTTTTGAAAGTGTTCAAGCGCGGCCGAGATATCATTTTTCTGGAGTGCGAGGCTGCCTACGTTTACCTGCAAAGTGTCGGACTTTGGTTGGTATTCATAGGCACGAGCGTAGTGGTGCTCTGCTTTGCCGTAGTCGCCCGACCTAGTGAAACAGTTTCCAAGTGATTTATGCAGTTCAAAGCGCGTGGCCTCGTCGATGTTGCCAAGACCCAGGGCGTGTATGAGTGTTTTCGCGGCTTCTTTGTCATCACCCGTGCGAATTTGAAGCGCCGCAAGCGACTGATAGAACGAAAGTTCAGATGCGTAGGCAATTGCCTCGCGATAGTGACGAATCGATTGTTCGAAAAGACCTTCCTTTTCGAATGTACTAGCGAGGCCCGCGTGAGCTTCCGCAAGTTTTGCGCCTATTTTTAAGAGTGCGGAATAAATATTTCGCGCAAGAGCATAGTCGCCAGATTCCTCAAGTAGCCGAGCGTTAGCCAATAAAAATTCGGGATCTTTTTCGGGATCGCGGTCTGTGGGTAATTGATGTTTCTCCACCGGACTGCTTAACGTTTGATCTACCAGTGAATTAAAGTCGGTAACCGTCTCCCCCCCACTCGCAGGGTCGCCCTCGGACAAGGTTGTCTTGGCTGGAGCATCTAATAACTTAGATATTGATCCGGTCGAACGTTTGACGCGAACGATAAAGTGCGCATAGTCCATGTCGTCGTCGAACTTATTTAAAACGTCTTCAATATCGTCGACGATATGGCTTTTTTTCTTATGATTAGCGGGTAGTTCAACTGCGTCGACTACGAGATCTTCGCGAACGAGCTTTTTGATGCGTTCGATTTCTGTGGACATCCTTATCCTCCATCGAAGGCCGATTCAATTTTGAGAGCAAATGTTCAAATAAATCCTAATTTGAACACCTTAATATTATATGGGGTTTGGGACTCAGGTCAAGTTGACAGGTAAACTCGTGTTTAGGCTTCTTTATCAATAATTCCAGAGTTTTCGGCCTGTTCTACCTTTTCGAGGGGTGATCGGTACGCGGTAAGTGTGCGCCTGCTGCTTTGAAGGGAGTTAAGTTTCTGAATTGTTTCATTTTTCAATTGATCAATGTGCGTCAAAATTTGCAGATCGAGATCTACGATGGCCTTGATGATAGAGTCTTTGGTTTTTATGAGGTGGGAAATTTGTTCCCGTGCTTGGGAGCTGAGCATAGACTCGAAAAGTTCGGGGTTGGAATTGTAACCTCCGAGAATTTTATTGCTCTCTTGTTCCAAATCTTCCAATACGTTTACCAAACTTTGGCGTTTTCTCTGAAATTCTTCGAGAGAATCGGCTTTTCCTTTCGATATTTCCTCTAAAAATGCCTCGCAAAGTCGATGAAAATTTCGCAAACAGAGATTCTTACGCTCTAAAATTTCGATAAGGACTTCCATGTCACTTCTCCTCAGTTTTACTGTACTGGTCGACAGCCACTTTCCAGCCGTCATGTAGAGTTTCCAGAAGCTTCAAGATAACTTCAAGGGGTTTCGCATCATTTTTGACATTGGCCTCAGTAAGTTGCTCAATTATGTAATTGTATAGTCGATCGAGCTCTTTACTGATGTCGCCGCCCACTTCGTGATTGAGCGAAAGCGAAAGTTCGTTCACAATGTCCTGCACCTTAACTATGTAGGTGCCCTTCTGAACACGGTCATTCTTTTTTACGCCTTCGATTGCGAGCTTGGTAAAGCGAATAGCGCCCTCGTAGAGCATGAGCAGTACTTGCCCGCGACTTGCAGTCGTTACTGAGGTTTGTTTGTACTTATTAACCCCATAATTGTTACTCATCGTTCGGTCTCCCTGTTAACCACCGGCCATTGCCGCGCTGGCGTTTCCAAAAGCTTGTTGCAAGAATCCTTGTTGCCCCTGCATAGAATTTACCAGGCCTTCTAGCTGGGAAAATTGTCTCTTTAATTGTTGTTCCTTACGAGCTATGTGCATTTCTTTTCGTGCAATATCTTGATCAATGCGGCGAATTCGATCTCGAATACCAGCCTCACGGGAACCAAGTACACCGATGCCGGGAGCGAGAAAGCTTTGAGTCATTTCTTTTACTTGTTCGATGAAATTACCTTCGCCAGCGAAGAGTTCCGCGACATAATCAAAATTGTCGGCGAGTACTTTTTTAAATTTGTCTTCATCGAATTTTAAATTACCTTCCTTTTGAAAGGTAATTCCGATGTCTCCAAGTCGCATATAGGCATCTTCATCGTCGTAATCGACATTAAAATATTCAAATACCCACGTCTGAATCCGCGACTGTACAGTAAAGAGCGTGGTGTCGCCACCAAGCGTGCGGCTAGTGTCCGATTCGGCGGTGAGTTTATTCTGAGCCACAACGAAATCTAGTACCGCATTTATGGAATCAACCAGAGCTCGCACTTTAGCCGCGATCTTTGCAATGTCTTCACCGATACTTAGAGTAAATTCATAATCTTCCTTGGCTTGTTTGAGATCTAGAGTTACTCCGGGCAACAATTCGAATTTGTTGCCCTGGCTCATGATTTCAAAACCATTAAATTTGATAATCGCGTTTTGCGCCTGGCGTTCGTCGTCTGCATAGAAGCGAAAATCACCATCGAGGAAGTAAAAATCCGGATAAACTATGTCCTGATCGACGCCGGCTTTTTTTCCGGCGATTACTACGCGCCAAGGGGTTCCGCTATCGGAACCGTCGTTAACTAGTGACGCTTGAACGCCCAGTTTTCGTTCGTCGTTAATAGCCCGAACTAGGCCTTGCAGGGTGTTATTCCCGGGGCCGACCCACACGCTTTTGGTTTCACCGCTCGGTAGATCGTAGGTGAAATAGCCGATTCCTATTTCATCGGTCGGATCTTCATAACCGTTAGAAATCATCGAGTGTCGACCGGCGAGTTGCGTGACTTCAATTTGGTACTCGCCTGTTTCGGCGATATCTTTGTCGATCAATACATCTAACTGGTCTTTAGCAGGCCATTCGGCTTTTAATTCACGAAATTTTCGAAAGCTGTCGAGTTCTTTGTAAACTTCAGGCAGCTTGCGCATTTTTCCGAGGAATTCTTGAAATAGTTTAAGACGTTCGTTTTCCTTCGCCTTACGCGCTTCGAGCTGGCGAATAGGTTCGCGCTCCGCGTTGACGAGCTCGCGTACTACTTGCTTGAACTTCCCATTTCCAAGCGGGTTAGAAATCTCCACGCTCAGCCGATCCTCCTGATAATGGCGTACGCCAGCACCTCATGTGCCGCGCCAGAGGCCAAAAAACACTTTGCCCCTTAGATATCAGTATAGTGGAGTGGGTGTCGGAAGAGCAAACGGGTGGTGCGCGTTACTGGGCAACTTCTTCAATTCGCCCGGACTTAACCGTAAGAATGTGAAGGTCCTTCGAAAGGCGCCCGGAACGGTAGGATATGCTTCCCGAGACGCCGTCAAAATTTCGTAGTGACATGATTCGGTCGCGCATTTCTTTACGGCTTGGCACCATTGAAACTCGCAACAGTTGAGCGGCGATTCGCCCTGCATCGAAGGCTAGTGCTTCAAGTAAACCGGGCTCATTGTTGAATGTTCTCCGGAAATCCTCAATAAATTCGCGGGCGAGAGTTTTTTGCGAGCCAGGATAAAATCCGTCCACAAACACCGCATTCTCGGCGAACTGGCCAGCCCGCGAAATTAGTTCTGCGCTGTTCCAGGTATTGATTCCTAAAAAGACGATGTTTTCTACATCTCGATAAGCGAAGGTAGGCAAAATCTGCCCCAATGCCTTGGGTTCGTCCGGAATGAAAACGGCTTCGAAATCGACGATCGGTTTAAGCGAAAACATTCGGTCGAGTTTCTTGGAGCGCGTTTTAATTGGAACGGCTTCTTTTAGTATATTCAGTTCCTCGATTTCGCGGGCCCGAGCTTCATTTTCCCCGAGCCCAACGATTCGATCCACGAAGCGTCGATAGTCCGTTTCGCCATCAGGATAAGTTTCATAACCACGCACTACGGCGTTTCTTGCTTCGAGTTCATCCCAAAAGGTGCGGGCATATTCGGACCCGAACTTGGAGTTCGGCGCCATAATGGCAAAGCGTTTTAGGTTAAGTTTTTCGGTAGCATAAGCGGCAATCGCTTTGACCTGCATTTCGGGAGTTAGCGCCACGTTGAAAACGTAATCACCGCCAGCCGACTCTTTTTGAGTGAGCGAAATCAATGGCATGCCCAACTCTTGCGCTTTCTTGCCAACAGGGTCTCCGAGGCGAGAAACCATGGGACCAATTACCACTGCTACTTGGTGTTTATAAAAGAAATCATCCATCGCAGCGAGCGCGCGATCCACATCGCCTTCGTCGTCCATAACTACCAGCGTGAGTTTCTTTGATGCGGGAATGTCTCTGCGGAATATATCGAGAGCGAGCTCGATTCCCTGTAGAGCGCTTTGTCCATACTTTGCAAATCGGCCCGACAAAGGAAGTAAAACACCAATACGTTTTGGATCAACAGCACCCTGAAAATCGAGTTTTCTTAAGTAATCTTGAGCCTGTGTTCCATAGCGACTATTAGGGAATTTCGAGACAATGTTTTCGAAGTAAGGTTTTGCGCGGTCACGGGCCCCTTGCGAAAAGTATGTTTGACCGAGTTTATAAAGAAGGCGATCGGCGACTGGGCTATTTTCAAAGTCGGAATAAAGACGTTCGAGTATCACAGCGTTTTGTAGTGGCTCGACCACATCGTCGAAAAACGCGATCATTGGTTCAAAGGCAGCTGCCTGTTTTTCGGCATTTCGCCCAGCTTCGATAGCGTTTAATATGTCGCGGGCTGCTGCGCCGTTGTCTTGTTTCAGGCGCGAAACCTTTGCTCTTAAAATATAAAACTTAGTTTGGTTATCGTAATCGAGGCTGGCGGCTTTGGTGGTGTCTAGCGCGTTTGCCGCTAGATCCACTTGCCCGAGTTCAAAGTAAGAAAATGCTAAGTTGTACTGCGCCATATTGCGAAGCTCGGTACGTTCAGTGGTGTTGAGAACCTTTTTAAATACCGAAATCGCATTTTGATATTGTTTCTGCCCGAGCAGTGCCAGGCCGCGCAAATTGTAAACCATATCCAAAAATGGCGACTTTGAGTGGTTTTTGGCAAACCCCGCACTTTTACTGAGCACGCCATCGTAATCCCTTGCGCGGTAAAGCGAATCTATTTTTTGGTATTCTCGAGCGTCGGGGGTGTTTTCGTCTCGAGCAATGGCGAGTACCTCATCGCTCGACTCTTTTTCGCCCTTTGGTGGCGAACCAGCACAACCTTGGAGCAATACGATTCCAACCACTAAAAGTGAATGTAAGAGTCGTGTTTTCACGTTCTCTGATTCTACAGAACGCAGAGCAGCTTAGTCTAGGTTAATAAGGTTATTGATTAATGGCTACTCGAACAGACCGCGCATCTTGTCAAAAAAACCCTTGGCGAGCGGATGGCTCTTTTCGTCGCTTAGTTCCTGAAATCGACGAAGCAGTTCTTTTTGCTCGGCAGATAGTTTTTGGGGTGTTTCTACCAATACTCGAACTAATTGGTCGCCCCGACCGTATCCACCAAGCTTAGCTATGCCCTTGTGTTTCAGCCTTAAAATCTTATTGGACTGCATGCCGGCTGGGATTTTTAGTTTAGCTTTACCCTCAAGCGTTGGCACATCGATTTCGGCACCTAAAGCAGCTTGTGGAAAACTAATAGGGACCTCACACGTAATGTCCGCCTCTTCTCGGGTAAAGAAAGGGTGATCTTGCACTTGGATAACCACGTAAAGGTCGCCCGAAGGTCCCCCGCGCAAACCGGGTTCACCCTCGCCTGAAAGTTTTAGGCGTTGACCCGTATCGATACCCGCTGGAATCTTGATTGCGAGGTCGATGTTCTTTCGATTTCTTCCAGAACCTGAACAATCCGTGCAGGGGTCAGAAATAGTTTCGCCCGTTCCACCGCAGCGATTGCAGGTTCTCGAAACAGAAAAAAATCCCTGTTGAAAACGCATTTCACCCGAACCATGGCATTGCCCACATTTCGACGCACTTGTTCCTGGCTTGGCACCAGACCCATGACAGGTTTTGCACTCACTGTTTCGAGGAATGGAAATTACTTTTTCAGTTCCAAAAGCCGCTTCTTCGAAAGTGACTTCTAGTTCATATTGAAGATCAGCCCCAGATTGGGCTCTCGAGCGGCGCCGCGCGCCTCCCGCACCTCCGCGGCCGCCTCCAAAAATATCACCAAAGATATCTCCGAAAATATCGTTAATTGATCCGCCGCCGAAATCGAAACCTTGAAAACCCCCGGCTCCGCCGTAAGGACCGCCGCCACCCATATTGGCTGCGGCGTGGCCGAACTGATCGTACATTTTTCTTTTTTCGGGAGTGCTTAACACTTCGTAAGCCTCGGAAAGTTCTTTAAAACGTTCCTCCGCAGCCTTGTCGCCCGGATTTTTGTCTGGGTGAAACTGCACTGCGAGCTTACGATATGCTTTTTTGAGTTCCTCGGGGCCGGCGCTTTTACCGACCCCGAGAATCTCGTAATAGTCTCGTTTTTGAGCGGCCATTTTTTAGCCTAGGTTAAAGGGTTTAGACTTCTTTAAAGTCGGCGTCGATTACATCGTCGCCATCTTTGCCGTCTTTCTTTTTAGCAGTCGAATCGGAGTTCGTCGATCCGTTTCCTTCACCAGCAGCTGCTTGGGCGCCAGCGCCATTCGCAGCCGAAGCTTTATAAATGACTTCTGCCATTTTATTCGAAGCCGTAGTTAAGGTCTCAGTGGCCGACTTCAACGTGGCCTCGTCGTTCGATTCGAGTGCTTTTCTTGCTTCGGTCAACGCCGTTTCAATTTCGGCTTTGATCGGAGCATCTACTTTTTCCCCATGCTCCTTCAAACTCTTGTCGATCGAGTAAATTAAGCCGTCTAAGTTGTTGCGTGCCGTGACTACTGCCTTACGTTTCTCGTCTTCACCGCGATTGGCCTCAGCCTCTTTGACCATGCGTTGGATTTCTGCTTCAGTCAGGCCCGAGCCCGCAGTAATCTTAATCGCTTGTTCCTTACCGGTTCCGAGGTCTTTTGCGGAAACGTTTACAATTCCGTTCGCGTCGATGTCGAAGGTCACTTCTACTTGCGGCATTCCACGTGGAGCTGGGGCAATTCCTACTAAGTCAAAGCGCCCGAGGCTCTTGTTGTGTTCGGCAAATTCTCGTTCCCCTTGAAGAACGTGGATCGTTACGGCCGTTTGATTATCGGCTGCAGTCGAAAAGACCTGACTTTTTCTCGAAGGAATCGTGGTGTTTTTCTCAATAAGCTTGGTGGAAACACCGCCTAAAGTCTCAATTCCGAGCGAGAGAGGAGTTACGTCTAACAACAATACGTCTTTGACCTCACCCTTAAGAACCGCACCCTGTACGGCGGCGCCAACGGCAACCACTTCGTCGGGGTTCACGCCACGGTGAGGTTCCTTGCCAAAGATTTCCTTAACTTTCTGTTGAACGCGCGGCATGCGGGTCATACCACCAACCAGAATTACTTCGTTGATCTTCGACTTTTCAATTCCCGAGTCCTTAATGCACGTCTCACATGGAGCGACCATTTTATCGATCAAGTCCGCAACAAGTGCCTCAAGTTTCGAGCGCGAAATTTTAACACTCAAATGTTTTGGCCCCGACTGATCGGCCGTAATAAAAGGAAGGTTAACCTCTGTCTCAAGAGAGCTAGAAAGCTCGTGTTTGGCTTTTTCAGCTGCTTCCTTTAGACGTTGCAGGGCCATGCGGTCTTTGCGCAAATCAATGCCATTTTCTTTCTGAAAACTTTCAGCAAGAAAATCGATGATTCGTTGGTCGAAATTTGCACCGCCAAGAAAAGTATCACCATTGGTGGCTTTTACTTCAAATACTCCGTCACCAATTTCCAAGATCGAAATATCGAACGTACCACCACCAAGGTCGAAAACCGCCACGACTTCGTCTTTTTTCTTATCTAATCCGTAGGCCAGCGCTGCGGCCGTCGGTTCATTGATAATACGAAGCACATTGAGGCCAGCAATTCGGCCCGCGTCTTTGGTGGCTTGTCGTTGTGCATCGTTAAAGTAAGCTGGTACGGTGACTACGGCTTCTTTAACTTCTTCACCCAAATAATCTTCCGCGGTCTTCTTCATTTTTTGAAGCACTAGAGCGGAAATTTCTTGAGGAGCCATTTCGCGATCGTTCACTTTAATCCAGGCATCACCGTTTTTCGAATCAGCAATCTTAAAAGGGGCAACTTTCGCAAATTCTTGCACCTCTTTAGTGTTGGTTTTGCGTCCGACAAGGCGCTTAGCTTCGAAAATTGTGCGATCAGGGTTGGTTACCGCCTGGCGCTTAGCAGCTTGTCCAACGAGCTTTTCGCCGTTGTCCATAAAAGCGACGATTGACGGAGTAGTGTTCAAACCTTCCGAGTTCGGAATAACTTTAGGTTCTCCACCTTCGACGACTGCGACGCAGGAGTTTGTTGTTCCCAGGTCGATTCCTATTACTTTTCCCATAAATTCCTCCGTTATAAAGTTTCAAAAGTTCCTTAACTATAAAGCTGGGACTAAAATCTTATTTGGCAATAATCACCCGTGCAGCTCGCAGCAGTCGACCGTGCAAAAGATAGCCCTTTTGAACTACCGCCAAAATAGAGCCCGATTCCTTGTTCTCAGAAAGTTCCTGACCAACGGCTTCGTGCAGCTCTGGGTTGAATTTCGCCTCAATAGACTGAATTTCCGTAACGCCAAAACGACTAAACGTATCTTGCAGCTGTTGCTGGACCATTTTTAGTCCATCAAGAAGATTTTTCGGTGCTTCGGTCGAGTTTTGAATTGCGCGCTCTAGGTTGTCAGCTGTCAAAAGTAGCTCACCAGCAAAGTTTTCATGACCAAACTTCAGTAGTTCAGAGCGCTCTTTAATTGCCCTTTTTTTATAGGTTTCAAATTCGGCGTAAAGATAGAGATATTTGCTTTTTTGATCAGCAAGCTGCGCCTCAAGTTCAGCTAATTTATATTCGCCCGACGCAGCGGAGTCGGTGGCGTTCTCGAGCTCCTCGGAAGCAGAAGCCGCGGGTTTGGTCGATTCAGGGTTTTCTGTATTCAAATTGTGCTCCATAATAGTGGGTCCTTCCAAATTAAGATGGGATTACGCGTAAAAATGTCAAGTCAAAAAAGTGATAACTAATTGTAATTATTGTGTAATTTATCTAATCGCCCCAATAATGGAGTCGCTCAGAAAGTACCCGTCGCCCATTAGTCGAATTTGGTCCTGGGACCGAGAAACGAGCCCCGCAGCCTCCCATTGGAGGATTCGAGTGTCGTTGTCCGCTGCGAGATCACGCCCGAACCGAGCGGAGTAGTCATGGGTAACTATTCCGGCACTGGTTCTGAGTCTGAGCATCAAGTACTCGAGACGTCGTTGTTCGCGATCCAGCGACTCCTTCCAGTCGATCGGAGGAAGAGCATTTTCGACGTCTTCACAATAGCTACTTAAAGAGGCCTTGTTTTTCCAACGCAATTGTTCGGAAGAGTCGAAAGAGTGAGCGCTTGGTCCGATGCCGAGGTAGCTGCCACCATTCCAGTAATTTAAGTTGTGCCGGGCCTCAAAACCTGGCTCTGCGAAGTTAGAAATTTCGTACTGTAACAACCCGTGAGCGGCGAGGACATCGCGTACCATTCGCAGGTGTTGAAGTTGAGCTTCCTCATTTGGCAGCTGCGCCAATTTGGGATTGGTTGTTTGAAGGGTTAGTAAATAGGCGGATACGTGGCGAACGGCGGGGAATTTACTGAGAAGCTCCCCTAATTCTGATTCTATTTGAGAAAGGCTCTGTTCCGGTACTCCGACGATATAGTCAATGCTTACCCGCTCAATGTTTGCATTATGAACTGCTTCAAGAGCCTTATAGGCCGCAGCCTTCGAATGCACCCGCCCCAGCCATTCTAGTCTTTCGTTCGAGAGCGCTTGTACCCCGAGGCTTACACGATTAACGCCTAACGATTTCCAGTGTGAAGCGTTTGTTGGGGTGACGCTAGAGGGGTTTGCCTCTAATGTGACTTCGCAGTTTGAGTCTAGGTCCAATTTTCCGAAAAGCGCTTCCAAAAAAGACTCAGGCGCGAGAGATGGGGTGCCACCACCTAAAAAAATGGTTTCAAGCTCGCCTAAGCGGTAAAATCTAAATTCGTCTAAAATATTTCGATAAACTTTTATTTGGGACTGAGAATCGTATTTACCTTCGGGCAATGAAAAGAAATCGCAATAGTGGCATTTGGTTTCACAGAACGGAGTATGAACGTAAAGATTTCGGAACTTCATAAAAAAATGTAGGCTGTGAAAGTTAGCCCTGACTCCAGGGGCATTTCACTAACATAAAATCGGTCTTTATCCCAGCGATGAGGAGCTTACGATGTTTGAAAAAACTTATGAAAATGGCTTTGAATTAGTCGTTGTGCCCACTCAGTCGCCGGTAGCTGCGGTACAGGTTTGGGTCGACGTCGGTAGCATTGATGAGGCGCCGAAAGAGGCCGGCTACTGCCACTTCCTCGAACACATGCTTTTTAAGGGTACGAAAAAACGTACAACCCAGGAAATCGCGGGCACAGTGGAGGGCAGCGGCGGGGAGATGAACGCCTATACTTCGTTCGAACACACGGTTTATCATATAACGCTTGCCGCCGATCGTTGGGCGATTGCTAACGATATTCTATTCGACATGGCGTTGAGCAGCCAGTTTTTGCCCAAGGAATTTGCTCCCGAAAAAGAAGTCATTCTTGAAGAGATTAAAAGGTCCGATGATTCGCCTGACCGTCAGCTTTATCAGGGAATTTATACCATGCTCTACGGTAAGGCGGGCTACGGTCGTCCAGTAATTGGGTTTCCACGGACGGTTGCAGCCTGTACCGCAGCATCTTTAAAAAGCTTTTGGAAAAAATGGTATTCTCCACGGTTGATGACCCTGGTTGTCTGTGGAAACGTCGACCCCATCAAAGTTGAAAAATTAGTTGCTCGAACGTGGGCTCGTGGCGGTGAGACCAATAATGCAGCCATACGCCCGAGACGTCGCCAAGTTGAATGGCGCAGTGGGGCTGGTAACGGCTTTGTGCGACCAAAAAACTTACTCGATGTTCGCCCCTATGACGTCAGTTCAGTGCGTTGGTTGGCCGCCCTCCCCGCCTGTTCTATGAGGGGCGCTGATCTGCCCGCACTCGATTTGGCGACAATGATTTTGGGTCATGGCGATACTTCGAGGCTCTACGACGAATTGTTTAGAAAAAAGGGCCTGGTTACGTCGGTTGGGTGCAGTCTTTGGGCGCAAAGTGCTCCTGGAGCGTTAATGTTGGACGTCGAAACCTCGGTTGAGCAAGCGGGTGGAATTCAAAGGGCAGTGTGGTCGGAAGTGGAACGTTTTTGTAAGGAAGGTCCCACAAAAGACGAATTCGACCGCGCCCGTATGAGCATTGAAACTGACCGAGTTTATTCTGTTCAGTCAATGGATGGCTACGCCAACCGAATCGGATTTCTTAAAAACGTAACTGGAAACGTGCGATTTGATCTCGAGTACCTGGCGAGTATTCGTGAATTATCTCTCGAAGATATACGAGCCACCGCAAAACGCTATTTGATCGACGCGCGTGACAACGGGGAGCTGCGAGAATTTTCGTTGGTACCGAAATCGTTCGATATAAAAAATATCACCGAGTCTACTTTAGTAAAAAAAATCGATTCAAAACCAAATAAACGATCCAGCAAAAAAATAAGTCAGTCCGCCATTGAACGAGTGACGTTAGGCGGTCAGGTTGAGCTTTTTTTGATTCCTCGTCGAGATTTGCCAATAGTCAGTGTGCAGGTATGCGCCATGGGGGGGCTGCGCGCTGAAAACCCAACTAATTCTGGAATAGGAAATATCCTGGCAGACGTTTGGGAACAAGGTCCGGCGGGAATGAGTTCAATGGACTTTTCAAAGTTTCTCGAAAATCACGGCGCGCGAATGGATGCTTTTTCCGGCAGAAACAGTTTGGGCGCAAGCGCAACTATGCTCACTTCGCGAGTAGATGATGTGCTTCCACTGTTTTGTGATTTGTTAAACCAACCTAAATTTGACGCCCAGGAAATCGAACGATCCAAGGCAGTAGCGCTAGAAGATATTCGCGGTTTAGCTGATGACGGAGGCCGTCTTTGTGGGCGCAGATTTAGCGAACTCATGTTCGGAGATCACCCGTACGCGTTGTCAATGACTGGCAATAAAGAGTCAGTGCAAAATCTAGATCGAAAGGTAATTGTCGATCATTACAGAAAAACCTTTTTTTCCGGAAAGAAAGTGATCGCTGTTAGCGGAAAATTTAATTCGTCAGATGTGGTGCGGGTCTTCGAAGAAAAATTAGAAACCAAAAAAAACGAAAATCCCGGACCCGACATGAAGATTCTCCATCAGAGTCTGAGTGCGGCTAGGTTGGTCGAGGAAAAGAAGAATCGGGAACAAAGCCACGTGATCGTCGGCTATCAGGGCACCACTATTGGCGATAATGCACGTTATGACCTGAGGGTATTGCAAACTATTCTCGGTGGGCAGAGCGGTCGACTGTTTCGAGAAAT
>DGKJ01000097.1 GCA_002387735.1 Bacteriovoracaceae bacterium UBA4573 | reverse complement strand
ATACGACGGAACGAACATGGGATGCATTGCGGCAAGCATTGCCATGGACGAAATAGGCGCGATCGACGCCTCGACCGCACTCACCTACCTAGCCCACTCCATGTTGGCGGTAAACAATCTCGCCACCAACGGTAACGACGAACAAAAGAAGCGCTATCTACCAAAACTGCTAAACGGCGAGTGGATCGGCGGCATGGGCATGACTGAACCCGGCGCCGGCAGCGACGCCCTTGCAATGACCACGCGAGCGGTAAAAAAGGGCAATAAATACATTTTAAACGGTACAAAAATGTTTATCACCAACGCGGTAGTGGGTGATTTCTTTTACGTGTACGCCCGCACTGGTGATGGCAAGAAAGACATTTCTACCTTTTTGGTGGAGACCAAGTTCCCCGGTTTCAAAATGGGCAAAAAACTTAAAAAAATGGGCATGCGCGCCTCGCCCACTGGGGAATTGATATTTGAAAACTGCGAAGTACCGGCCGAGAACCTGGTGGGTCGTGAGGGTGATTCGGTTGCTCATATGATCAAAAACCTGGACATAGAACGAATCACGATTTCAGCAATTAGTTTAGGCATTGCTCGCTCGTCGATCGATCATGCAGTTCGCTACGCCAAAGACCGCACCCAATTCGGAAAACCCATTTCTGATTTTCAAATGATTCAGGCCATGTTGGCCGATGCCCAGGCCGAATACGAAGCCGCAGCCGCATACGTCTACGGAGCAGCCAAAGCGTGGGACGACGGCATACTGACACCGCAAAATTCCCGCTCGCTTGGCGCCAAAGTCAAATTAGTCGCTGCACGAATGGGCACTAAAGTAGCGCTCGATGCCATTCAAATTTTAGGTGGCTACGGTTACATTAAGGAATTCCCGGTTGAACGCTACATGCGCGACGCTAAGCTCATGGAAATTGGCGCCGGAACTAACGAAATTCTTCGAGTACTGATCGCACGCGATTTGTTGGGGGATCTCTAGGTAGTAACCCCAGTGAGTCACCTGGAAATTACCCACGTTCAGAATCGCCTCTAATAGAAAAAGGCGAAAATACGCGGATTAAAGCCCCTATTTGACCTACAAGGGCTGTTGCGATTAACTGTACCCATGCACTACGAGCATCTAAAACCTGAACACAAAGCGCTGAAGGAAGTTGCCGCCAAAGCGGCTGCACAGTTTATTGCCCCCATCGTGGAAAAAGACGAAGAAACAGGAACTTTTCGCCCCGAGATCATTAAAGAACTCGGAAAACTCGGGCTTACCGGAGTGCCGACTCCCGAAGCCTACGGCGGGGCGGGTTTGGGGTATTTTGAATATTGCATCGCACTCGAAGAACTCGCAGCTGTAAGCGGTGCTTACGCCGTCAGCGTGGCAGTAAGTGGTCTGCCTCAAGTAATTTTGAGTCTCTACGGCAACGAAGTTCAAAAAAAGAAATACATTCCGCGACTCGCAAGCGGTGAGGCGGTGGGTGCCTTCAGTCTTTCTGAAAGTAGCGCGGGCTCCGACGCTGCGGGCCTCAAAACAAAAGCCACAAAACACGGAGACGAATATGTCTTAAACGGCACTAAACTGTGGACCACCCAAGGCAACGTCGCAGAAACCGTGGTGGTATTCGCACGTACCGGCGGCGATGGTCCAAAAGGTGTTTCTGCTTTTATTGTTGAAAAAGATACCCCGGGCTTTCGCGCCGGAAAAAAAGAAGCCAAAATGGGAATGAATATTTCGCCTACCTGCGAAATGATTCTCGAAGACGTAAAAGTTCCAGCACAAAATCTTATTGGTCGAGAAGGACAAGGGCTTAAAATCGCACTAAGCGCTCTCGATAGTGGGCGTATTACGATCGCCGCAACCGCCATTGGGGTAGCCCGCGCGGCTTTAGAATATTCGACCCAGTACTCAAAGGGCCGCACGCAATTCGGAAAAGCTATTGCCGAATTTCAAGGCATTCAATTCATGCTAGCAGACATGGCCACTGCCCTCGAAGCTTCGAGACTTCTAGTTTTTAGAGCTGCGGAACTTCGAGATCAAAAGCTGCCGTTTACCATGCAGGCTGCTATGGCAAAAATGTTTGCCACTGATTCTGCTATGAAAATTACGACCGATGCAGTGCAAATTTTGGGTGGCAATGGTTACGTACGGGAATACCCCGTCGAACGATACATGCGCGAGGCGAAGGCCGCCCAGATCGTCGAGGGTACCAATCAAATTCAGCGCATGATCATTGGACGCGCTCTCACCAAAGATTAATCACAAGGAATAACACCACCACATGAGCCACTTACAAGTCGATTTGCATGCCCTTGGTACTCCGGTTTCTCGGGACTCCGTTAGTTCCGCACTCGAACACTTTATCAGCGATATGAAGGCTGGAAAGAGCGGTTTTTATGCTCTTCCAAAACAAAATTCCTTTCCCAGCGAAATACTGGAACGCAAAGCGGTGCTTGCAAGTCGAATGGGCAGAGTTGAAACATTTATTCACTTGGGAATTGGCGGCTCGAGTCTGGGCGCCGAAGCCATTGTTCGCGCTCTGGCACCGACTAATGCTCCCGCATTTTATTTTTTAGATAATATTGACCCTGACGCCCTTTGCGACGTCATGACCGTTGCGGACCCAGCTACTACTTTGATCTATGTAGTGAGTAAATCGGGTAATACGCTCGAAACTATTGCGCAGTTTGAAGTGCTTTACGCCTGGCTCGAAAAAAAATTAGGCGCCATTGAAGCACAAAAACGTTTGGTATTTTGCACCGATCCCAAAAGAGGTTCGTTAAGGGATCTCGCAAAACAGTGGAGCATTCCTACTTTTGAAATTCCTCCGAACCTGGGTGGGCGTTATTCAGTACTTAGCGCGGTTGGACTTTTTCCAGCGATGGTAGCGGGACTCGATTATCACCCCTTTCTCACTGGCGCGCAGGAAGTTGTCTCTCATTTTGAAGATCAGGTGAACGCCAAAGTGGTGCCCGATGCCCTAGAGCTTGCCGCAAGACTGGTTCAATTTTACAAAAAAGACGGCCGCAATATCACTGTTCTGATGCCATACTCTCAAAAACTTAAAACCTTTTCGGCGTGGTTTGTTCAACTTTGGGCAGAGGGTCTTGGAAAAAACGGATTAGGAATCACTCCGGTTGCAGCCACCGGTCCCACCGATCAACATTCATTGCTGCAGATTTTAAGAGACGGTCCCAACGACAAGACGGTCGGCTTTATCGAAGTCTTAGGTTTTCAAAATTTAACTGAACTTAAGTGGACAGGTGTAACCGGAGGAACTTTCGACTTGGTGAGCGGAATAACTCTCAACCAACTTATGGACGCCGAACTCAATGCGACTCGGCAGGTTTTGAGCAATCAGTCGCGTCCACATTTCAGTCTTTGCATACCCAAACTAAATCCGACTACACTGGGTCAGCTTTTTCAATTTCTCGCACTTACCACTGCGCTCGCGGGCTATTTGCTCGAAATCGACCCGTTTGATCAACCAGGTGTGGAAGAGGGCAAAGTTCTCGCGATCGACCGCATCAATGCTTGCAAAAAAAATGCAATCGTTTAGCCTTTAAGCATGAGCTCGAAGGGGTCTGACGAAAAAACGGTCGTTTTAAGTGGTGAGTCCGACACTCTTAAGGTCGAAAAAGAACGAGCAAAAGACCAAGAAGCCTGCTTGATCATTATTCGTGGCAGCCCTCAAGGCAAACGTTACGAAATCAATAAAGATTCCATGTTTCTGGGCCGCGATGTGTCGGCTGAAATCGCATTAAACGATCAAAATGTATCTCGCAAACACGCCGAAGTAATTCGCGAAGGCAAAGAAATCAAATTACGCGACAATGGTTCAACCAATGGCACCTTCGTAAACGACAAGTTGATCAAAGACACCGTTACGCTTCGTAAAGAGGACATGATCAAACTTGGAAACACTATTTTAAAATTTCTACCGCAGGGTGAGCTTGAAATTTTTTACCTTGGCACGCTTGAAAGCGCAGCGCACACCGATCCGCTCACCAAGGTTTATAACAAAGGCTATATTTCGGAGGCTCTAGAGGCGGAATTTAAACGTGCCCGTGCGTTGCACCATGATTTTTCGTTGATTATTTTAGATCTGGATCACTTTAAAAAAGTAAATGACACATTCGGTCATGATGCGGGCGATTATGTACTTAAAGAAATGTGCCACCTGATACGCGCAAAAATTCTTCCGAAATCGGCAATTTTCGGTCGATTTGGTGGCGAAGAATTTTTGATACTTTTGCCCGAACACACTCTAGAGGCCACAGTCCAGGTGGCAGAAAATATTCGCTCGGGCATAGAGCGACACCCCTTCACCTACGATGGCAAAAAGCTCCCTGTTACCGCCAGTATCGGCGTGGCCGAGTCGGCACTAGACATTGAATCTCACACTGCGCTTTTTAAGTTGGCAGACAAAGCCGTTTATCAGGCCAAATCGTCTGGGCGAAATCAGGTTTGTACAGCCAGTTAACCAGCCCCTTGCCAAGGTCCGCTCCTTGTCACTATGTTGAACTTTCATGGAAACCCCTCTCCGTCGCATTCATCGCCTACCGAGTGATCTGGCCGAAAAAATCGCGGCTGGCGAAGTCATTGAGCGCCCTTCGAGCGTTATAAAAGAGTTGGTAGAAAATTCAATCGACGCCGGTGCAACCAAGGTTGTGGTTGAAATAGTTGACGGCGGCAAAGAGTCGATCCGCGTGATCGACAATGGATCTGGAATTTTTCCAGAGGATTTACCCTTAGCCCTTGAGCGCCACGCTACTAGTAAAATCACTAAACTCGATGATTTGTGGAATTTGTCGTCAATGGGGTTTCGAGGCGAGGCTCTCCCCAGCGTCTCAGCGATTTCGAGATTTACTATTGAGAGTCGCGTCGCCGGCCAAGTGGGGCGGAAACTTTACTTAGAGGGGGGCATTTTAAAATCTGATCAACCGCTCGGTGCCACCAGCGCCATCGCAAGCAGCGGAACTAGCCTGACGGTTGAAAATCTTTTTTATAACGTGCCCGCGCGTCTAAAATTTTTAAAAGCCAAAAGTGGGGAGACCTCTCAAATTCGCGATCTAATTGAACGCATTGCGCTTTCTCACCCGGGCGTCCATTTTACGTTTTCTAGCGATGGTAGAAAAAGCCTCGACCTTCCGACTTGTTCTTCGGAAGCAGCCCGTGTTGCCCAGGTTTTTGGCACTAGCGAAAACGACCTCGAACATTTCTCTACTCAATTTGAAGGCTCTCAGGTTTGGGGTTATCTCGACCGTAATGCCCGCATGCCTAATAGTCGTTCCGTGTATCTTTCGGTAAACCACCGCATGGTGCGCGATAAGTTGTTACAGCAAGCAGTCTTGCTTGCCTTGCGCCCTCGTATGATGGAAGGCGAATATCCAAAAATTTTCGTGCAAGTACTCGTTCCCCCGAATCAAGTAGATGTGAACGTTCACCCTGCCAAAAGCGAGGTGCGGTTCGAACGGTCGCGCGATGTTTTTCAACTAGTACATGGCGTAATCGAACGCTCTGGCAGAGAAACGAACTTAGCTTTTTATGCCTCTCCGGATCGTTCTTATGGTTGGAAAGAACCTTCAAAAATTAACCATGCCTTTTCTACAGAAAAACTAACACCGCAGCCAGTGGCTGCGGCTGCAATGCCGCTCCTTGCGGGTGACCCTGCTGCTGCACGTACCGTTTTTCGGACAAAAACAGATATTGGCTTTGATTCGGTGCCACTTGCAAACAGCGCAAGAGAGCAAACCTCACCGTTTTCTCGACTTCAGTATATTGGGCAACTAAAGAATACTTATCTGCTTTGCCAAGACGAAACTGGATTGGTGCTCATCGATCAACACGCAGCAGACGAAAGAGTGCAGTACGAGCGTTTAAAAAAAGAACTCTCAGAAAGTGGGCTTAAATCGCAACCATTGCTCATTTCCGCCACCCACAAATGCTCCGACGAAGATGCCGCCCTCGCTATTGATTACGGCGACTTATTTGCCAGACTCGGCTTAGAAATCGAATCGTTTGGCACCAATTGTATATTAATTCGCACTGTCCCCGAAATGTTGAGCCAGCAACATGCCCTTGAACTTTTTCAGGCCATGTTGGCGGAATTGAAGTCACTCGAAGGCGCCTCTAGCGTTTCGTTAGTAAACGACCCTACTCGACATTCAGCGAAACTCGAACGATTGATCGCAACCATGGCTTGTCACTCAGCGGTTCGCGCGGGTCAAGCCTTGTCGGAACGAGAGGCTCGCGCGTTGATGGCCACCATGGATCGCACGGACTTCGCACTAAATTGCCCACATGGACGCCCTGCTTCGATTCAACTTTCATACTCTCAAGTCGAAGGACTTTTTAAACGTTAAAAATGAAAACGATACTTTGTATTGTCGGCCCAACGGCTAGCGGTAAAAGCGAATTGGCACTTCGGCTAGCCGAAGAGTTCGACGCCGAAATCTTAAGCTGCGACTCTTTGCTGGTTTATAAAGATTTGCAAATTGGGACTGCCAAGCCTACCGACGACGAAATGCGCAGAGTGCCACATCACGGTGTAAATTTAGTCGACGCCAACGAAAACTATAATGCGGGCGATTACGTACGTTACGCCCGCGGGATTATCGACGATGCGGTCGCACGAAAAAAGAAGATAATCATTGTTGGCGGTACAGGCTTTTACCTCAAGGCGCTACTTTGCGGCACCTGGGACGCCCCCCCCACCCAGCCGGACCTGCGGGCTCAGTTCGAACCGCAAGATTCCCAACTACTTTACGCACAGTTGCTCGAAAAAGACCCCAGTTATGCCGCTAAAATTCAAGCTAATGATCGATATCGAGTGATTCGGGCACTCGAAATTATTGAAGTCACGGGCATGCGCCTTTCCGATCAGCTTGCACAAAAGAAGCCCCAGAATCCATTGCCTTATCCGTCGCGCATACTGGGAATTCGTAGATCTAAACCGGACCTAGAAAAGCGGATCATTGCCCGAACTAACGATATGTTTTCCCGAGGACTCGTGAATGAAACCAAAACGCTAGTTGAGCGATTTTCTACATCCCCCAGCGCGCTTCAGTGCGTCGGATATTTCGAGGTCATTCAATTTTTGCGGGGCGAAATGACGCTTCCTGAATGTCGAGAACGAGTTGTCATATCCACCCGGCAACTTGCAAAAAAACAAATGACTTTCTTTAAAACCTTTCCGCAGTCAATCGACTGGTTCGAATTACCTTCGGCGGAGGAAGCATTTTTAAATGCGGCGCGCATTGTGCTAGGCTAAAACTCAACAACTATGACCGAAACCAACAGTGTCAAAGAACTACGACTTGTCATTCTCTCAGATGGTACAGGAGAAACTGCGGCGCAAATTACCAAAGCGGCTATGTTGCAGTTTTCCGACAAAGAAATTTACTTTACGCGCTATAAAAACATTCGAACCAAAGCACAGGTTGAATCAATTTTTGAAGAAGCCGCCATTCACCATGATTTGATCGTTTACACGGTCGTTTCGCCGGAACTTCGAGAATATATTGCAAACAAGGCGCTTGAAAAAAAGGTGCCGGTAATCGACATTTTGGGCCCTCTTCTTAATTCAATGGCGGCGTTTTTTAATCTCGCACCTAAGGCCCTACCGGGACTGTTCCATCAAGTCGACGACCGCTACTTTAAACGCATAGAAGCAATTGAATATACGCTCGCGCATGATGACGGAAGGGATCTTACTAACCTTGATAACGCAGACGTCATTATATTAGGAATTTCGCGCACCTCGAAAACTCCGCTGTCAATGTACCTCGGCCACCAGGGTTGGAAAGTCGTGAATATCCCGATTATTAAAGGATTAGAAATTCCCAAAGAGATTTTCGAAGCAGATCAGAAAAAAATTGTTTGCTTAACGATTAGTCCTGACACTCTTGCAACAATACGAAAAAATCGACTCGAACGGCTCGGACAAGAAGAGGGCGGTGATTACGCTAGTATCGATCGAGTGATGGACGAAATAGAATACGCCGATCAGATATTTAGAAAAAACAAGCGATGGCCAGTGTTTGACGTTACGGCGAAAGCACTCGAAGAAACTGCCGCGGAAATTATTAAGCTCATGCTCAACCGAAAGAAGCAAGCCGCCAATCCTCCATAGAGGCAACTAGAAAGGAATCTCATGAGTTCGAAGAGTGGAAGACAGTTGGGAAAAGCAGTCTGGTGGAACGGTAAATGGACTAATTCAGAGGACGCAAAAATTAGCCTTTTTACCCATTCCTTGCACTACGGTTTAGGGGCATTCGAAGGCATTCGTTGTTACAAGACTAAGACGGGTCAGGCCATATTTCGGCTGCCAGAACACACTCGACGGTTTTTTGATTCTTGTAAAATTCTTGAAATAAAAATTCCCTATACTGAAAAACAAATTAACCAAGCCATAACTGAAACCGTCAGAAGATCGGGACTCAAAAGTGGTTGTTACATACGCCCCTTGGTTTTCTTAGGAGACGGCCCACTAGGCGTATTTCCAGGGTTCGATCCACCCGTCGAAGTCGCGATTATGACCTGGGTTTGGGGCGCGTATCTTGGTGCGGAAGCTAAGGCGAAAGGAGCTAGAATTAAAATTTCTAGTTTCAGTCGTGGCGCAGTGAACCACACAATGAGTAAAGCGAAATTAACTGGTAGTTATTCAACTGGTATTCTCGCCAAACTCGAAGTCAAACGCATGGGCTACGATGAAGCGCTCCTTCTAGATACCGATGGTTTCGTCGCTGAAGGGTCAGGGGAAAATATTTTTATCTACAGAGACGGGCTTCTGAAAACAACACCCTTGACTTCAGTTTTGCCAGGAATCACCCGCGCCACGATTATTCAACTTGCCCAGGCTGAAGGCATTCCGGTACAGGAAGCGCGTTTTACGCGTGACGAACTATATACTGCGGAAGAAGCTTTTTTTACGGGCACTGCAGCCGAAGTAACGCCAATTCGAGAGGTAGACGACCGTAAAATCGGATCCGGAAAACCTGGAGAAATTACAAAATCTTTATCAAAAAAATTCTTCGATATAGTCGAAGGGCGAAACCCAAAATACAGCAAGTGGTTGACTAAAATTTAACTATGTATGTCGGAGTTGCAAAAGTAATTCTCGATTTTCATGGAAACGTCGAAATAAAAACCAAGCGTTTTCATATGCGCGCACTGTTAGAGGAGCTTAGAAAAAAATTCGAGGTTTCAGCGGTGGAACTCGCAGACTTCGATGATTGCGAGCGCTGTGTCCTTGGTTTTTCGGTCACTCAAGCCAATGAAAAATCGGCTAAAGCCGCCCTGGCGAAAATACTTGAACACATAGACCAAACCGCCTTCGCTCGAGTAACTGTAGAAGACTCCGACGTATTGCCTTTCGACATTGCCTGAAGTCTCATCTTAACGTCGAAGTGCTCCAACATAACGCATGTGTTCTTTCATTTCCTTAACTGAAACAGTTGCAGTTCCACGTTTCGAAACTTCGACACCGGCGGCAAAATTAGCAAGCAGTGCGGCTTCTTCAATATTAGCACCCGACGCCAGCGAAAGAGCGAGCGTTGCGATCACAGTATCACCAGCGCCTGATACATCGAAAACTTCTCTGGCAAAAGTAGGTATGAGTATCGGGTTCGGTCGTCCTCGTTTAAAGATAGCCATGCCATCTTTACCACGAGTGATAATGACGATTTCAGCGCCAATTTCCTGCTGTAACCGTGCTCCCGCTTGCTTCAACGAGCTAGCGTCGACGATGCGAATTTTACTAAGAGCTTCGGCCTCCAAAATATTTGGAGTGATCACCGTACAGCCCGCATACACTGCGTAGTTTGAGCGAACGTTAGGATCGACTAAAATCGGTATTCCCTTGGCAGCCGCAGTTTCAATTGCGCGACGAACTAGCGAGGTTTCCATTAACCCCTTCGCATAATCTTCAACTACTAAAGCTGCCGCTTCATTAATTGCTCGTTCTAAGGCTTTCCCTATTTTTTCGATAAGTTTAGCTTCAATTCTACTTTGGGTTTCGTGATCAATTCGCACAACCTGCTGAGCTTCAGCCACCACACGTTCTTTCAGCGTTGTTTTTCGAGTCGCGTCTTGAACCACATGATTTTTAGGAATTTTACGCTTTCGTAGTAAAGAAAAAAAATCGTCAGCCCCAGAGTCCTGACCGACTACCCCTACTAGGAGCGGAACCCCGCCCATTTCCACAATATTATCTGCGACGTTGGCGGCAAGTCCGAGTTTAAGCCGCGTATCGAAAACTTCTACAATTGGAATCGGGGCCTCGGGGGAAATTCGAGAGACCTTCCCAACAGTGTATTTATCGACACCCACATCACCAAATACGACGATCTTTTTTCGGTCAAACTTTCGAGTGATCTGATCAACACGTTTGGATTTCAACTGATGCGTTTTCTGCAAGTTTCTCTACCTCTTTGGCCACTGTCTCTGGCGAAATACGATCCATACAATAATAAAACTCACACCGTGAACCGATACAGTTGTACTTCTGACCGCAAGCGACTTCCGGCGTAAAGATTTTTTGGGCTGCTCTGCTCCTAGGGCCCCAGCGTTTCGAGCTTTGAACTTGAATTGGAGGATAGAATGACACACACGGTTTTCCAAGCCCTGCCGCTAGGTGAAGTGGACCTGTACTCGGTGCCACGATGGGTCCCGCTAACTTAAGCAGCGCGATATAATGCGGCAAATCATAGGTAAGCAGAACGTTTAAATGTGCTTGTTCGACCCCAATCTCACGAGTACGCATAACAATTTTTTGGACGGTATCTTCATCCACCGACGATCCACTAACTAGGACCTTGCGGCCGCGCGAAATGATCAATCGAATGAGCTCAGCATAGGAATCGATACTCCAATTGAGAGCCGACCCTCCCATTCCGGGGTGCAACAAAACAAATCGGCCAGGCTCAAGTCCCAGCTTCGACAAATCTCGAATCACACCATTTTCTAAAGAAGGATCCGCCACTATCTTTGATTGGAATTCTTTTTTTTCAAGCGGATCTCGGCCCAACACCCGAATTGCGTGGCGCACTAGTTCCGTATTATAGTCGGCCTCGTTTTGTTTGGAATCCGAACGGCGTTGTTTGAGCCCATAATTAAATGCCATGTAAGAATAGAACTTCGATCGAGGTCCTACCCGGTTCGGAATTCGGGCCAGTCGAACGGCAAGAGTCGAAAGTGGTTCAACCTGCAGAACGATCGCAAGATCGTATCTTTCGGCGCCAAGCATTTGCGACAGCTTCCTGAGGCGATCCATCGCACTTCCGGAGCTCGGCGGACTGATGATTCGGCTCACGAAGGGTAGCTGTGCAAGCACCGGCGCAACGTTTTTATTTACCAGAACGTGGACCTCAGCATCGGGAATAGCCGCCTTTAATAACTGCAAGGCGGGGGTCGAAAGAACCACGTCACCTATGCGATCGGGCCTAACCACGAGCAAGCGCAAGCTATCGCCCCTTTGAACGGCCAGACTGGGCTAGTCCGCGTCGCTCCTGCACCAGCGCAAACAGGAAGTCGACAACCTGCTCGACATTCATGTTGGTTGTATCCACTTCGATTGCATCATCTGCTTTTTTTAATGGTGCTACTTTTCTCTCCATGTCGCCTTTATCGCGTTCGACTACCTGGCGTTTAACCTCTTCAAAATCAAGAAAAGTTCCTTTTTCCTCTAATTCCACCATTCGACGTCTCGCTCGGCTATCGACCGAAGCATTCAGATAAAATTTAATTTCGGCGTTAGGAAAAACTACTGTGCCGATATCGCGACCCTCTAGCACTGCTCCCGGAGGCCTAGCCCCAAGGTCTCGTTGCAACTGCAGAAGCGCGTCCCGCACTGGCGCGTAGGCAGAAATCTTGCTGGCCGCCATACTAATTTCGGGAGTGCGAATCATACTCGAAACGTTTTCGCCGTCTAAAAATATTTGATTCCGATCATTAAGCCACTGAAACGAAAGTTTCGCCGAGGTCGCTATTTTTCCTAGGGCTAAGGCATCGTCGAGTGAAGTTTTCATTTGAGTCGCACGGTAGGCGATGGCCCGGTAAAGCGCACCCGTATCAATATGAGCAAATCCCAAACGCTTAGCTAGCAAATGGGTGACGGTGCTTTTGCCACTACCGGCGGGACCATCGATTGCAACCACGAATCTCGACTCGCTCATACCAACACCTCTTTTAAAGCTTTCAGCAACTTATCGTTCTCTTGCGGTAGTCCTACAGTTACCCGCACCTGGGTTTTCAAACCATAATTCAAAAGCGGGCGAATAATCACACCGCGTTTGAGCAATTCCGAATTCACTTGTTCAGCGTCTCGGTGCAAATCCACAAACACGAAGTTAGCGTTCGATCCGTAAACTCGAAGTCCAAGACGCGAAAGCGCCATAGCTAGACGTTCACGTTCTTTTGCATTTTGCTCTTTTACTCGAATTAAGAAGGCTTGATCCTCTAGCGCCGCAATAGCGGCTTCAATTGCAATCGACGAAACATTAAACGGTTGGCGCGCTCGTTCGATCCACTGAATTAGTTCCGGTCGTCCCAAACCATAACCCACTCGAAATCCCGCGAGACCATAAATTTTTGAAAAGGTATGAAGCACTAGCAGATTCGGGTAATCCACTAACAAATCTTCAGCAGCAGGAAAGTCTTTTGAATCCGCAAATTCCCAGTAGGCATAATCCAAACACAGAATTACATTTTTTTTAAGAAGACCACTGGCCAATCTGCGGAGCTCTTTAGCTTCGAGTGTAATACCCGTTGGGTTGTTCGGATTAGCTAAGAACACGACTCGAGTGTTCGCATCCACTACCGCCAATATCTGATCTACCGATATAGCAAAATCCGCATCTAGTTTAGCCGTGCGAAATTCGACGCCGTTTAACTCTGCACACAACTGATACGCTATGAATGAATAGGCCGGAGCCACACAGTTTTGCCCGGGGTGCAGCAATACTCGAATGGCAAGGTCGATGATTTCATTGGATCCGGCGCCTACAACAACCTGATTCGGATCCAACATGCGTTTCTTCGCGATTGCGTTTTTGAGGCTCTGGTAGCTCGCATCCGGGTATAAATGACTCTGCTCAAGTGTTTTACGTACAGCCTCGAGCGCTCTCGGAGAGGCACCGGTAGGGTTTTCATTGCTGGCAAGTTTAATAACCTCGCTCAAACCAAACTCACGTTTGGTCTGTTCGATGGGTTTGCCAGAAACGTATGGCTTGAGTTTTTTAAGATGTTCGGACAAATCCAGTTTTAAATCAAACGGGACGTACTTTGCATTGGGCAATTCGAATCTCCTCGATTTCCCCAATGTAATGTTCAAGTACTTTTTTGGCAAAGCCTAAAGATTGCTCTCGCCCCCACCCTAAATCCGCTAATTGCGCGGTAGGAACGGGTGCCCCCGTGCCATCGATATTTAGAGCCCAGTGAATAAGTACGCTCACCGGTGACACTGTGGCGATCGAGACCGATAGTTTGCCATGAGGGGTTAATAGATCATCTCCCTCGCGACGCAGGTTTTGCATGCCAGCCTCACGCAATAGTCGTTCGCACCATTGCACAAAAAGTCTCTGGTAGAGCACTCCGGCTTCAAGCGTTATTCCGTAAAACTCCGCAATAAAATGAAGCATTTCTTTCGCTTCAATGCGTTCGGCAGCCAAGCGGTCTTCCATATCAACGAGCTCTGAAGTAGCAACCCTACACGGGCCCACCCAGGCCGTGATAACAGACCCATAGACACCTGTTTGTTCCAGACACCAATGAGGCCGCAGTTCCACGCCAGTGTAGAAAAGCGGTTTATCAAGCACGCGTGCCTTCACCTGACTAAGCACTGGGTACTCCATCGTCGCGGTTTTTAGTGAAAATTTTATTCGCCACGCCTACAGCGTCACAAGCAAGCAAAGCGCGACGCAGCCGCTGGCAGGACTCGCAAATCCCGCAATGTTGATTTTCCGCAACGTAACAACTCCAAATCGCTTCAAAAGGAAATCTCCCATTCGGGAAGCTAGGTGAAAACTCCAACAGACGCGCGACGATTTCTTTTTTGTTCCACGCGCTGGTCAGGCTTTCAACTTTTACACGATTAGCAGTCGAAAATTCGAGTGAAGCATTCATTGCTGAAATGTACGCTCGGGAATTATCCGGGAAGGTCACGGCTTCTTCCGCGTTAAATCCAACCAAAACTACACTTGCGTCACGGGCCTCCGCTGCTGCGGCCGCGATCGAAATAAATACACCGTTACGGTTTGGCACCCAGACAGCTTTTGCGGACTTTCGAATCACTGCCAGATCGTCGAGTGATTCAGGTGACGGCATCGAACCTTCGTCTAAGAGCGCGCTACCACTGGATCCCAACCACTCAGGAAAATTTCTTAAATTAACTACTAGGTGGGAGATTCCAAAATAATCAGAAAGCCGTTTCGCCGACTCTATTTCTTTGACCGCCGCTCGTTGACCGTAGTCGAAAGTCAAAGCTAGTTGAACATCGATGCCCGCTTCGTTTGCCAATGCAAGGTTTGCGGCCGAGTCGAGTCCACTCGAAAGTAGTGCAACTGCCTTTCGCATTTTTAGTACCCGTAACTCGCGGCGGAACGGTCGTTTTCCCAAACAGTCACTCGCTTCATCGTAACCGTTTGAGTTTTAGGGTTGCGCTGAACTAGCCGTTCTAGCTCTTCAAAAAAGTACTGTGCTAGAGTCTCAGCTGTTGGGTTAATGTCGGTAAACGGGGCGATGGTGTTTAAATCTTGATGATCAAAGCGATTTGCTAACTCTTTAGTCATTTCTTTTAGATCGCGAAAGTCGAGTGCAATTCCGATATTACTGATACCCGGACTGGTGGCCTCAACTTCGACCTTAAAATTGTGCCCATGGGGGCGGGCGCACTCGCCTTCGTAACCCCGAATGTGGTGCGCGGCTGGGAACTCGACTCGAATTTTGACACCAAAGTTTTTCATAAATGCCGATCTCAATTCACGAGTGGGAGATTTTGCTTCACAAGATGATAATACTCTAAGCTGTGTTTATACCCGGTCGTTGCCCAACCGTCCATCCGACCCGGACCGACGTTGTACGCCGAGAGATAAAACTTTGGGTCACCGTTATATCGCTCACGCAGATAGGCGAGGTAGTAAGTCCCAAATCGAATGTTTATCTCGGGATCCAACAACATAGCTGGACCGTCCCAGCGAGCGCCCATGCGATCGGCCAACCAGCGTCCTGTTTCCGGCATCAATTGCATCAAACCAATGGCACCCTTTGGACTAATGGCCCAGGCGTTGAACCGACTTTCTACTCGAATTAAAGAAAGAATGAGCGCCGGATGAAAATGGTACGACTTCGAGACCTCTAATATGACTTGGGTAATCGAATCCAATTGCTCGGGCGAAGCCTGTTTAATTTGGCGCTCTAAAAATCGACGAACCTCTTTGGCGCCAAAGGCCTTTTTCGACCGCTTAGAATGTTGTTTTGCGAGCAGCGCTTCTTTAGGGTCCGAAAGCGACGCCAGCCAAGCGCGTTCTGCCGCCTGATCAGCGGGTTTCAAAACGAAAACCACGGCAAAAAAACTTGAAAGAATAAGTCCGTTTTTTAAAGCTCGATACATAGTAAAGCGCGCAACTTACACAAAGCGGCCCAAAAAAGTCAAACGCGGGAGCGTCGAGCGCCAACCGGAAACTCGCTACAGCAGCGGAATAAAGGACTTTAACCACTGATACTATTGAATTAAAAATGATTTGGTCGGGTTAGGTACATCACCATGAAATAGGCATCTTCCCCGTTGTCGTAGAAGCGTGGTTTGATGTGATCAATGAAAAATCCGACCTTCTGATAGAGCTTCACGGCCGCCTCGTTGGACTTTCGAACTTCCAAAAACACCCGCTTGAGTTCCTTTTTTAAAGCGAAATCTACTGCTATTCGGGTGAGTTTACCTCCGATTCCGAGCCCCCGCCAATTCGGATGAACCGCGACGTTGAGAATGTGACATTCGTCGAACATCATCCAGAAAACGACGTAGCCGGCCACAATCTGGTCGGTGTCGTCGTCGGTGAGAACCAAAACATTCGCGAACGGTTTTTCGATTTCGGCCTTAAACTGTTCGGCGGTCCAAGGAATTGGGTAAACACTATTTTCGATTTCGAGGATCGCGGGTAGATCGTCTTCGGTCGCAGGACGTATCGAAAAATTGGATTCCATGCCTAGAACTGTAACTTACTTTGGTGCCGTTAGAAACACAGTTGGCGACGAGCCGATCAACCCGTCGACTTCGAGTCTTGCGCTGCACTGAAGGGTAAAACCGGTATGAACAAGCCCTGAATGCCCCTGACTTTCCCCGTATAGGTTCCCGTACCCGCACACCGGCACTCGAAATGTATCGCGTTTGGCGATGACGCCAGAGCGGGTGAACGAATGATTGGCATTGGTTCTTTGGCACTCCTCTTTATATACGTAATGATCACGACCGAGAGGCCCTATGAAAATGCCGTTTGGATCTTGAGCGTTCGAATAGATAGAACAATTGACCGCGACCGCGACCTCGATGGGGTTCGGGTTGAGAACGACAATTTCACCGGCCATGCCCTTCCCCATGCCGACGTTTCGGCCTGCCTCGTAAAGAAACTTGTACGTCAGAGTCGGGGCAAGCAGATTTGATAATCCGGCACTCAAGGTTACGCAACCTTCGTATTCGTCGGTAAATATATAAAGATTTCTACGCCTGGTTGATCCGATTTTTTCAATTTCATCAGCTAGATCAAGATAACTGTCACCGCTCGAATGAACAGGGAGTACCCGCCGCTCACCGTCCTTGCTCATGGCCACCCGCACCGCTGTGCCGGCAACGCTTGTTTCGAAAAATACACCACGAGCCAGTGCCCCAGATCCTGCGTCTAAATATATTGCGGGCAATTCATAACAGACTGGGCTTCGCAACTTTTCGACACTATGTTTTGTGTCCACGCTAAAGCCGGTCGTACGAAACGACTTCAAAAAGACCGAATTTAGGTTTGCCGGCGCTTGTGGACCCGAAGCCCGAGCCAACACTAGGTCGATCTGTTCGTCTTCCTCTGGGTCTGCCTGGGTAGATGCGTGCAACATCAATGCGCCGTCCCCGTTGAAAGCGTTGGCTTCCCAGCGCCCATCTTTTGACCAGTCCAGATCCTGGATAGATTCGTTTTTAATGTCTAATGGCTGACCAAGTCCGGTGACCGAGACTGATTCTCGAAAACGCTCCTCCCCAGCCGCATTCCGGTAGCGTATCTCCACTTGTCGCACCAAATCCGAAGCGGCGCTGTGGCGAACCTCTTCGCTCGGAGCTACTCGAATCTTGAGCTCCCGCCCGCAGCCGCTGAGTATCGAAACGAGAGCTGCTAAAACACCCAAACTCAGCACTGAACTACTCGTTGAATTGAACTTCAAAAACATAAAATTTCCTCGACATTAATTATTCTCAGCATGCACTTAGCAACGAGCGTGCCAGGTGACGAAGCCCAAAATTTCTGCGAGAATGGGAACCGGAGAGTGGAACTCATGGCAAGACCAGCACATCGACCCGAAAGCTTTAGAGCCGGCCAAATTTACGATAGCATCTACGGATTTATTCGTTTAACCAAAACAGAAGAAGAAATTATCAATTCAGCTTTTTTTCAGCGCCTTCGCTGGATTAAGCAGCTGGGTTTTGCTTCCTATATTTTTGACGGTGCCGAACACACCCGTTTTGCTCACGCAGTCGGAGTACTTCACTGCGCCGACCAAATGGTGCGTGCCATCGGGCGTGGGGTACCCGATGCTCAACTCTACAGCACCAAAACCACCGATGCCAATTCGATGTTTCACAAAAGCATTCGCATTGCAGCAATGTTACACGACATCGGCACGTTTCCCTTTTCTCATTCGATCGAAGGTTCTTACATCAAATATGGAGAGTCACTGCGCCAACGAGGTGAGCTCCCCGGCAAACAGTTGCCAAATAATCACGAGCACCTGGGCTCTTATTTGATTAAAAATACTGACTTCAAGGGGGGAATCACCCGTATTTTAAAGGAAAGTGGCTTAGATTTTACGTCGCTCTCCAAATTTATCAAAGGTGATTCGGGCAATCTCGTAGCGAATCAAATTCTGCATTCCGACATCGATGCCGATCGGCTCGATTACTTAGTTCGCGACGCTCACCACACTGGCATCAAGTATGGTCACATCGATAAAGATTACATTCTCTATCATTTGACCACTGCGTTCACAGATGGAAAAAAAGAAATTCTCGCAGTACGCGAAAACGCCGTACATGCGGTGGAAGACTTCTTGATCGCAAGATTCGCTTGGTACTCCCAGGTAATTCGTAACTCGAGTTCCGCAAAATTCGACATTTTAGCAGCGCATATTGCGTCATATCTCTTAAAAAATAATTTAATTTACCACTATCACGAACTTTTAGAGCTAGCGGCCAAGGACCCTGAACGGTTTTTTGGTTTTAACGACGTGTATTTTATGTCGCGAATTCAGGACCTCTACTGGTCCAAACGAATTCCAGATCCGATCGTCAACGAACAAATGCGCATGCTGATATATCGTGTTCCTCCAAAGACCATTCGCCTAAAAGAAAGCGAACACCGCATTCTCGAAACTGGCACTGGAAAAAACTCCCCGCGCGAAGAGGCCGTAAAAAAATTAAATGCTAAGATCCAAGAAATTCAGCACTTAATTACAAAACATGGCAAAGGGCGGGAATGGATCATTGCCGATGTTCCGTCGAAAGACGTCATTTTTACCAAAGATTACGCCAGTCTCATGGGCACGCGTAAAGATCGCAGTCAGCTTTACACCGAACGTGACCCGGTTAAGATAGTTTCAAAACACGGTAAAATTTCTTTGCTAGTGGAACGAGAAAATACGTTGGTAAGTAAACTTTCTCGCTCGATTAATTTTATACCCAATGTATACGGAAACGACGCAGCTTACGCTTTGTTGAAAGCGCGTAAAATTGTCGAGTAATTTCACCACTTGTTGGGAAAGCTCAATAAAGACAATTCGCTCGTCCCTGATCATTGGTATCGAGGTTTCGTTTGATTTGTCCGACACGGGTAGCGGAATCATAGAATGCGCTAGGGTACATAACGGCGGAAAGATACTTTGGACAAGACGCGTTTGGTTTTCCATTTTTAATAGGCCCGCACGCGTGATCGAGCCCAAGCAAATGCCCCAACTCGTGCACTGCTACGGTTTGTAAATCGAGCAGCGCAGTGGTGCCTTCACGAAAATAATTTACGAAATTAAATTCCATCATACCGGCCGCTAAAATTGGATACCCGTTGGCACCATTGCCAAAACCGCAACTCACAACGCCGGTGGCACCCGCAGCCGATGGCCCCAGTTCCGCGGGCCACGAACCTGCTGCTTGACGTTTATAAACCACCACTCCGTCCGTCGACGAGCAGTTGGGGGCCGTAAGGTTGGCAGTTGATCGATACGCCCCCCCACCTGTGTCGAAAATGGGACCACCCTTTGAAGACTTAAAAAACTCATTCCAGGTGTTAGCAGCTGCTACGATCGCACCAATTTGTGCGTCATCCCAGTGACCGGTGCGAAAGGCAATTTTAATGGGACGCTGTCTCCACGCACCTTGAAATGCGTTTGTCTGGTCGGCCGGCAATACGCATTCCTTCATATAGCCCTTGTCAGCTTTTTTTTCTTTGCCGCACGCTGCGAAGCTACACGCGAGAGTCAATACCACTAGAACTCGCGCGACAAAGCGCAGATTCAAGGAACCATCCATTAACATACTAATGAGTTCGGAATACTTTTGGTCAGTCTTTAATCGGCAATTATTGCTCTATACACGAGCGATGGCCCCGTCGCGCCGTACCTCCCAGTCGAGATCGGCACGTAGGGCGTTTGCTAGTTCGAAGTACACAGTTGGTGGAAGCCCCCGATGCTCGCCAGCCAGCGTGGCAATCACACGCGCGAGGCGAAGTTGTTTTTCGCGCACCCGCGGCGACCAACCAGGGTCTGCCTCGCCCAGATCTTGCCACAGAAAAGCCGGTTCGTTCCGGAGCGACCGCGCATCAGGGCCCCGCTCGAACAGGCCAGGCCAATGAACAGGGTTTGTAAGCCACCCAAGTAAATCACGGGCGGGCCCGCTCAATTCAGATTCGACGCGGGGGTCACCCATTAAAATGATCGCGTCGAATCGGTCGAGCATGGGCCCAGAAAGTTTGGTGAGGTACCGCACAGCGCTGGGACCGCCGCACCGGCAACGCCTCCTTGCGTGCCCGAGGTATCCGCATGGGCAAAGATTCGTTGTCGCAATCAATTGAAAATCCGCAGGTAACACAGTCTTTAATTTCGCGCGACTCATGCGCACGCACTTTTCTTCAATGGGTTGGCGCAGCGACTCGATCACATCTCGCCGCAATTCCAAAAACTCATCGACAATCAAAACACCGCAATGAGCACGTGTGAGTTCCCCCGGGAGCACCCGCCCGGAATCGAGTAGCGAACCTTCGAGTGACTGTTTGGTAGCGCCTGACTGTAAACTAATCACCGGGCGCGCACGCCCGTTGTTCTTAAATGGCAGTTCACCAAACATTGCGGAAAGAGTTTTTCTGGATTGCAGTTCGGTCTCTGAGAGCGGAGGGAGTGCCAGTGTCAACGCGCGCGCAAGCATTGATTTTCCAACTCCGTGGGAGCCAGCCAACAACAAATGAAATCGTTCTTTAAGCGCACAAAGTGCGGCGAGAACCGCGAGGGGCTCGCCTGTGACCTGCTTTAATAGTGCATAATCAGGCGAGGTCACTTGGACTGCCGGGGGATCAACCGAAAGATCAGCGTCAGATAAATCAACTGCCGGGGCAGCCGAAAAAGCTTCGATCGCTTGATTCAAATTCTCGGCCGAAATCCAACGTAACTTCGCCACATCGTTTGCCGACATTTGATTCTGAATTTCCGCAATATCTACGGGGTGAGCAACTACAGTTCGAACATCCCGCAACACGGGCAAGATCAAACCCGACCAACCACAGGCTTTGACCTGCCCACTGAGTGAGAGTTCGCCCACCGCGAATACTTTTTTCGGCACTCGCCCTGCGAGTAATATTCCGAGTGCCATTGCGAGTTCAAAGTGACTGCCCCACTTCGGTAACATCGCGGGCGAAAGATTAATTGTAACCTTTCGGGCCGGCCACTCGAGCCCACTGTTTACGATAGCCGATCGCACCCGATCGCGACTTTCCTGGGTGATTGAGCTCGGCAGCCCGACCAAGGTGACGCTTGGTAACTGATTGGCTAGATGCACCTCACACACTACGGCATGCGCTTCAAACCCGACTAAAGTACACGTTAAGACAGCTGAATACATGTTCTGCGGCAGGTTCACCGAGTATGCCAAAGCGGCAAAATTTTCCGGAATAATTTCGTAAACTATAGATTTTCCTTATTAATTTCGTGCTATTAAGTTTTATTTTCCGAAATCCGATGGAATCTATGAAATACCGAGTGTTTTTGTATGTTTTTGAACGCAAACAAACCCATTGGATCGAATGTTGAATCGAATTAGCAGTCTCGTAATACTGGGCCCTACGCTTCTCGCCTTCGTGCTGGCGGGGTGCCTTAATACGTCGGCCCCTTCTACCAAAGCCACCAAAACCGGTTCATCATCAGCCGCGTCAAGCTCCAGCAGTTCGTCGAGTGGCGTGTGTTCAATTTTTACTGATAATTCTAGAGACTACTCCACGTGCCTTTCGTGCGTAAGTTCATATGGAGCGAGCGCTTCTGATAATACGATCATCGAGTGCGTGCACACTAACGTTCGCACAATCGGAGGTTCTTGCATTATTCCCGCTTGCGGAACTGGGCAAATTGTCGACTTCACGACTTGCTCGTGCCGAAGCGCAACTACTGGGGGCGGTGGAACGACCCAACCAGGTTACGAAGATCAGCTGACTCCGTTCTTGCGAGTTGGCTTTTATGTTGGAACTTACTACTGCAATTCTTCGAGCGGGTCCGATCAAAACCTTTGCCTAGACGAACTAGTTCCCGCAGCGCCTCCTCCTGAACCCCAGCTGGCCACGGGCCCCAATGTACACAAATATAGTACGCTTTCGCCGTTCAACGTGCATCAGGATGTAGGCTATCTTCGCTGGGATCTCGCGATCGATGCTTCTCAATATGGTGCCGGTGAAGCGCTTTCAAAGGGAACGCCATACTTTGGTACATTCGCTACGCTCATTGGCAATCACTCGTTTGAGTATCGTCTAAAGCCCAATACGTATAAATCTTCAAACAATATTCAATGGCAAGATTGCGTAGAACATTTTAGTGGGTCTTCGACATCACAAGTTGCGAGTTTTAACCGCTGTGATCTTCGAACTGGGAGCGTTTCAACCACGGCTCCCGCTGCCGCATCGATTCCACTGACTGCTACGACAAACTCGTCGGGGCTTGCCCTGATTGAAAGACTTTCAATGAGCGGCACATCGGCCAATCGTAATTTGATAGACGAAGACGCCGGATCAACAACCAGCACAGAGTACGGGAATCCGATCGCGCTGCACGGATTTGGACTTTCAAAATATAATGTAGACGATGGCAATGCTGCAACGTTCGATACGGCTGGCCCCGGCCTCTTTAGTAATCTAGGTTATTACAAATACTCTTGGGGCCCTTTCGCTGTCGAAAACTCGAGTGGAAACTCTCTTTCGTCTACCGGAACAATTACCAGTTCGACTTCAGCGGTCACGGGCCTACATTTTCTACCCGTAAGTGTCGTTGAGAGCAGCGCCCTCGCGCCCGACTCTGAGGATGGAACGGTAGAATCACGCACCTGCTCACACGCAAGCGATCCCTGCGCAGTCACCGCAGTTCACCGAACCACGGGAGGAAACATTGCAATACAAAATTTTTCTCCCAAATACGGCAATAATCACTCTTCGTCATCGAGCACGTTGCCCGGCGGAATTACTGCGGTTGGAACTCCGCAAATTATTGAAGATACTTCGCAGCTAAGTACCAGCACCACTTCAAGCACAACTCCTGCGCGGCTTCGGGTATTTGCACGCGCGACCGACGGCAACATATACATGAACTACACCAACAACCGCCGCTGGCAAAGCTGGACAAGCCTTGGAAGACCCTGGATGTGCAGCGCCGAAGCGGGCGCAGCGCCATTAGACTGCAGCGACCCGGCCAATGACACCGAAAACGCTTGCTGTGCAAAATTGATCAACACTGCTCCTTACCGCACCTTTTCAGCCTTTGTGTCTGATTACACAGCGGTGCCCGAACTCAGCCCAAACGACGGCATCAGTATCGCAGGGGAACCGGTAGTGCTGTCTTACATGGATACTGTATCGGGAATCGCGACCGATGTAGTGCAAGGGTACATCATGATCCTTGTGCGTGTTTCTCATTTACAGTCGTCAGACGGAGCGCTGGGAACGTACCATAATGCTGTGTTTTATAATTACGCTCGATCTACCAACGGGGAAGTAAGCTCGGGTAGCACGCTTGATTTCGACAATCTCAGCAATTGGTCTGGCTGGATGCCCGTAAAAGATAATGATGGCAATATCTTTAGAATTCAGGGCGATCCAGTCGGTACTATTCTAGAAGTAGTAGCCGGGACCGTGCGGGCGCATATATTTGGAACCCTGCTGGACAGCGATAATGGAGCTGACCCCGGAAGTGGAACAGCTGTGCTGCATCCACCGATCGGTCCAAGTTCAGGCGAGACCACCGCGGCGGCACCAGCAACCCAACGCTGGTATAACTACGGAAACGTTATCATTCGTACTGCGTACACAATTAGCGCCGCAGTACCCGCGACTGGCACCGCAAATGATTTCGTAAATGCCCCTAATTGGGATGATATTGAATCAGACTCTCGAACTAATGGTACTTCCGCAATTATTGGCAACCTGAGTCTACACACTCGCAACTCGAGCATCATTCAAATTTATGCGGAGCATCTTTTAACCGCTACTCACTCGGACGTTAACAATACGTCACCTCAGTCTTTTTTGAAAAGAGTCGCCGTTTACCGCTATAGTGCGGCCGGAGCTGAGGACCCTTCCGGAGGCGGGGTCGACAGAGTGCAAATTTTTGACAACATTACATTCGTTGGCGCGCCGCAACCCGCCTATGTGGGCCCCAATACAAACGACCATGACGAAGCCCTAGACGGTGTCGCCATTGCGGCGAATACAATCCTAGGTACTGACCGGGTTTTCTTGGTAGGACGGGCCATTTGTCCGTCGACTGACGGAGGCACTTCATACCCCTGCGACCGAGCGATACCATCTGTCGCCTACATGAGATTTGACGAAACTCTAACTATGAACGACTCTGATGCCGTCGCATACTTTAATGGCGTCGCCTACGACCGAGACTCAAATACCTATAATACTTCCGCCATACGTGTATCACCTATTGTGGCAACCAGTGACGTGGTACCTATTTATAGTAATAGCCTCGACAACGATGGCGCTGACGTTCCAGTTTACATATTTGTACGCGATGGAAACGGTCGCTTAGCCGTTGGGAGATTTCTTCGTTACAATGCGGGAACCTCCGGAGCCGCGATCTGGAACTTTGTAGTTACCGGTGGTTACGTGAATTAAGCATTCGATCGCGCGATTTTTGGAGTAGCAGAATAATCTGGTGAGCACGTTTGGCGTATTCCACACCCCAGCCACCAAATCTATCCGGATGATACTTTTTCAACTGCCTTTTGTACGCGCTTTCGATCGCTCCCGCATCGGCGTCGATAGCCACTTCAAGTATTTCGTGGGCGGGCGTAGCATCGGTCCAGCTAGGAAAGGCGCTCGCCAACTGAGGGCGACCTTTTTCGCGAGGCTGGTGATGCTCGGTATTGTCAGACCGACTCTGCCCGGACTCGGGTACCCCTACCCGTTTTACAGCACTGTTTTTTCTTAACGCATCGGTCTGGGTATTGTTTTGTTCATCGTGCAGTTTTTCCAAGGCCTTGTCGCGCAGCCATTGTTTTACGAACACCACGACGACCGTGCCAACAATGAGCCCTAGAATTAAAAACTGACTCAGCCCAAAAATTTTTACGAGCGCACTGTCCATTGGCTCGATTTTAGCATTTCGTTTTTAAGATGTCGCAAGCCAGCAACAATTCTTTTAGCCGGGCGCGTATTGCGTGGCTGGCACGTTTCTACCGTGGGCCTTTGTTTTTGTTCGTTTTAGCTGCTCTGCACGTAAGCATGACCTATTGGTCGCAACCCCCAGCTCGTCCGAAGTCGGAGTTCGGAAACCTTACGTTCAACGCCCGGAAAACCTCCCCTGCGCCATGGATTCCAGAATTTTTCAAAAACTGGCGCCGCCATTTTATCCAGGGCACCCAAAAAAGCGACTCCACGGGCCTAGTCGCTGGAATATTTCTAGGCGCTACGGACCGCATTTCAAACGAACACTATGCACTATTTCAACAAGCGGGCCTTCTACACACCCTTGCTGCTAGTGGTTCCAACTGTTGGATTGTGGCCATGTTGCTTCATGGTTTTTTCGCATTTCTGCTGCAACCCTTGAGTCTACGTTTTTTTCCTTCGCGCCTCACGTTGCGCATAAAGAAAGACCTCTTGCATTGGAGCTTTCTCGCAGGTGGGCTAATATTTTTTCTTTGGTCTGATCAAAGCCCACCTATTGCCCGGGCCTTAATTCTTATAGTTACACGATTTCTGTTTTTTGTTTTCGACCATCGGGCGCCGTTTTGGCGCATATTACTGGTGCACTATTCGCTCTCACTAATCATTGCTCCAACCCTTTGGTTTAACGTAAGCTTTCAACTAACCTACTCTTGTATTGCTGGAATGGTCGCTGCCCACAAAATAAAAGCCGGCTTGTTCCCTAACCAGCACGGGAGCTTGCTCGATTACGTGGTCACCACGCTAGGAGCTAGTATTGGTGCCACACCGATTACCTTTATTGTTTTCGGCGAAATAAACTTTACCGGTCTTTTTACCAACGCGATCATTGGACCGCTGATTTCGCTGACAATCATGCCGCTAGCCCTGATCGGCATGCTACTGGCACACACACCCTTGGTTGGGGTACCAATCTGGCTCGCAGCTCAGTTCTGTAAATTTGGCGTAGTACTGCTCTCGACCACACTGGACTTCGTTCCCGCACTCCAGTATTTTCATTAAGCTTGGCAAAAAATTTAGAACCCGAAATTGTTTTCGAAAATAATGACTTTCTAGTCATTAACAAACCCGCTGGACTTGATTCACAGAACTCAAAAGAATCTCGTTTCAGTGTGGTCGAATGGATGCGCAACCGCTACGGCTATGCGGGCCTAGTGCACCGATTGGACCTAAACACTTCGGGCTTGATGGCGTGTGCAAAAAACGAAAAAGCAGCAAAAAAACTGACCGACTCGCTAATAGCGGGCAAAATGCGTCGTTCGTATATTGCAGTGGTGATCGGCAAACTGCCCAACGATCAAGGTCAGATCACCCATGAGCTCGACGATAAGACTTCGCTCACTCATTACAAAGTTGCCGAACGTTTTGCCAATTCAACACTTGTAGAGGTCGACCTCGAAACTGGGCGTAAACACCAAATCAGACGCCATTTTGCGCTCGAAGGTCACCCGCTCCTTGGTGATCACCTATACAAAAAAGCCGGTTCTCATTTATTATTTAATCGTCCAGCGCTTCATGCTCACTCGCTTGTGATTGATGGGCAGCGCTACCAAGCCTTATTGCCGGCCGATATTGTTAAGCTTGTCGACCGCTTGCGCGCGGTAAAATCCAAAACCCCTTGAGCGGATAATGCGTTCCGAATTCCGTTGGAATTTCGATTCGCCGCAGTCGATGATTTTCGTTGGTTGCGCGGCGCAAGCAGCCTTCGAAGTCCGCTTCGTCCCAGGAAGCGTCATTGGTAGACACCAGTACCCCCCCTTTTTCAGTCCAACTTTTCAAAACGTCGCACAACAGAGGTTCAAGATGTTTTTCGATCTGAAACACCTTACCATCGGCGCGTGAAAACGTCGGGGGATCCACAATCACCCAATCAAATTTTCGCTTTTTCGCAGCTTCGCGGCGCACAAAGTCTCGTGCGTCGGCCTTTAGAAATCGATGTCCGCCTGTTTGCAGCTCGTTGAGCGCAAAATTTTTCTGCGACCATTTTAAATAGCGTGCACTCACATCTACGCTAGTGGTGACAACACCCTGCTTCGCTGCAACAACTGAAAATGAAGACGTATAACAAAATAAATTTAAAAGCGTCTGACCTTTGAGACAGTTCATTTTTAAAAAATTTCTATTTTTCGACTGATCCAAAAAAAGACCTGGGTTTAAAACTGCTTCAGCCTCTAGCGCATAGTGGGTTTCACCTTCAATTGCTACCAGTTCCTCTTTTTCTGCAAACGCTACCGGTTCAACCGGCTCGGATTTCGCCGAAGTATTCGCCTTGGCTGCCCCGGCGACGATCGCTACTTCGCCGTGGGGAAAATTCTCTGCGATCTTAATTAATTCACTCTTTGTAAGACCCTTTCGCGAAATCACAAAAAGAAACCACTGCCCGTTTTTTAGAAAATAGGCGTCTACATCAAGTGCCGAAGTGGCGAGCCACCTAAACGAATTCATAGAGATAGACTCTCTATTTCAAAATGATCAGGAATTTTTAGGTCTTTTGATAAATCTAACTTTTTAAAATCTAGCCGTACCGCGCGCAGGGCGATTCCACTTTTCCATTGTTCGTTAGCCCCCCCGTAGAGCACATCGCCGAGAATTACAAACCCTCTTGCCACCATCTGCACTCGCAGCTGATGACGTCGCCCAGTAACAGGCTCGAGCAGCCAGTGGTGAACTCGGTTTTCCACTTTAACGCAAATGGCCCGAGTGATCGCTTTTTTTCCGTGCTCTGCTAGAAACGAGCGACGCTTCCCTTCGGCTATTAAATGCTCCCAGGTTTCTAGCTCTCCAATTTCGGGTTCTACGGTGGTAGCGGCCACCAAGCGATGGGCAAGGGCATGGTATTTTTTTTGTACCTCATGGGCCTCCCACGCCTGGCTCAAGGCGCGATGGGAACTCTTGTTTTTTGCAAACAACAAAAGGCCCGAAACGTCGATATCCAAGCGGTGAACGACCCATAGCTCGCTTCGAGTCTTGGCTAGCTCGCTTGAAACGCAGGGGCGTTCATCTCTAAGCCCAAATCGTGAGGGGCGCGAGAGCCAGCCTGCCGGTTTGTCGACCAGCACCACGTTTTCGTTTTCAAATACGATCTTGAGAGATACGTTCGGCATAGGGTATAAAAGAGACTCTTTTACTATGACAAATGAGAACTTCGCGCCACAACAAACCATTATCGAGATTCTAAAAACCAAACCGCGTACGGTTTCAGCTGAAATCATTCCGCCTCGCAATGGAATGGAAACTCAGACGATTTTTAATCAAATCGAACGCCTACGTGGCGCCGGGGTAGATTTTATTGCAGTCACCAAGGGCGCGGGTGGTAGTCTGCGCGGTGGAACCCTGCCGTTGGCTCAACTCGTTCGTTCGAGCTTTGGCGTGTGTTCGCTTGCCCATTTCACCTGCCGCGATTACACAAAAGAGGAAATCGAAAACAATTTGATGGACCATCACTATTTCGGAATTCGAAATATTTTGGCCCTGCGAGGCGACCCGCCCGACGGGCAGCCCGGGTATTTTCAACCTTCACCCAATCGGCACACCTATGCCTATCAATTGGTAGAACAAATCCGAGCGCTTAACGCTGGCCGTTACCTTCACCGTGACGGATTTGACGACAAAAACAAAGAACGCACGGGACAACCTACGAAGTTTTGTATTGGTGTCGCCGCTCATCCGGAACACGCACCGCTGGAGCAGGGTGTTGAATATTTTCAAAGAAAAATTGAGGCGGGCGCGCAATACGGCATTACCCAGATGTTATTTTCAGCGGACCCTTACAAAAGATTTGTCGAGGCATTGGCAAAGCGTGGTCTAAACGTGCCCATACTTCCTGGCGTTAGAATCATAACATCGGCTCAGACCGCCGAACGCATGAGAAACAAGTTTTCAGATGTTAGCATTCCTGATTCGCTGATCGAGAAACTGACCAAAGCTCATTCCAAAGAAGCGGCGCGCGAGGTGGGCATGAATGCGACTCTCGAACTCTGCCAGGAACTCCTCAAAGCCGGCGCCCCTGGCATACATATTTTTGTGATGAGCGACACGGGCTCTGCCTGCGAACTAATCTCGGCCCTTCGTTAACGTCGAAAGCAGCGCTATTTTCGTCGCAAAATAAAATCGAGCAAACGATCAAGCACCGTGGTGTCTTCGTTCAATAACATTTCGCGACAAGTACGGTGTGTCTTGCGGTCGGCTAACATTATTTTTCGTATTTCTTTGTCCGAAGGCACTCGCAAACCGGTTTTTTCAATAATTTCTTCTAGCTCTTCGCGTTCGATTGAAAAGTTTTGATGATTGGCTTCCATTCGCTCTGCAATCGCAGCAATGAGCTTCGAGTTGTGTTTCAAGATCCAGGTAGCCAAACGATGACCAAATCCAAGAAGTGCCTTCTGTTTAAGCTCCAACTCTAATTTCATCGCGTCGGACAACTGTAGTTGTCCGTTTTTCGGATCAACCGTAATTGCGATCGGCGCCTCACTGAGAACACTGCCATCTAGAATCATCGTGAGCGAGGTGGACCGTGCTCGTGAAAAATCCGAACTCGCACCGTTTGACGTATTACCTTTTTGAAATAACTGTTCGGCTAAATGTCCCCCAAGGAGTGCCGCAATGTGAAATGGCCCACCTTTGGTTGTTAAATACGGTTCATGGCCCTTGGCATCGGTGGCAAACTCAGTCCAACCACCATCACCGCCGCCAAATGTCACGATGCGATCAACCGCGTCTTTTCCAAAAAGCGCCCGCATCACCACTGCGTGACCCGCCTCGTGAACATGAGTGGATATACGTAGCTTTTGTTTAACCTCGGGGTGCACATCACTTCGTGCGCGGGGTACCTTGGCTAACACTTTTTCTTCGTACACTTTGCCGCCGCGGGCCACGCTGGCCCGCATCTCACGACTATCGGCATCGAACTCTACCGTCACCTGCGAGTTGCGATACTTAAGCACACCAAGCAACCACGCGTTGAGTGGCGCTTCAATTAACACTTCGACTTTGTCGCGCACCCAGCGACCACCCCGAATAGCGATTTGTTCCTTTCGAAAGTAATCTTTCGCACTTTTGGCTAGGGTCACTTCGACCCCTTCTTCCTTGAGCAATTTCAACGCATTCGGTAGAAACTTTTCGTCACGCAACCATTCTAGATCGGCATCGCTTAAATTCATGAACACGTTCGGTTCGCCCATGCGACTCCGTAACGCGGCGACAAACGACTGTTGATACACCGACCGAAACCGTTCGGGGTGTTTCTGCAACCAAAGTAATTGAGCCGTCAGTTCGTTATTGGTCATAAACTCAGCATTAGGCCCCAATACACCCTCGATCATATTGCCGGTGGCGTAAAATAACGTGGCCTTCGGCAAAGGAGTTTTGGAGTTTTCTCTCACATGCTTAGATCCTACGGTTTTGGTTTCCCATGGAATTGCGGGAAGCACTCCTTCGTCTAAGATGCTCAAAAACGCTTGCTGAATTTCTTTTCGAACAAAGGGGTTATCGCCGCCCGCTCTTGGAAACTCGTCAAGAAGAACCACTAGTCCTTCCGGATTACTGGTAGCAGCGGCTTTGAGCGGCTGTACAAGCATGCGATAAAAATCGTCCATTGAATTAATATTATTCATTTCGACCACAATCATGGCCCGTGGATCTTCGAAAATTGCTTCCGCGGATACCTTTGCAATTTCTGTTTTTCCGGTACCCGGAGGTCCATCGCTATACTCAAAAGAAACCACACCACCTGCTTTAGAGGGTGCCTTCACCGCTTTTTTTAGATTCGAAATGGTGCGATTAGCGAGTTGTTCTTTTTCGTGCTGATGCCCGCGAATTCGATCGACTAACATGGGCAATAAGCGGGTTTCTGCTCGTTCCAAAATCCATGTTGGCGCTGCGGGCGGGGCTTTACCCACGTTGTAACGCCCGAGTTCGTTGAGTTTACCATTTTCCTCGTGGACCAGAACCAACTGATTGTGTCGACGCCCATCGCTTGGATCTAATGTCCATCGCACAGCCTGACCTGCTCGAAGTGTTTCCGTTTGGAAAAGGGCCTCGGTTAGGTTGGAAGTTACCCACTTGCGAAGCTGATTCTCCACGAATCGAGCGCCATCAAGCGGGCTATAGGTCGCCTGAACTAGATATTCATAGGCCTCAGGACTGTAAGTGAGATCTATAAAATACTCTTTCTTGAAGTAAGCTTCAATTTCAGCCAGTCGATCTCGCACAATATACTTGTGATCTTCAGGCATGATTACCTTGAACGGAATGTAGGTCGAAACCCTATTTAGGATTTCGTCCTCGTAACCTCTTTCGCGCAATTCTGCTTTTATGACTTCGCCATTAAAGCGAGCGTTGGCGGCCCGCAATTGCTGCTCAGTCTCGAGACGCTGGGAAGCCACGTTTGAAATTCCCGAACCATTATAGAGTGAGGCGCCAGCATTGGTATTTAGAAAAATAAAATGATCCGGAGTTAACCGTAAAGTTACCCCGACATCCAATTTAGTGCCGTTGCTGGTGGCCTCTCGAATCGCAAGCGGCCAGTGCTCAACTTCGAGCTTCATTTCCTGGTAACTCGCAATCATGAACTTCAAGAGCTGCGGCGTGATTTTTACTTCCTGACGGTCCAGAAAAGACATTAGAATTTTCATTGCTTCGGGAGGTGCTTTTTCAATTTCGTCGAAAAGCAAAACTCCGCCGTCCGGATTTGCTAGCAGCCAAACCATTAAGCCCGAAGGTGTGTCCATTCCTATGTAACCGGGTGCCGAACCAAAGAGAGTGGTTTGCAGAAACTTCTCTTCGGTGTTTTCCGAAAAACTAATTTCGAAAACTGGTTGAGTTTTCTGAGGAAATAGTGCTTTTGCGAATGCGGCAACACCGCTAGTTTTGCCCGTTCCGGTGGTTCCGCCCGCTACCGACACTTGAGCTTTCTTGGCCGTCGCTCTACCTTGAGCCAAGGCAACGAGTGCCTGAATCGCATCTTTTTGACCATGAATGTTACGGAGACCGTCGCGAACTGCACCTTCGATTAATTTTGCATCTGCGATTTTTTGCTGCACCAATGACAGTGCGGCTGTTTTGGCCGCGGTGTCATTCGGATTCCCCTGACTCATCAGTTGTTCGGAAGTAATACCGGGTAACATGAGTCGTTCGGCCAACTGATCGTTGGAAAACATTCCCCGCACGGCGCGTAATACTTTCATGTTAGAGATCGGGCGATTTGCAAAAAAACTCACTCCTTCGGCCTGGGTGACGTTGAGTTCTTTAAGATCAACTATCATTTCCGCTTTTTGAAATGGATTTCTAGAGCCAGGTTGCGGCGAGTGATAACGACCAACAAGTCTAATTGCACCCGCGTCGGTACCAACGATCCGCATTTCGATTGGTTCGATATCAGACCTCAAAGGCAATACTCCGACGCTCTGGGTCTCGAGATCGACCATCACTAATCGATTCATTAGCTCGCGATCTGGCGCATTTTCCGGAGTTTGCGGGTGATTTCGAAGCGCAGTGCGCGCCACAAACGTGTAATAACGAACCTTTCCGCCAACCACCACTTCGCGGTTAAACCATTTTCCGCCTACTCCGGGTTCCACCGGTCCGATGTTGCCCATGATCAATCGATCTTCTTGGGCGTCGACAATCGACATCCACACGCCGTGTCGCACGATTACTCGCGACGGCTCTTCTGATTCGAAGGGAATTAACGACGAGAACGACAGAATTTCTAAATCATTTTCTGTAAGACCGGGAATGACTCCAAATGAATGAACCGCGGTAACTTCCCGATTCTCCGCCAAGCGCAAGAGCAACCCAGTGTCGGGCGAATATATGAATTTATCCTGCGCCCAACTTCCGTTTTGAGTCTTTACGTAAAACCGCGCCGGATCTTCGGCGGCGGCCTGAACCTCTGGTGCCGTAATTTCAAAAGTCGATTTTTCTAGTAACTTCGCGTGAGCTTGGTATGAAGCCACACCCAAAAGTAACGCCAGTGCTAAACTCAGCGTTTGAAAAAAATAGACTCCACCTAGAACTGCCCCACACACATCGCGGCGGCCTATCCCCCAGGCCGGACGCGAATTCCTTTTGAGCATCCCCACTAACCTCCAAGTTGTAAAATTTTTGAAGCCCTTCCCCAAGGACATCAAAAATTCGTCCGGTGGTTCTTAAATTCCATCTTCACCAGGACGTCTATAAATCGGTAGCGTGAGGATAGGTGCCCGTCAATACGCGCAGGTGTTTTTTATGGATTTGATGACGCTATGTGAGAAACAAGAGGCGAAATCATGGCAATGTTCGCTCGTTTATTTTCAGAAAAAAAATCTCGCAGATTCGCCACGGAAGCGGTTATTCGCCAAACTTTAATATCCGGCATGTAAGAGGTAGGCTCCACAAAAAGGTCCAAAGAGTATGCCGCAGCAAGTCTTTCGGACTCTTCAAATTCCCTGGCCGATCCGATCACCCTTAGATCAAGAACCACCTTCGAATCGCTATGAAGCAGCTCTCTCAATAGATTTTCATCGGCTGTGGAAAAAAGATTTAAATTCACATTGGCCTGTTCGATCTCTGCTGCCAAAACACTATCGTGCGCCAAAAAAGCGGGAAGATTTTTAATGGGAACATTTACGATCATGGCTGAAACTAGCCCAACGAACACCTGCTCCACCTCCCAAAGATCACTAAGAGAAAGCGCACTAGCCTCGCCGTGACGGGGAGAAAGTGAACCCGTAATCTGCACCACTAGTTTAACCGTGTTGTCGCCACTTTTTTCGGTGTTTGTTGGAACCAGACTCCGCGACAGGGCCGTGCCCAACAACAGAGGCCCCATTTTCTTAATCTCGGTATCGGAATATTGTTTCAAAATGGTTACACATTTACGTAAAACCGTTCGATCTTTTGGCGGTTTTGGATTCGTAGCGTGCAGTGTGTGACAAAAAACCAGTGAGATGACTGCGACAAAATAAAGCGCCCCTCGGAGGCTACACCTTTTTCGCTTGGATTCAAATTTCACATTGAGCGTCATTTAGTTCTAATTTATTTATTTTTTGCTTTTCTCTTTGAGAGAATAAAATCGACCAACGCCCAGCGCTCTTCGGTTGGTAAATGGCCATAGGCGATCATTGCGGTTCCCGCTAATCCCTCAGATATTGTTTTGAAAAGTTCGTCGCGGGTCTCACCTTTCTTCAATTTGTCCGAAATTAAGTTTCTAGGGCGCGGATCGAGCGCTTTTCCCGCCGGACCTTGGCCATCCATGTTTTCACCGTGACACACGATACAGTGAATAGAGAAAATCTGTTTGCCTTTGGCAACGCTGGCCGGCGTCGAAGGAGGGGGAGCCGCAATCGATACTATTGGTAACAGAGCAGGTACGAACAAACGAAGTAACTTCAACATAAATCCTCCAAACCGAGCCATAACGCCGACGCACATAGTTTGTGAATTAAAAACATTGGTTTTACTTAGTCTTGAAAAAGCACCAATCAAATAGCACGATTGTCGAATGCAAAGATCACTTACGTTTTTATTGGGGCTGGCACTATTGGTAGGTTGTTCAATGGAAGTACCTAAGTGGTCCGGTTCGGGCTTACGCATTATTCTCGAAGAGCAACCGCAAAACACACTGATTACAAACCTTCACAATACCTTCAATACCTTTGCACCGACTATCGACGCACCTACGTCGATAAGCGATTTTAATTGTTTCGCAGTAAATGTAACTGGCGAAGGCATTCAATCCAATCCGGACGCTTTGTCGGACTGTTCTTCGACGGACAACTTTGCAGGCGTGGGAGTTGGCATCGTTTCAAAAGGGCTTTTTTCGCGAGGTCAAAGTATTACCCTCGACATTCCCGCGGGCCCCAAAAGAAACATCGACGTTTACGGAATTTATCCGCCGGCAAACGACTGCCCCGGCGGGGCTTCGGGTGCTTCGGGGTCTAGTAGCGACAGTGGCTATTTTTTGGGTAGAGCGACTCGAGATCTTTCTGAACCAGCGACTGTGGTTATTCCCATTTCCTATTCTGGCGCTTCAGCAACAATTACTTGCACTGAACCCACCCCGAACTCTTCTGGGTCGTCTACCTCAATGGCGGTTGGTACTCGCGACACTTCGTTTAACAATGGTGGCGCAGGATTTTCGACCCCAGCTGTTAACTTCATATTGCCCGAATTAAATACCGGCACCGGCAACGGCACTGGGTCTTATTTAATCGTGAACGGAAATAGTACTTACAACGGAAATACGGTGCCTAATAAATTGGTGCGAATATTTAGTAACGGTACTGCAGATACATCGTTCAATAACGGAGGAGCGGGTTTTGACGGCCCGGCCTATGCAGCGCTTCAGCAAGTATATGCCGGGTCGCTCAGTGGTTCATTTATAGTGGGTGGCAGCTTTACAACTTACAACGGTAACATCGTTCCCGATGGTTTGATGAAAATTGACAGTTCGGGCAACCACGACACTACGTTTAACAATAGTGGGGTTGGATTCGACGGCGCCGTTTATACACTTGCTCAGTACCCCCCCAGCGAAACTCTCATCGCGGGCGGTAGCTTTACGACCTATAACGGAACGAGCGCTAATCGAATCGTGCGCTTAAACAATTCAGGTACTCCCGATGCCACCTTTTTAACAAATATGGGCACCGGTTTCGATGGAGACGTAAGCACTATTTTGTATGAAAAAGACACTTCGAACGCTTACACGGGTTGGATTATTGTTGGTGGCTCTTTTCAAAACTATAATGGAACGCCCTATAGTCGTATTATCAAACTTGCCTATAGTGGTACTATCAACGGATCTTTCAATGTGGGATCGGGCTTTAATGGCCAAGTTAAAAACATCATACAAGATATGGGAACAGACGGACTTTCGACCGGTAAAATCATCGTGGTTGGTGATTTTACAGTCTTCAACGGTAACGACATCGGCGACAGAGTGACTCGACTCGACAGTAACGGTACATTAGACGCAACTTTCAACAACGGCGGCATTGGTTTTGGAGCAGGAACGGTAAACGCAGTTGTAGCCGAAAAAAATTCTGCCGGCAATTACACCGGCAAATACCTCGTGGCAGGCAATTTTTCGAACTACAACGGCGCTTCTGTACCGGCAAATGTTATTAGATTAAACAACAACGGCTCGTTCGACCCGACCTTCAACAACGGCGGATTGGGCGCCAACTCCAGCATCACGGCACTTTCAATCGATATGGGTACCAGCACCGCCACCGGAAAAACGATGATCGGCGGTTCATTTACCAGCTTTAATGGCTCGGCGACGCCGGGCGGACTGATCCGCTTGTATTAGTTCCGTGGTCGAATTGTTCTTCTTCGGTCGAGCCTTTTAAGGCCGAAGTCGAAATTGTTCCACCGCCAATGACGTTCGCCACGTCGTCGAAATAGCCCGTTCCAACAAATCGTTGGTGAGCTGCAGCTCGGTACCCGTTAGTTTCTGCAGCAAATTCCGCTTGTTGAAATCGCGAATAAGCCGCCATGCCTTCGCTCTTATATTCGCGAGCAAGATCGAACATCGAATAATTCAACGCATGAAATCCCGCTAAGGTTACGAACTGAAAGCGGTACCCCATCGCGCCAAGTTCACGCTGGAACTTCGCAGTCGTGGCGTCGTCGAGTTTTTTCTTCCAATTAAAAGACGGAGAGCAGTTATACGCTAACCACTTACCAGGAAATTCACGATGAATCGCTTCTGCGAATTTTTTCGCTTCTTCAAGGTTAGGCGTGGACGTTTCGCACCAAACGAGATCGGCGTATGGAGCATAGGCCAAGCCGCGAGCAATTGCAGAATCAAGGCCTCCCCGAATGCGAAAAAAACCTTCAACGGTTCGTTCGCCAGTGAGAAACTTTTTGTCCCGCGGGTCATGATCGCTGGTCACGAGAAAAGCGCCGTTGGCATCGGTGCGAGCAACGATCAAGGTTGGCACATTTAAAACGTCTGCCGCTAAACGAGCGGCAACAAGTTTTTGAACGGCCTCTTGAGTGGTGACCAAAACCTTGCCTCCCATATGACCACATTTTTTTGCAGAGGCTAGCTGATCTTCCCAATGCACGGCGGCCGCACCCGCTTCGATCATCATCTTCATGAGCTCGAATGCATTCAAATTACCACCGAAACCGGCCTCGGCGTCAGCCACAATGGGAACAAACCAATCTTTGGTCGCACCTTTTCCTTCAGCCCACTGAATCTGATCCATGCGCTGAAACGCTTGATTAATGCGACGAATAACGTGAGGCACACTGTCGATCGGGTAAAGACTTTGATCAGGGTACATTTGCCCCGAAAGATTCGCATCTGCCGCAACCTGCCAACCAGAAAGATAAATAGCCTCGAGCCCCGCCTCTACCATTTGCAGAGCCTGATTGCCGGTCAGGGCACCAAGCGCTGGAACGTAATCTTTCTTTTGCAATAAATTCCAGAGCCGCTCAGCACCGTGTCTAGCTAGGGAATGTTCAATTTGTAACGATCCACGCAGTCGCACCACGTCTTCCGCTGTGTACCCGCGCTGAATCCCCTTCCAACGGGGGTCCGTCTTCCACTTTTCTTCTAATTTCTTTGCGTTACTCAAGGTTTCTGTTTGCTGTGACATAATTACCCCTTTTTTTGGCTCTTTATTCAAGCGAGATGCTCGTAAGCAGAAAGTGTTAAAAACTCCGGAAACTCTGATGCAGTAGTAATTTTCGAAAAAAGTTCTGCCGCAAGTTCAAATCGACTAGCTTCCCAAGTGCTAGGAGCAACTGTTTCTTTTATTTTTTTCATTTCGTCCGACAAAAAATTCTGAAATTGGACCGCGTTTAATCGCCCATGGCGCAACCACTGCCACAGTTGTGCTCGCGAAATCTCAGCAGTAGCAGCGTCTTCCATTAAATGATGAATAGGCACGCATCCTTGGCCCCGCAACCACGCCTCAAGATACTGAACCCCCACACTAATATTCATGCGAATTCCGGCTTCAGTTACCGTCCCTTCGGGGATTTTTAACAAATCTGCTGCAGTAATTCGCACGTCCTCACGCAAAACATTTAATTGATTGGGGCCGGTTAGCGCTTGATCGAATACTCCTCGAGCCAGTTCGACCAATCCCGGGTGCGCCACCCAAGTTCCATCGTGCCCCATACGCACTTCTCGTTGTTTATCTTTTAATACCCGGTCCATTGCCGCGGCGTTAGCCTCTGGATTGTTTTTAATCGGTATTTGCGCCGCCATACCACCCATCGCAAACGCTCCGCGTTTATGACAGGTTTGAATCAATAGTTCAGAATACGAATTGAGAAAATGTTGGGTCATAGTAATGTGCGCGCGATCTGGCAGCGAAAACTCGGGTTTATTCCGGAATTTTTTTATGAAGCTAAATATATAATCCCAACGTCCGCAATTGAGACCTACAATGTGGTCTCTAAGCTCATAGAGAATCTCGTCCATTTCAAAGGCGGCAAGAATAGTTTCTATCAATACCGTCGCTTTGATCGTGCCGCGAGGAATTCCCAGAAGGTCTTGAGCTTCATTGAAGACCTCGTTCCACAGCCGAGCTTCCAGATGGTTTTCTAGTTTTGGTAAATAAAAATAAGGTCCAGTACCTCGGTCTACTAGTTCTTTGGCATTGTGAAAAAAGTAGAGTCCGAAATCGAAAAGACTGCCTGAAGCTGCGCTACCGTCGACCATCACATGTTTTTCGTCTAAATGCCAACCCCGAGGTCGTACAAGAAGCGTCGCAACTTTGTCGTTCAGCCGATAAGATTTACCTTCGGGACTTTGAAAATTTAGAGATCTTCGAACGGCTTCGTAGAGATTTGCTTGCCCTTGAATTGTTCCTTCCCAGGTGGGGGAATGAGAATCTTCAAGGTCCGCCATAAAAACATTCGCGCCGGAATTAAGTGCGTTGATAATCATTTTTCGGTCTACTGGCCCGGTAATTTCCACTCGGCGATCGAGAAGGTCTCTAGGAATAGAAGCCACTTTCCAGGAAGCAGCTCGCACATTTGCGGTTTCGGTCAAAAAATCGGGCAACATCCCGTTGTCTATTTCGTTTTGAATTTTTTTTCGACGCTCCAAAAGTTCGCGCCTTCGGGGCTCAAATCGCCGAATTAATTTTTCTACAAACGCGAGCGCATCGGGCGTAAGAATTTTTACAAGGTTTTCGCTCGCTTGCGTGACTACTCGACTGGTGCTGGGCCGGGTCAATGTGATTTCCATAACCGTGTTTCCTCTCCGCACGGTTAATCTAACGAACGAGACTGGGATGAGCAAGCATTCGGTTCGGAAAGCGTCGCGACTTTGGAAAAAGCGCGAACTCCATTTCCTCACCTTGGCGAATTTTTTTCTGCGTTTCGATCCAAAAACTTGGTTTCAAAAGATCAGCGTGTTGTTTTTCAAAGAATTGACGCACGAAATCGTGATCGTTGAACAAAAATTTCGCGAACTCTTCTGGAAACACATCGTTGGCTCCAACTCCATACCAGGGCTCGCTACGAGTTTCGTCTTCGAGATTTACGGCTTCTGGAATCGCTCGAAAATTGCAATCGGTTAATAAACACACCTCGTCGTAGTCATAAAAAACGACTCGACCATAAGGTGAAACACCGAAATTTTTCAACAATAGATCACCAGGAAAAATATTGGCCCTCGCCAAATCCCGCAACGCGTTTCCGTATTCTTGAGCACCGTGTTTTAAGCGTTTGGCGTCACCTCCAGCCAAATATAGATTTAGCGGGGTCAAGCGCTGCTCGACGTAGGCGTGGCGAATCACCAAGTGTCCACCGTCGATTTCTACGTTTGACGGGATCAATTGTTTCATTCGTTCGACCAAACTCGGCGCGACTCGATCGATAGGAAAGTCTAAATCGAAATACTCTAAAGTATCCGCTAAACGCCCTACGCGATCGTGTAACTTAATAAGGCGATATTTTTGTTTTACTTCCTCAACGGTGGTGTCTTTCGGCGGATCGAATGAATCTCGAATTACTTTAAAAACAAAAGGGAACGACGGCATAGTAAAAACCAGCATCACCATTCCGGGCGTGCCAGGGGCTACTACGAAATGATCCGCCGAATGTTTTAGGTGTTGGCGTAAGTCGCGTACGAACAGAATTTTTCCCTGCCGCTGCAATCCTACTGCAGTGTAAAGTTCGGATTTTGGTTTGTCTGGAAGCGCTGCGCTTATAAAAGAAATCCACGAAGACGGAACTTCCATATCGACCATGAAGTAGGCGTGAGATACCGACATTAAATTCGCAAGGTCGTCGGGCTCGTGAATAAAGGCATCGGCATACAATCCGCTACTGCCATTGCCCGGCGATTTTTTCGAATGTTTTAACGGAATCATAAATAGCGACCGAACATGTCCATGCACCACGCGCCCCACCACATAGGCCGATGTGCTCCAATAAAATGGCGAAACCAAAACTTGAATATGAAAGTTAGGGCCTAATTGCTGTACGTCGGGCAACCATTTTCGAATCGCTTCCCCGAGATTGGCCACACATACATCTAAATGAGAGAACGGTACTCCGAACTCGAAGTCAGTCAAAGCCTGTCGCAGACAAGACTCCAATCCACTTACTAGCGGATAGTAACATCGATAGGTCGCTTGTTTGCCTTCAATGTGTTCAGCGGCTACCGCGGGACTCGTGAAAGTGTGCTGATTGTTATAGTATCGTCGTTTCAGAACTTTAGCGGCAACGGAATTGAAAAAGGTTTCCGCCAATTCGGGCTGCCGGTGTTGATACAATAAGCTAATGTATTCTATTTTTATTTGAGGCCACAGCGCTTCGTTTAAAATGTCTGGAAACTCCGAGGTCAAATACTCCACGGTTTCCAAAACGCGTAGATTATAAAAGTCGATGCGTTCGCGATTATTTTTTTTTAGTTCCGCCCACTGCTGATTTTCGAATAGCGAGCGCGCCCGAATACTTGCGTCGCGGAAAATGCGATAATGTTTGCCGAAACCAGCCAAAATTGTTCTAGCAATATCGAGCGCCGGTTCCACCACAATCGTGTTAGACATGAACTTTTTTCCTACCCCCATTTTTAGGCTCGCACATTTTCCTTCTCGTAGGTACCATTTTAGACATGAAACCAAAATCAAACGCCTGCAAGAAGTGCAAAACCCGGAAAGATTTTAATAAAAAGTATTTCCCACTTGCCGCTGGCAACAAGTATGGCCTTGGTTTTACTTGCCGCGCGTGTGTGAACAAGCGCCGAAGAAAAAAGAAATAAGCTATTTTGCTCGCAGTTATTTTGCTTCCGCTCGGACCCGCTTCATCGCGGAACGGTAGAAACTAAAATTTCGGGTTTTTCCGTGGTTTAAGTTGGGAACCAAGTTACCTGAGTCCAAGTAAGGACACTCAAGTGACTGGTATTTGTCGGGATTACGGTAGTACTCCACTACGCAATCTTGCCCTCTGATCATGAGATTGCGCCAATTTACATAGGCCCCTGTAAAACTCCATTCGTCCCAAAACGTAAGGCTAAGAAAAACTAAAAGACCAAATGCTACGGCGTTTTTTAGACGAAGCGCTGATAATCCTAGCAATCGAATTGGCAAATTCCGAAGGCACAGCAACCAAAGACCAATTGTCATGGGTACACAAAATAGCCCCCACTCCGCGTAACGCACTTGTTTGGCCTGCACGAGCCCAAAGCCAGAGCGCGCGCTGGCCACACTCGCAATAATCAGCACCAATCCGGCCCAGGCGGCAATTATTTTTCGTTCATCTGAATTTGCTTTAGTTAAGAAACGCGTCTTCACTAACAGAAAAACAGCCGGCGCATGGGAAATAAAAAGAACCATCGTCGATCGTTCGACCGAAATCTCGCGTAGCCCGAAACCTAAACTCAAAAGTTCTGCGTAAAACCGCCAAAACTGTAAACTCAAAGGGAGAATCGGGTCCGGGTGATGTCCGGGTTTTTGATAGCCTACGAAATAAAGCGCGATCACCGAAAAAGTAAGTACGATCAATCCCCATGCGGTTTTCGGCACTTTAGGCGCCCGCCACCCAGCACTGCTCCCTACGGTAATGAGCAAAACTCCGAAAGCTGCGATCATCTGAATCACGCCGCCTGCAAACGAAAACGCGCCAAGGAACCCGCAAAAGCCGGCCGACAAAACGCGCGACCAAGTCCAGTGGTTTCGGTCTCCAACGCTAAAAACCAAATGCAGATACAAAAGCGAAAAAAACATCGAGGCATGAAACTGCATATGAAACGGCACAACATGATTTTCCCAGTTCAATGGGGTCATGAGCAGAGCTGTGCCGAACACTGCGAGCCAACCCAAAGGTGCCTTGATCAAGTTACGGAGAAGCAGCAACGTCACGACCACAGCTGCCCCAAAATACAGGTGCCCCACGGCCAATAGGTGCACCAGGTTTAAATCGTTGATTCGGTACAAGATCCAAGCCGCCAACTTGGTAGTAAAAATGCGATGTTCATTGTGAAAGCCAAGCAACCAGCCTAGGTCGAAAGCCCTCTGAATGCGGCCAGGGTCGAAAAGACTCCATGTGTCATTACAGGGTATATCGATCGAATACTTGAGAGCAAAGGTTACTTGAATGCCAAACAGCACTCCTACGACCAAAAGAAGTATTTTTGACGCCAACGCTTGTAACCGCATCTTTTGGTCATGTACGAAAGGCGATTCTTTGGCAAGCGACAACCGCTCTGGAGATCGGAGCCAACTTTACGGGGTGACGGGGCGTCCCTGAGCGACTCAAAGGCAAGACGCCTGGTGGTCGCAAATTTGGCTATAGACTCCGGCCGCTCACCCATAAAGTTGGCGCCGCACCCTGAGGAACAACCGACTGCACAGCAATCCTTGAATTGCTCGCCCTCGCTTGTTATGTTCCAGGCGATTTTCAACCCACATTGTGAGCCCAACTATATGACGGACAAAAATGCTAAATCTTTTACTACGCCTCGCGATCTACCAACAGACACCTTTGTAGTCGGTGGCGCTGGTCACATTGGTCTGCCGCTTGCGAT
>DGKJ01000020.1 GCA_002387735.1 Bacteriovoracaceae bacterium UBA4573 | reverse complement strand
CCGAGACCAAGGAAGTGGTACGAAAAATCCGCTCTAACAGCCCAATCGGAATTGATTTCGTACAACGCTCCCACGCCAACTACTGGAAAAATTCCACCGCCCTTAACATCGCCAGTGTCGATGCTGGTCGCGTTGTAGCCCAGTCCTAACGCACCAAAAAAGGTCCAGAGTTCGTCTTTAGTGAAGTCCCAGCGCCCGGCCGCGAAAAAGTGTACACCCGTTACGTTTTCCGATTTTACTCGGCCGTAAAAAGTCATTCCAACTCCGCCTTCGATTAAAAACGCGTCGTTTACACCTTCGATGAAGCCCTCGGGCATCGCCCGATATGCATAGCGAGCTTGAAAGCCGAAGTCGCTAAAGTAGTTTAGTCCGAGGCCTGCCCCAAGCTCGTGTTCGTTGGTACGCGGGCGTCCTTTAAAGGCGTCGCTATCGGAATTAGATGCGTCGACTGATTTATAAACCGGGCGGGTATTGGTATTTTTTTTCTTTGATTGTGCACTAGCATCTGTCGCACCAAAGATGAGTGCGAGCGCGCTTAAAACGACGATTTTTTTCATAGCTGAAAAATTCATAAAGCCTCCGTTCGTTAGATTGAGTGCCGAGTTTAAAGGCTCACGTATGCGAAAGCAAGGACGAGAGTATTCTCGCGGTGGCGCCCCAGATTCGATGTTCTCTATAAAAATAAGATCGTAACTTGTATTGACGCCCCTCGTGTTCGACGGTTTCAATTTTTTGACTGGCCGAATCTAATAGTACGGGCAGCGGCACGAAGATTGAGGTTTCTATTTCATAGGGGTTGATTTGAAGCTGTACACTATTCGCTTCGATAATTCCTACAAACGGGTGAATTTCAAAAGCCGAGGTTACGGTAATCGCTTTCGGTAGTGGACCCAAAACCTGTACCTGATCTGGCGCAAGCCCTACTTCCTCGTGGGTCTCGCGCAGTGCCGTTGCCAGAAGGTCGCGATCACTTGGTTCGTAAACCCCTCCAGGAAAACTAATTTGGCCTTTGTGATGTTCTACGCTGTGGGTACGCAGTGTAAAAAGCACATTCGTGTGTTCGTTGAGCGGCACGCTTTTACCGGTGCCAGGAATTTCCCAAAGTGGAGCCAGGGCACTTTGAGGATTTTGGGTAACAAAAATGGGCACCAGGACGGCCGCTTTGGTTGGGTTTTGTTGGTTGCTCCCAGTCATAATTCTGGATTATACGTAGCGCGATGCAACGAAGTAAAGATGTACTGGAAAAACGGGCTCAAATCATTCGCACGATTCGCGAGTTTTTTTGGTCACAGGGATTTATAGAAACCGATACCCCTACCTTGGTTGTTTCGCCTGGGATGGAACCGCATATCCGGCCCATTGCCACCGAAAATCCCAAGGTATTCCTTCCAACTAGTCCGGAATTCGCGATGAAGAAGTTATTGGCCGAAGGCTTTGAAAAAATATTTCAAATTTCAAAGGCTTATCGCAACGAACCTAAAAGTGCGACTCATAACCCAGAGTTTGCGATGTTGGAATGGTATCGCACTGACGCGGGTTACGAGGCGATCATGGATGACGTTGAGGCACTGTTTAAAACGATCGCAACTCGCCATGCTCCCGAGCGATATGATCATGGGTCGCCATGGCCACGCATGTCGGTTCGAGAAGTTTTTGCGCAGTTTGTGGGCCTCGATCTCGGACAAGCTTTAGAAGATATCGAAATGCTTGCCCGAAAATGCGTAGAATTAAATCTCGCACCAAAAGACGTGCTTCAAAAATCGAGTTTAAATGCACCCGGGGCATGGGACGATTTTTTCTTTCGTATAATGTTGAATGTAGTGGAGCCGCGACTTGAGCAAATGAATCGGCCGATTATCATGCACTCCTACCCACCTAGCCAATGTGCACTTGCTAATATGGAATGTGATTCTGAGGGTCGACCCTGGGCTAAGCGTTTTGAAGTTTATGCAGGCGGACATGAACTCGGCAATGCTTTCGACGAGTTAATCGATTCAAATGAACAACGTCGTCGTTTCGAAAAAGACATGAATTTGCGAAAGCAGATTTACGGTAATTCATTTAAGGAAAATCCAATCGATGAAGAGTTCCTGAGTGCGCTTAAAAAAATGCCAAAAAGCGGTGGAATTGCCATGGGCGTGGATCGAATCGTCATGTATTTCTTGGAAAAACAATCGATCGAGGAAGTGCTTTTCGGTAATTCTAACTGGAGCTAATCAACCCATTCCCGAAAAATCGGTGGAACAGGGCTTTCCACTAGGATCTGATTTTTGGTCACCGGATGAGTAAATTCAAGCGAGTGTGCGTGTAAAAAGTGGCGGCCTGCTTTTTTGCAGTATTCAGGTTTGGAACCATATAGAAAATCCCCAACTACCGGGTGTCCAAGAGAGCTCATGTGAACGCGAATTTGGTGGGTGCGACCTGTAAGAATTTTGAGTTCAACCAGAGAAAAACGAGAATTTCGTTGGAGAACAGTGTATTCGGTGATGGCTTTTTTTCCTCCAGATTTTACGTTTCCGAATTTAGCTATTTTTCCTACTCGCCCGACTTCGGCCATAAAGGTCTCGATTCGATCAGACTGTTTTGAGAGCGATCCCTCGAGCACTGCGACATAAATTTTGGTACAAAGGTGCTCTTTAAACTGATCGGCAATGAATGTGTTGAATTTCGAATCGCGTGTAAGGAGCATGACCCCTGAAGTATCGCGATCCAAACGGTGATGAAGCCCAAGATAGGCACCGGGTCCATCTTTTTTTTGAACTAATTTTTTGGCCATTTCAAAAAGATTAGCGCGAGCGTCGTCGACGGTTGGTTGAGTCGGCAGTCCCGCAGGTTTGTCAAAGCAGATCACCGCTTCGTCTTCATAGAGCACTCGCAGTGCGGGAAGTGTTTTCTCCGGTGGACGAGCGACAGAACTAGAT
>DGKJ01000112.1:8760-48904 GCA_002387735.1 Bacteriovoracaceae bacterium UBA4573 | reverse complement strand
CCGTATCTCGGGGTTTACAAAGATTCTTCAGAGCGCGTCTACTACGCGGTGAAATTAACGGCAAAAGCTAAAATATTTTTCAACCCTTTTCCTTTCGGCAATCCCGCGCCCGAAATCGAACTCACGGCCTACGCTGCCGCCCAACCTTTCGGCTCGCGCATTGGTCCAAAGCTAGAACCTTCGCACTTCATTAGGCAAGGCAACGTCAACGGACAGACGATTTCCTACCCTACACTCCCGCTAACAGATGGTAGCGGCCCGGGCTTTACGATGGAAAGCGGCGACGTACTACGAGGACTCTACCAAGTGCTACGAACTTCTGTACAAACCGGTGACTCGCTTAGTACTGACGCGATTAATCGCGGCCTACACGCCGCAATGCTTCCAGACGAATTTGAAATCGGGCGCTACAACATTCCAGTAGACGTTGAATCTCTGCCAGTTCCGGGAGCAGTAACGCCGGCCCGGCCCATGATCACTTACTTTCAGACTGCGAATAACGGATTTCAATCGGAATACACGTTTTGGGCTCCGCTTCAGTCGGCCAATGCCGGGGGCGACCTCAATGAACTACGCGACCTTCTAAAAAAAGAAATTCAAGACAACATCAGCTTAACCACTACGGCTTCCACAAACAGTGCGCGCCTTTCGGCCATGCTGCAAGCAGAGATTGATCGCTACTTGAACACGCTTCGAGGTCAAAACAATTTTAATGTAGCGCGAATGACAGACCCTTTTGGTCGATATCTTTTTGCGGACAATCCACCCAATATTTCAGGCAAGGTTCTTTCGTTTAAAAATGCTGTGAGTTCTTTCACTTCGGACCGTGACTACAACCACTTCCAAAACGGGCGGGACGGCTATTCTGTGAAGTACATTCCATTGCGGGCCCTATACAGTGAAACCGGCACCGGGGGTAACCTAGAGGCGAACGTGCCGTTCCGGACTATCCGAGAAAACCTTTTTGGCACGCTTCCTGACATCAATTCTAGTACCCATTAATCAGTTGCCATTGATTTAATCGTATGGTCATTTCGAAGCATAAATCTTTCAAAGGAGTCTCATGTCATGGCTAAGAAAAAAGCAAAAGCCCGCGGCAAAGCTGGCAAAAAAGTTGCTAAAAAAACAGCTAAGAAGTCAGCAAAAAAAGTAGCAAAAAAAGCAAAGCGTCCCGCTAAGAAGGCCGCAAAAAAAACCAAGAAAAAAGTTGCTAAAAAACCTGCCGCTAAAGCGCGCAAGGCTGCACCGAAAAAAGCCGCTGCTCGCAAAGCTGCGCCTAAAACTACAAACTTGGGCAGCCCTCTTTCGGGTTTTGCTGGTGGTCTGGGCGCGGGCGCTTTGGGAAGCGCTTTTGGCTCAAGCAGCTCTTTTGGGTTTGGTGGCGGCGGCCGCGATTACAGCGCTGAAGAGTAGACGCCGAGTTCTAAGATTTTCCAATATATAGACCCCAAGCTGTTGAATTGCGGCTTGGGGTTTTTTAATTTAAGGATTCAAATACTCGGCAATGCCGTACATGTTGGCCTGAGTGTAAATAAAAATCAAAGAATTGCGGTCGGCGGCGGGACTGTAAATTAACTGTTTTCCGGCGCAGCTCATCGAAGCAACCGGCCAGGTGAGCGCGGTTTCTGTTGTGGTTAACATGTTGTACTTATAAAGACGGCCTCCCGAACAATAGTAAAGCATGTGGGTGAGCCCATCTGGATGATACCCGGTAATCGCACTAAACGACCGCGGTAGAGTTACCAAATCACCAAGATTACCCCCAATTGGAAAGGTTTTCGGAAGTGTAGGATAATTAGCGTGGGCGATCACCCAATTCGCGGCGGTTGGATCCCAATAACTTCCGCGATACAAGCCACCGTGAGCCATTGGTACATTACAACCGGATACTGCATTTCCAACTGCGCAGAATGTTGAATTTGCAGCTCCGATAACCCCCCCACCTCGGGTTATTGCGCCATCACTCATTGCGTAAGCATGCACCATAGCGTTGACGTGACTCGGGCTAGTGTAGGTGCCGAAAGCGGTGAGGATATTGGTGCCGTCGTTTCCAATGATGACTGCAGGATAAGCGGTCGTTCCCGACAGCGAGATATTCGCGCCCAAAGTGGTGTCCACTGCAGTAGTATACGAGGTTGCCCCACCACCCACTAAATTGACCCATTGACCGGCGGTGCCTCCCGAGCGTGGCATTTTCGCGATATAATTGGCGGTTCTATTAAAATAGATGGCTCCAGTAGCATCGGCTTCGAACAAATCAAAAATTTGGCCTGAATGCCCGATGGTAAGTGGCTGACCGGTCGCAGCCGCTCCTGTACTAGGCGTGCCTCCGGTACCATTTCCAGCGATTGTCGAAATAGTACCGCCGATTGCGAACTCCCTGAAGCGGTAGTTGAAGCTGTCGAGCAAAATAACTTTGTCAGTACCAGCATCGTCCCAGAGCGCAATGTCCGGAATAGTTCCAAAACGCGCAGAAAGAGCCTCACCGCCGTCGCCGTAGTTAAAACCTTGGCCGGCAACTGTTACAACGTTACCGCTGGTGTCGACCGCTCTGATTTTTCCGCGGTCAACGAAAAACATTGTACCATTTTGCGTTACAAAAAGATCGTGCGGTTCAATGTTACACGACGTTGCCGCTGTGCCGTCGGCACAGTATCCGACCGTCGAAGTGCCAATGACTGTGGTCCACGCTCGTGCCGTGTCGTCGTACTGTTGAATTCGGCCGAGGAGGCGGGAGACACAATAGAGTTTGCCATCACGACCAGTTACTTTAATACATGAAGAGTTGGTAGTTGGGTGATTTGTAATAACTCCGCCCACCGACACTCCCGATGCATCTAGCCGTACTCCGGAAGCGCCGCTTCCCCCAAGAGTACACCCACCGTAGGTCGCGCCGTGAGCAACTTCCCCGATAATGTAATTCACATTAGATGTTGCTGCGTCAAACGAAACCCCAAAGCCGTAGGAAAAACAATCGGCCACAGGAGTTGCGACATTTTGGCGATCACCAGTGCCAGAAATCGAAAAAATACTTACCGTATTGCTGCTAGCATCGTAGAGTTTATACTTCATTGCCGCCGCGCCAACACCAGTACTCGTTCCGGAAGCAAAATATAGATCCCCGTTCGGTAATATGTAAAACGGGGCGTAAAAAGTAGTGGCATAATTTTGGGCGGTAAATTGAACATCGGTAGGCGCCATACCATTGGAATCGGCCGCGGCACCACCGCCAATCAAGGTATTGATCGTACCATTGGTTTCTACACGACGAATTCGATCGTCATCCCAGATCAGAAGCCGATCAGAAAAATCGAGCGCAATTTTCAAGGGATCTTTCACCGTCGCGGAAGTGGCGGCCCCTCCGTCACCATTGTTGGAGGCAGCAGCACTATTTAGTGGAATATAAATACTCACAACGCCGTCAGTCGGCAAAATGCGCAATATTCCCCGATAAATATCCCGAAAGTAGATTGTGCCATTCGAAGCCACGACCATGCTACCAACGTCAGGAACCGAAGATGTTACCGTATTATTAAAAAACACTGCGGCAGAAGCGCTAGCACCGGTACCGGGTTCAGTATTCCCGGCTAAATAATTGATTGGCGGCCATACGTTTAATCCGTTGGAGTTAGTGTAACTCACCATCGAAGTTGCATCCGTGGCTTTCACACGAATTCTAAAATAAGTGTTGGCAAGAGCGCCGGGGAGCGCCCAACGGTAACACCCGGTTCTACCGGCGGCGACCGTACAGTTCGTGCTATCGTTATAAGCCAAACCGGTAGCGAACTGGGTCCACGTACTGTCGTTGGTGGTGTACAACAAATCAATGCTGATACTACCCGCAGCTCCGTCGTCGCTGGCATCCCAGTGAATGTAAACGAAATCTCCCGCAAGTTCGAATGCGGTGTCAGTAGAAGTAATGGGAGCAGGGAGCGGATCGCTATCCACCACTGCAATGTCGACAACGGTCGGAGCTTGACCTGGGGAATAGGTGATATCGTCTCGATCTTGAGCGTCAGTACCTGCACCAGCATTCGAAAGAGTAGAAATGTTACCTGCCGCATCTTTCAGCCAAGCGTAAACCGTGTACGCACCGCCGACGAAGCCTAATCCGAAGGAATAGTCGTCCAGAGTTAACGTCTGGGCGGCAACTAATCCCGGAGGATTTGCAGTTACTGGTACCCAACAGCTGGCAGCAGCAGTTGGGGTAGTTGTAGAGTTGTACTTAAGACAGAATTCCGTAATATTCGTTAAATTATCAGAACCCGCTAAATCCACGGCTACATACTGACTCGTCGTTGTGGCCGCCCCGGCGGCGAGCGACATTTGAGCTGCAGTTAATGTAGGGGCCGTAGAGTCGATAAAATTTCCAGTCGAGTTTTCGTTATCGGAATTTCCAAGACTATCCACTGCGGTAATTCGCACTTGAACGTTCGCGGTATTCAACGCAGGTACTGCCCAGGTATAGGTGCCGTCGTTGGCTGTATTGGTTACGATGTTGGTCCAGTTGGTGCCACTATCGGTCGAATAATCGATGGTGATCGTATTAGCAGCCATGTTGGTATCAGTAGCGGTCCAAGTCACATCAAAGTTAGCGCCACCTTTGAGAGCGTCCGAATTATCTGGTTCGGTTATCACGATCGTCGGACCTACGTTGTCAAACGTCACTGCTAAGTCCGTAGACGTGGCTGATACGTTGTTCGCGGAGTCTTTTGCCCAAACATTGAGTGTGCGATTGCCGTTGGTGGTTAAGGTATAGGTGATCGCGGCAGCTACCGTGCTACATGTTTGCCAACCAGCCGCGCCCGCGCTCGGTGCAACGCCACCTTCATTTACAAATATATGGGAAATACCCGCGCAACTACCAATCGTAATCGTGGCGGCTGAATTAGCGGTGGGCGTTGATGAAGCAAGAACTGCGGCAGGGGCTCCCGGAGCAGCCGTGTCGACAGTCCAAGTGTAGGTGTAGGTAGCAGCTCCGCCATTTAACGAAAAATTTGCAGTGTGCGCCCCATCGGCCAGCGCATTGAAACTGTGTGGTGAAATGCAAGGAGCGGCTGGATCGGCATCGACATAACAGGTAACGCTTGCGTCACTCGGGACATAAGTAAAATTAAATGTCCCTGTGGCGGAACTCGAATTTAAATCGGGCACACTCACAATAGTAAACGCTGGAGTCACCACGGCCGGAGCAGTTGATACCGCCGCATCGTCTACCAATTCTGGTTGCACGCAACCCACGATGCCGAAGGCACCAAACATGGTTGCTAAAACCGTCAAATTAAAACGAGAAAAACCACCCTTAGTCATCAACTCCCATTGTAAGAGGCAACGGGCGTTAGCTCAATTCGCTAAAGTTAAAATTACATCAACAATATCAAATAGATATAAATAAAAGTTCAGAAATTTTAACTTTTAACGTGGCCTAGCTAGGGTCTTTGGGGGTGTAGACCCGCGTAATTGAACGAGTATTTGCGTATTTTTGAAACAGATCTGTGCACTCTTCAAGGGGGTAAAATTTCTCGTTTCCGATTCCGCTCGTGTAATGCACAAAAATTGGCACGCGCTCATTGCGCCGAAAGTATTTTGAAAGTTCACCAGTGGTAGTTTTTACGATGTAATCAATGCCACGGTTTTTAAACCCTTGTATGGTGCGATCGAGTTCCTCTTTTTGCTCTCGCGCGTGATCTTTACCTTGGGGTATTCCGGAGTGAAACTCCGCGGCCATCTTAAACGGATTTTTGTGATAAATACGTTTGGCCCACGAATTGGTTGATTTCGAAAGATGGGTGTACAGATGATAGTCGTCGTAGAAAATGTACGACTCTATATCACTTGGAATTTCGTAGTCGCAGTCTGAAGACTTAAAATAGCGCGAAAGCATTTCATCGAAAATCACACTTTTGTGATGAAAATAAACGTTCAAGAACATGTGGTAGCGCGACAATAAAAAATCGTCGAAAGCATAAATTGCTTTATGTCCCAACGCTAAATAACATTTATTGCGATGCACATGCGAAGTTAAATGGGACAACAGCCATTGCAAATCAAAGTTTCCGTAGTTTACTCCGGCGTAATAGGAGTCGCGCGTAAGATAATCCATACGATCGACATCGATTTCACTGGATACTAGTTGATGCAGAACTGGTCGATAATCAATTCCTTCGTCGACAAAAAATGAATCAGGACAATAAATGTCTTCGTTTATAACGCACGCAATGTGAATTGGTTCCGCACCGAGCGGCCCTAACGCGCGTCGCAACTTAGCAGTGAGCGAGCTCTGCAAAATAATTTTGATAGTGTAGTCTTCGTGATCGGCTTGTCGACTACCGGAAAAAACACACGCTTTTCCTGGTAAACAGGCGAGTTGCGCTAACCCCAATTTGTCGACCTTGGGCATAGCAAATTCCGTAGTGTGCGAAAGCGGACCATGACCAATATCATGCAGCATGGCCGCACATCGCAGAACCGCCTCGAAACGCTCTGCAGTTTTCGGGCGTCGCTTCAGCAGGCCAGCTCGTCCGCCGAAAATAGTTCGAAATGCAGTTTGCGCAAGATACTTTGCACCAATGCTGTGACTGTATCGATTGTGGGTCGCACCGGGATAGCTATTTTCAGCGAATCCCAGCTGTTTAATATTTCGAAGGCGCTGAAAAAAAGGTGAATCGACAATTTGGGCCTCAATCGAACTTACCTCTACGACTCCGTGAATGACATCTCGAATTTCCATACAAAACCCGGTATACAGAGCAAGCTACGTGCGAGCAAGTTAAACACCAAGATCGGAGCAATGCGTTGTTATGAGCAGAACCAAACGTCAATTGACCGCAATATCTGAAAAAAACCGCGGCGGTCGAGCCATTGAAGGCAAATCGAAAAGTCGTTTTCTTCAAGGCAAACAAATTCTCCCCGACGGCATTCGACGCATGGTTCGGGCGTCGGATCTCATCGATCAAACATTTCACGCCTATAACGCCGCGCGACTAAGAGAGGCTTGCCAGGTATTTACTCAATCTATGCTCAAACCCGACGTTACGATCGGAATGAGCCTTACGGGAGCTCTAACTCCGGCTGGTATAGGTCGTTCTTGCTTGATTCCGTTGGTACGCGCCGGTTTTGTGGACTGGATTATCAGTACAGGCGCCAATCTTTATCACGACGCACATTTTGGTCTTAAGAAAAAACTAGTGCGAGGCAATCCGAATATCGACGATCGCCTACTTCGTAAAGAAGGCGTTATTCGCATTTACGATGTACTCTTTGACTACGACGTATTGCTTTCGACTGACGCTTTTTTTCGAGAAATCATTCAACACGAAGATTTTCAAAAGGCCATGTCTTCAGCTGAATTTCATTATCTTTGCGGAAAATTTCTGGCCGCCCGCGAAAAAGCGCTCGGAATCAAAGGCGACTCTTGTTTACTCACGGCAGCCTATCGTTGCGCTGTTCCGATTTACACCAGTAGTCCCGGTGACAGTTCGATCGGCATGAACGTTGCTGCCATGGCCCTACGTGGATCACGGCTACGTTTCGACGTGTCGAAAGACGTTAACGAGACAGCTGCGATCGTCTACGGCGCAAAAAAAGGTTACTCTTCCGGAAAAAAAGGAAAAAGTGGCGTTTTTATCTGTGGTGGCGGATCGCCCAAGAACTTTCTTTTACAAACTGAACCCCAAATTCAAGAAGTTTTGGGTCTCGACGAAAAAGGACACGATTTCTTTTTACAGTTCACAGATGCACGACCGGACACTGGCGGACTCTCTGGAGCAACTCCCAGTGAAGCCGTTAGCTGGGGCAAAGTAGACCCCGATCAATTGCCCGACACCGTGGTCTGCTACGGCGACACTACGATTTCGCTGCCGCTCGTTACCGCCTACGCGCTTGACCGCTGCAAACCACGAAAACTCAAAAGGCTGTACGATAAACGTGAAGCACTCTTTGAAAAAATGCAGAAAGCTTACCTAAAACGCATTGAATGACACACCCAAGTGGGGGACCGATTCAAAAGTGTGCCAAACCCGTTAAGAAAATTTAATTACCAACTAACCCCCTGAAATTTTTGGGCTGTTGACGCTTTCAATTCCCGATAGAACTGCTAAACTTCTTGATTAGGGGGCCAATATGAGGGGGAGTTTCGCACCAAAACGTCGAGTTTTGGGTTTTTCGCTGATCGAAATGCTTATAGGCATGGGCACACTGGCTATTGTTGCTTCAGCGGTTGGTTCGTTAAGCTTCTATTATTTTCGAAACCAAAAGGCCAATCAGCTTAAAAACACTTACGGCGATATTGTTCGCCGAGTCTCCTCTACACTAAAAAATCCATCAGCGATTCGAAAGTCTGCTCGTAACAGCGCCTACGAAGGAAACACCAATTTACTAAACTGTCTCTATGACGAAGGTTCAGCCGACAACAATAATGCAAACGACTGTGTGCAATCGGCCATTCCGTTTCCGCCCGCAACTGTTTTGTTAACGGATCCAGCGCTTAGCAACCAACTTTCTTCGCTCGCCACTCGCCAACTTCAGATCCGGTTGGTTGATTCGGTCAATCAATTGATTCATGGTCCGGGAAAAACTTACTGGACCGCAGCCGGCGTGCCCTGCGACGGCGCCGACGGCCGACCAACACCAAGCTCCCCAGCCAGTTTTTGCCCGATCGAGTCGGGGGTCTTTTATCAAGCGGCTTGCAACCCAACCAATAATCTTTCGCAAAGAGCGACCTGTGAGATCGCTACTCACTTTCGCTTTTTCTATACTGTGAAAATTCGCGAGGGAGCAAACGTCCCTGGCGGCGCGCTTTTGCGGCCATACAACAGCCATCTTGAATCTACATTAGACCCGATTGTCTATTCTACGCCCGACCTCGTGCGACTAAAGATAGCGAACGCACGACAATGCAATACGGATAATGGCGAAGTCATGACCGGTATCGACAGCAGTGGCGATTTGATTTGCTCGAAGATTGAGACTCAGAAACATTTGTTGGCTCGCCACTCCATGAGAAATAGCGTTCCGAATTGTAATTTCAGCGTTCTGCGTTCAGGAACCACCGTACCGGTTGCTAAATCATTTCCGAGTGCCTTTGCTTCTGGTGTTGGTGGTTACAGTTTCGCGGGTGCTTGGATTAGCGCCCAAAGCGGTGCAGTTCCAGATTTGGGAAAACCAGGCTCGTGCTTAGTCGTTTCGAATCTCAGCGACATTATGTCCCGAGTAAACGGAGTCGCTCGAACCGATTTTTTTGCTGAAATGGATGACGACACTCCGTTTCGGGCTTGGGGCACTGGAAACGATTTTTCAATGTGGATGCGAGCCACCAACGTAACTCCGCCTAGCGTGCCGCTAGCAGATTTTCCGAATACCGCTCCATACGTAAGTCGATGCAACGTCTGTGAAATCGACGGTCCAGTGATTGCCGTACATAACTTCAACCTAGCAACACCCGACGCACCGCCTGCTTGTCCTGCCGGATGGGACCGTCTCTACACAGGGCGCGCTCTGGCTGCGATGACGTTACACGCAAGTGATGGCGACAGCGGCTTCAATCACGGTACAAACTTAAGTAGTCCAGGCAGTTGCCTGCCAATCGCGGGAACGATTGACCCGATTCCGTTTTTTGAATGCAAACACTACACAAGTGATGGCGACTGGTGGGGGCCAGGCACGCCACCGCAGTGTCAGCACCGTACGCCGGGGGATTTTGCACTCTGGTACGCACGTGACAACGCTCGCGCATTTCAATGTTCTGTTTGTTACAAACCATCGCGAATTGAGCCACAGCCACTTGTTTGGCAGGCGATCGTGATTGGTAACTAGATTTTATTAGAAGGGGTTCACGGGGTAACAAGGTATGTTTAATGTAGCCTTCCGCTCACCAAAAAAAGCGACCCAAGGTCTCTCACTACTTGAGCTCGTCATATCGGTAGGTCTTGCCGGCGTAATAGCGCTGGTGGCCTCTGGAATATTGGCAAACCTGCAAAGAGCTGCCAACCACGACAAAATTCGTCGCACTCAATTAGAAATTGCGCGCCTTCTTTCCAACACACTCAAAGATTCCGAAGCAGTTGTAAGAACAGCTCAAGGTGCGTTCACTGGAAACCGCAACATTCGTCGCTGTTTGTATCAATCGCAGTGGGAAAATACGGCTGACTGTTTACAAAGGCCTTACATGCGAGTCATCGAAACCAACATCGTTCCGATCGACGTTGTGCAAATGTCACCCCAACCCGTAAACTTCACGACCTCGGCCGTTTATCATTTCGAGCTACGAAATGCTTCGAACCAATACGTACACCCCCCGGGTGTCGCACGCTGGACGATCGATGGTGTTCTGTGCGACGGCCGAGACGGGCGACCTGTCTACACCTATGCGTCGCGGGACGCATGCCCTATTCGCTCTGAACTCGCCTATGTCGCCGCATGCAACGACAACCTTGCGAGTGAGGCTTCGTGTTATCGGGCAACCGACATTAAATTCGTTTATTGGGTGTCGGTCGCAAGTTCTTCGCTCTTCGGCGGGGGCGCAAATTTTCCAACGGTGGACTCTACATCAATGGACCCAATTCTTCAGTCGGTTGAAAAAATCACTCGAACCGAAATCGTCGCCACCGGATCGTGTAATCTAGAAAATGGGCAAGTACTGGCCGGCGTCACGACAGACCGCAATTTACGTTGCGTGCAAGTGCAAAAAAAGAAAACGCTACTTGCCCGCCACTCATTTAGCTCATCGGTACCAAACTGCTCCTTTCAAGTTCGAATGAGAAACGGCAATACGTTTACCAATACTCAACAAACGTTCCCCAATGCTCAGCCGAGATTAGATGGTTACAGTTTCGCCGGCGCATTCACCGACATTCGAGTAGGCACTAACATCGATTTGGGTGGTGCCGGATCTTGCGTAGACGTCGCGGCAACTCGCTGGGACCAATTCACTGACGGGATCACGATCGAAATCGACGATGAATTGGAAGTTCGCCGCAATTCGAGCGGTGATTTTACGCTCTGGCTGGCTAATCTCAGCAATCCTCCAGACGGAGTGAGCTACGGTGAAGACAACGAAAATGTAGTCGGTGCTAGAAAGATAAGCCGGTGTGCCGTTTGTGAAATTCCAGGCGAAGTGTCGGTAGTGCACAACATAAATAGATCTAACAATACGGTGCCAAATTGCCCGGACGGTTGGGGCCAATTGTATGCTGGCTTTAGTTTCGGCTCGTTCACTGCCCACTCTGACGGGTTTAATGCTGGTTACACCGCGAATCAGGACATGGCTAGTCCTGGCAGCTGCCTTCAAATGGAGTTCCCGTATCACACTCCATTCATCGAATGTCATCACACGAGTGATTCCAGTGATCGTCGCTGCTTACACAATACTTCGGGTGACTACGCTCAGTTTTTTGGTGGACGCCCCATGTCGACGTCCGAGTCTGGTCGGTGGTCGCGTTGTTCGGTCTGCTACAAACCGCAGAAAATTACCCAGCAACCAAATGATCAACTCGATAGCGTCTCAACACAACCTCTCACAACACAGCCTCTAACGAATGTATTGGGTGGATAGGGAATTTATGAGTAACGGAATTAAAAGAAGAATCAATTTACAGGGCGGGTTCACGGCATTGCAGTCAATCATAATTGCCGCAGCCGTAGCGCTCGCAGTAGCGAGCGGAGGCCAAGTAGTTCTTCAACAAATTCGCCAACAAAAAAGTGAGAACTTAAAAATCGGCCAAAAAGCGGTCGCAGAGCGAGTTCGGCACTATATTTCTTCGCCCGAAGGTTTACGGGTTACCTCGAATAAACTCTGGGACATCTTAAGTTTTAACACACCAAGCGCTCGCGCCACCAGAACACTCAAGGGCTGTTTAACGGACGACGGTGGAACGCTCGACTGCCTAGAACTCGCACCAAACGAATGGGTAACCCACCTTTACGTACTCAATCCTCTTCATGAGCTAGTGCACCCACTCTCTGGTCGAACCATCATGCGCCAAATTGGCGAATACCAATTTTGGAAAATCGACGGAACCCCCTGCCTTGACGCCACGGGTGCCACTCGGAACTGCCCAATTGCTTCACGTGTTTTGTTTCGGCCGGTCTGCCACACCGAAAATGATTCTCTTTTTTCCTGTGAAGTTGCCACTCACCTAGTTTTTCGCTACGAGGTAACAAATCCTATTTCTCCGCATACTGGCGACGCAAACGGCTTTCGTACGGCGCCCATTTCAGCGGAATTCGTACTTACGACAGAAGAAATTAACTACGTAACACCACCTACGAACCCGGGCTGTGACACCGCGAACGGTTACGTACCGACTGGAATTACAGCAAACGGCAATTTCATTTGCGGCCGCCCGCCTGTGAACACTAACCTAATCGCACGCCACTATATTTCGGGCACCCAGGCCGCTCCCGGATGCACCTTTAAAAACGTGGTGCGCCCCGACGGATCACGATACAACGTAAGTTTTAAGAACGTAGACTCGTCGTTGCCCGCAAGAGTGACCTTGCCTTATGCCGGCAATCCCACCACTCGTCGTAGTTTTGCTGGGCTCTGGGGTACTTATAGTTTCGGAACACAAATTGATCTAGGCGGACACGGTTCGTGTATTAACAACAGTCGCTTTGCTGCTGGTTTTTACACCGAATGCAGTCGATCAGGTAGTTGCCAGTCTCCTACACTGTACGACCGCACCATGTGGTTGCGCGACGTGGACCGCAGACTACCGGAGTCGGCCACTATCAACGAAGCGACCATTCCAAACCTACAAACAGTACTCAGTGAATGTGCCGTGTGTGAAATTGAAGGCCACATATCCGTGGTGCACAACTTTAACAAAACAGATCACCGGCATTTGGCACCGCAGTGCCCGGCGGGCTACGATCGTTTATACGAAGGTCGCTCAGTGGCGGCCTTTTCGGGTGCTGGTAGAGGCAATTTTCAAGGGTACACCGTTCGACATGATCTCAGCTCCATTTCAAGCTGCCACCCTTATAACGCCGAAACTGTGCCCTTTGTGGATTGGTTAACCGACAGTCAGGCCGAAAGCTGGAAGCTATACACCCATGGACGCATGCCTTTCATCGAACACTATTCGAGCTCCAACACCTTTGGTCATTTGAGCATCGCACAGTACACGGCGTACTTTGGTCGCCAGATCGAACAAACCACTAACAACTGGACCACTCGTACTACTGCACCGTTCAAATGCTCTGTGTGCTGGAAACCGCCTGGAGTTTCAGAAAATATCCTTAGCACCAATATCGGAAATTAATAAATAATTTCAAATAGTTAAAGCCAAATTTATTACTTAATCAAAAAGATCAACTAATGGTATAATATCCGGTGAGGGGTGTTTTTATGTTTAAGCAAAGGGGTCGCTTCGCCTCCCAGGCGGGCGTTTCGTTAGTTGGTGCTATGATCGCGGGCCCGATTATCGCAGCCGCGGCTTTGGCTTTGGGCCAAGTACTCTTGAATTACCAACGCGGAATGAAAAGCGCCGAATTCGCCCAAACTCGAAATGATCTCTTCAGTCAAATTCAAAGAACCCTGCGCGACGACAGTGCAGTTTTCACCACTCTAAATTCTTCATCGGCTGCTGCGAACGTTGGGGTCGGTAAACTCATCGACGATTACGCAAAATGCTCATCTGACGCCAACGGCCTGTCAGATTGCGTCCCTCGATCTTACGAGGCTCGCACCAAATACACGCTCTACAGCATGGCTGGAATTCCGGCTTCGTCCACCACACTTTCAAACGATCGTTACACTGTAAACGGCGTGAAATGTAATGCCACTCAGATTTCAGCCTGCGACGATGGAAACATTGCGACCGCATGCGAATGTCCGTTGATCGTGGAAACATTTTATCAAATAACCTGCCCAGCTCCTCGCTTGCCTGTCGTCATCATGCCGCCGATCGTAATGAATCCCGGATTTCCAACTCCTGGACCAATTGCGACTCCGACACCGACCCCCGCGCCGGTAGGCTGTACCAAGGCCTATAACTTCGCCCTCTATGGTGCTGTTCGACAAGATCCTAACGTTACACTTAAGGGCTACCAGACATTGGGTGAGCGAGTGACCGCTCCCCGTTATCTCATCTCCAATGGCAACGTGGTCGGCGTAATGCCCGAAGAAGAACCGCTCAACCACACGGTAATCGCAAATCACACCTTGAACAATCTATCTCCTACCTGCACGTTTCAGGTAAACGGAAATTCAAGTCGAACATTTGAACAGTTGGGCACCGGTTACTCGAAAATTGGCGACTGGAACACGAATACTATTGGTACAGTCTATGACCTCGGTTCACCGGGCTCTTGTGGAGCTCTGAACAATGACCAGCGAATTTGCACCACTGGCGGCTGTACGCAGCGAAATTACGGGTCTCCGACTGCGCCGACGGCATTGTATTTGGTCTCTTCTTTGAGAGCCGGATTTTCTAACACTCAGCAAATCTATTCGACAACGAATACTGGTTATCAGACGTGTTTAAATGCTTGCGTCCACGTCATCGAAGCCAATCAACCTCAATGCATAACAAACTGCGAGACCAGCTACCCAGAATCCACCACCACAATAGAAAACTGGCTCAGACCGAAAGTTAGTCGATGCTCGGTGTGCATGATTCCGGGTCCAATAAATGTAGTGCACGGCAATGCAGCCGAAGTTCCTACCTGCCCAACGGGCTGGGATTCGCTGTGGTCTGGTTACTCTTTGTTAGGGGGCGCATTTCAACGAGCTTCCGGCGGCATGATCTTCGAAGTAGATAAAGAAAGCCCCGGCTCCTGCGTAAGGAACTATATCGATATTCCTTTTATGGGCACTATGGCATTTAGAGCCGGTTCTGAGACCACCTCATGGGGATCGTCGCCGGATAGTATGAATGCCTCGCGGTGCAACGTGTGCTACAAACCAGCGTCTCAATAGAAATTAAATTTAAACGCCCTTTGCACACAACGGATGCGGCGCGGGTTTTGGTTTATCTTCAGTCTTTTTAGTTTTTTTCGGAAACCCATCGGTCAGCACGGGGTCGTCGCAGCCGTCTCCCTCCGGCAACCAACTGTTGCCCGAGCAGTGTTCATCGGTCGGCGGGCACAAGAGGCGAAAGTGAAAATGATCGTCGTGCCCCTTCCAGGGCCGAAGGTGGCGCAATACAATTGCACGTATTTCGCCCTCGGGTTCTATACTTTCGCCCAGGTCACAGAAGTGTTTTTTGATGGCGCGGTTTACAAAAATACGATTCGTAGAACCTGTTTCAACCAAGTACTTCAAGACCCACCAGTTGCGTTCTGAATCAAAATTATCGGTGACTTCAGTTTCGTCTTTATTCACAAAACTCTCGTCCATGGTTTTACTTTCACGCTGATCGCGCCGCAGGTAAATCACGTCGACATCTAATCCGTTTTGATGAGACGAATGCTGCGGCCTCTGAGGCCCGCCGCGCTTTGATGCGATATCGGCCACGTGAATTCGTTCGTTGGGGCTTGGGTACCGCGTTCGGTAATCGCCTCCAAGGGCCTTTAGAATCGCGACCATGCTTTGATGCCCGTAATGTCGCTTGCGATCGGGGTTGATTTTGCGAAGACCTTTTGTTTTTTTAGGCAGCGGTTTGGCATTGAGAATGCAGCCGTTGTTGTATTGTCCAACAGAAGTCGCGCCGTAGCCGACCGATGCCAAGAAATTTAGACTCAATAAAAATGCTAAAAGAATTTTCATGCGTCCCCCAACGCAAAAAAAAACGCCCAAACCGAGTATTTCAAAACTCCATTTGGGCGTTCATTTTAGAATGTTAATACCCTATCAAGTACCTGCAGAATAATCGCGAGCGTACTTTTCTTGCTCGGCGGTGAGATGATCTATTTTAATTCCGCTTGTTTCGAGCTTAATTCCGGCGATTTCTTGATCAAGCTCTGGGTCCAAGGTGTAAACGTTTGGTTTCATGGTTTTGCCTTCGCGCGCCAAACGCAACATTCCTTGAAATTGGTTTGCAAAGCTCATGTCCATTACTTCAGAAGGGTGACCTTCTGCCGCCGCAAGATTTACTAGTCGGCCCTTGGCAAGAACATATATGCGACGACCATCTGCCATCGTGTGTTCTTCATTGTTCGGTCGAACTTCACGCACTCGCTTTGCTAACTTTCCGAGTTGTTCCAAATTGATTTCGCAATCGTAGTGACCAGTATTGCAAACAATCGCGCCATCTTTCATGGAACGGAAGTGTCGATCGACAATAATATCTTTCATTCCAGTTGCGGTAATGAAGATGTCGCCAATCTTCGCAGCTTCGTCCATAGTCATCACTTCGTAACCTTCAAGGGTTGCCTTGAGCGCCGAAGTAGGAAGAATTTCAGTAACTACAACCCGGGCTCCCATGCCACGAGCGCGCATTGCGCAACCACGGCCGCAGTGGCCAAATCCTGCAACTACGAAAGTTTTACCCGCGAGCATTACACTCGTTGCACGCAAGATGCCGTCGATCGAAGATTGTCCGGTGCCAAATACGTTATCAAAATCCCACTTAGTGATCGCATCGTTGATGGCGATTACTGGGTACTTGAGAGCTCCGTCTTCTGCCATTGCACGCAAACGGTGTACACCGGTGGTGGTCTCTTCTGTTCCTCCAATAATGGTCGAACAAAGTTCTTTGTATTTGGAGTGAACGGTGAAAATTAAATCTGCACCGTCGTCGAGCGTAAGCGTGGGTTTGAAATCAAGAGTTCTATCGATGCACCAGTAAAACTCTTCTTTATTCATGCCATGCCATGCATAAATGCTAATGCCTTCTGCGGCGAGTGCTGCTGCAATATCATCTTGAGTCGAAAGTGGATTACAGCCAGACCAGCTAACTTCTGCGCCAGCAGCTTTCAGCGTGCGAACAAGCACAGCGGTTTCCTTCGTAACATGCAAACAACCCGCAATGCGTTGACCTTTGAGTGGTTGAGTTTTTGCGTATTTTTCACGCAACTTCATGAGCACGGGCATACGGCTCTCGGCCCATTCAATTTTTAGACGGCCTTGTTCTGCAAGGCGTTCATCGGCAACTTTATAAGCTCCACGGGTCATGGTTCATCTCCTTAATAAATATGAAGTGAACCTATTAGATGCGGCCGAAAATGTCACGTGCTCGTTGGGGCCGCCCCCCGGGACCATAGGACCCGGGGCGGGGGGCACCTCGTCCGCTATGGGCGGTAGGACCTAACGCCGATCGCGCTTATGCGATTTAAAGCTCGGCGAATAAGGGGTTTTCATAACCCGGTCCATCGGACCAGATACCCGCATCGGCAATACTCGCGTGCGGTGTTGTTTTTCCGTCGCGGAGAGTTTTTCGAACCCTGCATCAATGCGCGCCTCGAGGTCAGTGTGCTTCACTGGACTCAGGCGAACTTCTCGCAGATTTTGATAAATCGACGTGTCGTTCGAAATTTCACGCGACTTCGGCACACTGGCCACGACCATGGGTGTTCCAACTACCAGAGCTAAGATCAAATTTTTAGACGTGCGCTTCAACATAATGAACCTCCAACAGCGCCTTTCTTAAAAACGCTGATGGCTCCATAAGCAAATGAGGTGCCAAAAGTCGCTCCCAGGGGTTCCCTAAGGGCTGCTCTCGAGAATCGTCGAACTTTTAGTCACTCGTCAAGCCACCCTAGCCAAAGGGCGGCGGCGACCCTGCCCCCTTAGGCGCTGCTGACACGGCACATGACTTGCTACTTTAGGGTATATGAACATTAGACCAGATTTTGGTCCTCAAAAAACCCACACCGACCACTGCCATGCACGCGCAAGTGCCATTACATTGATAGCCATGAGTGCCTGGCTCGTGTGGCTCGCCTGGCTCTAGCCGAAATTAAAAACTCAAGGAAGCTACTATTTTTTTCCGAAAAACTTCTTAATCGTTTCTATTTGGGCTTCTTCCGAAGAGTCATTCACGTCGGCAAATCCAAACCACTCTTTATCGGCCGCCCAGTTTTTTAAGCTTTGGGTAAAAGGGCCGCTCCAGTTGAAGCCTCCGCCCCAATCACTGAGGGTTAAATAACCAAAACCCATGTATTGAGTTTCTTCATAGAGGTCTTCGAGAATCTTAATCGAATCCTGTGCATCGGCCTCACCGGTTTCGCCATCGCCCAACATAATTAAATAACGATTATATTGTTCCACCGGGTACCGAGGGTAAAGTTCCTGGACCTTCGCAAGTCCTCCTGAATAGGCAGTGCCCCCGCCCAAAAATGTGTGAAACACTTGTTGTTCAGTTAATTCGTGTCCTTCCGTGTCGAATCCAACATAAACGATCTCAAGATGTTTATAGAAATGCCGTAGGACCGCCCGAGTTTTGAACGCGATATTTTTGGCAGTTTCTTGTCGAATACCACCCATACTGCCCGACATGTCGACCATCACAAAAAGTACGGCCTTAAAATCGGGGATCGTTACGGGCTCTTGCTTTTCGGTTACGTAGTCGGCTTCGGTGGTCATCATCATGCCGCGTTGCACACGGCTCATGACGCTCGAAATTTTTCGGCGCAATGAAGCGATTTTCTCATCGATCTCCGCAACCTTTAAAGTATTCCCGTCTTTTTCTGCAAGTTCACGAGCCACTCTTAAATTTCTTAGCTCTTCGTTCATTCGCCCACGGCCATAGGCATTGGGCGCGACCACAGTGCGAATCCAATCCACTTCCCCTTCGGGCTTGAGCATCGATCCTTCGGTCACCCACTTTACTTTTTCCGACTGCCCTCGAGTACGGCGAATATTCGGAAGCTCCATATCCTCAGCCAGAATTCGGCCATAGTCTTCGAGCGAAATTTCGATTTCGTGGGGTTGACTAGGATCCGTGCCCGGATCGCCTGGTTTACCCGGACCTTTGCCCTGGCCAGGTTTCGGTCCCCAAAACCGGTCGCCCGGACGGCGCGGCCCTTGGCCCGGCGTAACACCGCCTTCTTTCTTAGCCATCGAAAGCACCAAAGTAGTATTTCGCTTTTGAGGCAGAGAATGCGCAACGCGAGTTCCGTCTTTGGTTTCAAGCCAAACTACTGTGTTTGAAAGATCAATAGTTCTTCCATCAATAGTGGAAACCGATTCTTTCAATAAAACGTTCATTACTTCTTGAACCAAACGTTCCGCCTTATCGGAGCCCGTAAAAATAATTTCACGTCGGCCCGCTTGATTTACAAAACTCTTCACTTGATCAAGCAGCATTTGCACTGAAGCGGAAGTTCCGGCGTAACGACTTAGGTCGATGGTGGTCGATGCAATGAGCGCGCCGACGCCACTGTTAGAGGTTTTGCTAGTAGCGCTTAAAATTTTCTCAAATGGGCGGATACGCTCGTTTGCATCGACAGGTGCCGGAGGCTCGAGATTTTTTAGCGTCTCTACCATTTCGCGATCAAAAGAGAATTCAGGAATGTCCGGCAAAATTGGAATTGCGATGCCAGTTGCAGTACGACGCGCGCGTTTCATGAGTTCCCGAAGTCGAGCAGGGCCCACCGACTTGATCACCCTAGTGTACTCCGCAATTGCCGCGGAGGAATTGGGGTCGTGCACTACACCTTCGATAACATGAGTGGTGTTGTGATCCGCGATGCGCATCATCATTTTGCCACTATCGGCATAAAGATGGCGCCAATCTCTCTCAAGATCACCATTTACCAGTCCTGTTACACTGTCTTGATAAGCCGCGATCGCTGCTTGCATCTCAGTCGCAATTTCTTTGTTTTCGCGCTCTAAAAGTTCACCATCCGCAGCATTCTTAACTTGCTCGAAAACGGCGACTTTCCCACCAAGATCCACTTCCACTCGAATCGGAACGGGTTCGTATGTCACCGTTGTTGGCGGTGGCATAAAGCGTCGCCAAAAGTCCGGCCAGTCTTCTGGGTACGGCATTTGTTTTATTACTTTTCTTTGATCAATCGTATCGAGTGCCACCGGTGCACCGAGCACTTGAGCAGCCACGTAGAGTGTCTGCGCAGTACTGCTTCTTTCGAGAGGATAATTTTCGTAAACCTCATGCGCAAAATGAAATACGTTTCGATCGAGCGAGCGCATATTTTTTACCGTAATGCGTGGCAAGTGCTTTTTCTTATTTGCGACCAAGTCGGTAATAAAATTAATAACTCGCTTCGGATCTCGCGACACTACTACGTTTTGCTCATTGTAATCGGGGTGCATTGGATCAGGCGGTAGCGTAGGATCCACTTCTTGTTCACTTGCTGGCCGGGACAGAAAAAGATTCATATCCGTGACCCACTGCTCATCGAGCGCGTGTCGAAGAAAATCAGCGTCCGTCATCCATTCGATCATGCCGTGCGCGTGCTGCACGAATCGGCGGTCGCGCTCGAGCATTGTCATGCCGGGGCCAATTGGATTTTCCTTTACGAAGTTTTTGTAAACTCGAAGCCACGCCTCCAACCCCATCCAATAGGGATTCGTCAGTTGCGGATAAGCCACTCCTGACAATAAATTTGCGAATTCCAGAACGCTCTTTGAATTATTCCATCTTGAATGGGCTGTTAAAAAGATTTGCAGAAAGGTGGCCCAACCTTCGTTCATGATTTTAGTGACGGGAACATAGCCGTACACGCGAACCATTTCTTCGTACTTCGAAGCAAGCTTGTACTTCCATTCCGGCCCGCGGCCCTTTAAATAACCGACCATTGCTTGAAGGCCGCTAATATTGGGCTGCTTGGGAAACGGTCCAATCACTCCTGCTTCGCGGTAGGGATCACGCTTACCCTCACCGTGCACCACTCGCTTAAGGTCCGCGTCACGCAATCCTGCATTATTTAGATGATCAGGATGGGTAAACTCTCCGTAGTTGATGTCCTGCAAAAAACTAAAACTGCTTAAGTATTGGTAAAAAAGATGCACCGCATCGGCATCGAAACGCCGGGAATAGTCTTGAACCATTTCGGCAAGTTCAAGAGAAGCCGCGATCGGATCAGCTTGCCTGCGCAACGCAAAAGGCGAATAAACCGAAAAATCATTGTGCCCAGCCACGTGAAACATGATCGAAATTTGAACAGGAAACGAAGACGTGTCGCGATAAAAAGAACGACAAGTAGGACAACCGGGCGTTACAAACTCCAACACACCAGCCGCACCTTTTGCTTGACGAGCGATTTTCATGCCGTCGTACCAATGCGGAATCGCGTGGTGTCCAATGCTCGCGAGTATAGCGAGTCTATCACTCGGAACAAAAGTTAGCTGATGCGGTGGAACCGCGATGCCAAGTTTGTGCGCGACTCCGTCTTTCCCGAATATCTCTTCAGCGGCTTTTACATACTCTGGAAACAAATTTTCATCACGGCCACTGGAAACAAGGCTCAGATCTCCGACCTTCGTGCGGGCTAAACGATCGCGTCTCAAAATTTCTTTTTGTGGAACCGCTGCAGAAATTATATCGCGACAAACCGCTGCACCAGGTACGTCATCAGCAACGATTCCTGGTTTTTTTGGAGGTTCAGCGGCGTTACTGTTTGCAAAGCCAATTACCGTCACCGAAATCAATAAAGTTTTTCGAAAAATTCTAGGTAATCGCATTAAATACGCCTCACTCACTTTTCCAAAATTTCCTTACAGGTTAGTTGGAATCGCTTCTCCAATTCGTCCCGGCGCTTTTCGTCGATCCCTTGAACTACCGGCGAGCTCACCACTGACTCAATCATTAAGTCACGCGTAGTAGGTCGAATGATCGCGGTAGGGCGTAGAAAGAAGAAATCCTGCACACCCCGCATTTGCGCTAAATTCATGTCGTCACTCAAAAGACTTAACGAATCGACCATGAAGGTCGTGCTTTCCGACCACGGTAGGCGTGTCATCGCCTTATCCAAAACAAATCCAAACAGTCTCGATACATCGTAAAAATCCGGAATATTTTCTGAGGGCACGCCGTGATAAAGTCGTGCGTCGAGAATATCTTTTCTGAAACGATCAAACACTTGGACCAATTTTGGAGCTAACACCTTAAACGGGCTGGCTTCGCCGGCAGACTGCGGCGTGAGCGACCTCAACCAATCCATTGGTTTAGGAAATGGTTGGGTGGTTCTTAATCGCATCGTTGCTAAAAAAGCTTCATAAAGTTCGATCTGGGCATACTCGACGTACTCTCTTAAAACCTGTTGTCGCGTGAATCCCTCGGGACCCGTGCCACGTCGCTTTTCAATTGCGCTAATTAAACCCTTAATTCGCTGAGTCCGATCAAACCCCTGCGGAAAAAATTCAGTCGGTTCACGGTCTGCTAGTTTTTTTAATTCCTCGTGGAAAACTAATTCGTCAGCTTTTGAGGTTCCACCCAACTTGTAAGCATCGAGCTGCAGAAACTTTAGTGGCAACTTCGGCCGCTCCATCATGTGTCGCCCAAGTCCATAGAGGGCAGGCGCCAAAACTGAAGATGCAATTTTTACATCAAGCGCGTAGCGTTCCGATTGCGACAGTTCCTGAACAAGCTCTTCGTAAACTCGGATTCGAAACGAGTCTACCATGAGACGTAGCAATTCCAGGTGCCCAGTATAACCTTCGTCAAATGACAACGCTACAAAGTGCTGATTTACATGATCGCGTATCTGCGGTTTTTTGTTTTTGCTCTCCGCATAGGGTTCGATTTTTACTTCTGCAGATAGATCGGGCAAAGGGCTGCCTTCACGTAGAGCGATAATTTTAGGCGCGGAATAGGCCGACTGAGCACGAGCGATTAACTGAATTAACGCGGAAGAAGAATCTGAAAGAAACGTTTTAGCGTTTTCGTCGCGAAATCCATAGACCAGAGAGGCGATAACTTCGGGTGTGACTAAAAACGGATTTCCGGAATCCTCAAGAGCATCGCGCGAAAGTTTAACTATGTTATTTACGAGTTCCGGACTCTTGGCGCCGATTGGAAATTTATCAATGAACAAGGGTAGCTTCCATCGCGTGAAAAAGCTTTCTTCGATCGGTACTTCTTTGTCATGTAAGGCAGCCTTAGCCAAAATAAGCGGGTGCGGTTTTTCGCCCGACCACGGATGCCAATTTGGATCAAACTCCCGTATGCGGGTAACGTCATCCGGCGGGTTCAACGTGGCAAAAACCGCCAATCCACTACTTGGGCGCTCGACGATCTTTTTATCAAATGTGGACTGCGCCACATAATACTCTTGCTCTAGTAGAGCGCGAATTCGTTCGGTTAATATGCGACGCTCTCGCGGCGGGAATCGGTGAATATCATCAAAAAGAATGAACCCACGACTTCCGTTTTTCCGAGTTAAGAAATGTTCAAGGTGCTTGAGCTGAGTCTCGAGACTCATCACGTCGCCGGCACCGGTAAGATCACGGGCGTCGAGTGTCGAATCTTTGCGCCCAAGACTTTCCGTTATACCAATTTTTATTGCTTGAGCATCGTCGTTTTCAGCAACATCTTTTGCGTAGAAATCGTACTTCTTTAGTCCCAACATTTTGACCAATGTTTCCCAAAGGAATGTTTTCCCTGAACGCGAGCTACCTACGATTAGGAAGGATGCTTGAACTTTTACGCCCGAGTCTCGATGCATTTGGCCGAGAATGGTCTCAATTACTTGTTGTTTGAGTGAAAATGCCCCTGCGTAGCCCGCCTTCTGCCACTCAACGACCGCATTGCGTTTGGAAAGTTTTTTAAGCGGATCGCTCTCAGGGAGAATTTTTAAACTAAGTGGTACGTTGAACACTTGCGTGAAAACTCGGTCCACGTATCGAACATCCACTACCCGATTTTTTCGAATATATTCGTCTTCAAGCAGCGATCGAACAAGTTGATTGCGCAACCGGAGAAAGGCGTTAAAAATGTCGCGATTTTCTTCGGAAGCAAGCCGTTCGGAACGAGAAACTATATAGTCTAGAATTCTTTCTAGTTGCTCTTCGTTGGTAAGATTTTTTTCGTGTCGAGCGATCTCGGAACTATCGAACTGCAGTTCTAGTGCTTTAATCTCTGGGGCTTCAAGGGAACGGCGAAAAAGTCCTTTTCTCATTTCTGCGGTTGGTTCACCTAAATCGATGACTTCGACTTTTTCGAATAGTCCGTATTTATTTTCCGGAGTCTTGGCCTTTGCCGAGGCCCATTCTTCTCTAGTACCTATGAACAGGGTTGATATCTTTCGATATCCAGTGGACAGTTTCGGAAACTTTACGAGTTCGATTCGCTGTCCCTCAGTGGCCAACAAATACATTAAACTTGGAACTTTCTGCTCAGAAAGCACATCTACGTCACCGGTTTCAGCTTCAGGTCCTGTCCCCTTTTTAGCTTTGGTCTCTCGCACATAAAACCCATCACTACCCGGCGTCGGATTAATCTCCGTTTTCGAGAGGTGCTGTAAATCTACGACCAATACAGGGCGACCTTTCATATCTCGAATGCCTTCGAGATTTTCCATAACGGTCGACTGTTCTTTTATATCCGCGGGATTAAATAAATATAGTGGCACACCGTTTCGGTAATTCCAACGTCGTGGCTGTGCTTTATCTAGTTCATCAATGTAGCGAGCGAGAAGCGTATTCACGACGAAAGATTTTAATGTTTTATCGACGATAAAAACGCGATGTCCTACCGGAGTTCCTGGTTCGATCATTTCAGCCATGACTTCCGTAATTTTCGGAAGTACGTCTTGTCGATATTCCGAAAGGTCCATTTTATTTAAACTTTGGATTTCGGCCCGATTCGAATTGCGGCCATGAATTTTCCAGGACTGGCCTTTTCGGTAAGCGTCGTCTTTTAAACGTTCCACTTTTGCATTTGGATTTTCTGATAAATTTGGCTTCCACGCCTTGCCAGAAAGAAAACTTAAAACCTCGTAATTCGCATCTGCCGTGTCTAAATCTGGATTCATTTCCCAACAGGGTTCTCCAGTGGAAGCCTCAAACACTAATCGCGAGTTCAGTTCTTTATGACTGATGGACATGTCAGGAATGACAAACGGTTTAGTGGTTGCACTTAAAATTACTTCTTTAGCACGCCCTCGCTCGGCATCTTTTTTATTTGGTAGAGATACTGTGTAAGGGTTAACCGCGATGTAACCTTTACGCAGAATTTTTCCGTGCGCCACAACGTCTCGAAACGCCATGATTAGAAAAACTTTGTCGGAATTTTCGCCTTTGCCGGAACGTAATTCGATGGCCTCCAATTGATCCAGCTGCCCGTCGCCGGAGTTTGAGGGACTACTCAAACTCTCTTTTGCATAAAATGGTACTGAAGATTCCTCGGGACTTGTTACGAAAATTTGAACGTTGTAACCCCTACTACCAGAGCCAAACGAAGGGTCAATAATTGCGGCACTCACGTTAAACGTAAGAGGTTTATTGCCATTTTCACCAGGTAGGTTCACCGTTGTACGGCGCACGAAGTATTTTTTCTCGCCACTTTCGTTGGCCCTACTAAGTAATTGCCCCGCAATAAGGGGCGCTCCTTTTTTACGTTCCGTATATACTCCGGAAGGCGGAGTTATTTCATCACCGTATCCGTAGAGACGAACCGCTAGAGAGGGGCCCAATTCCACTTCGTCAATTGGTCGTCTGAGTCGGCGAGCCAGTTTGTTTTCATGGCTCGCAAGTATATCGATATGAAGCCCACTGCTTTCATATACTGAATCGTAAGCTGAAATTGAGGGTTGCGGAGGGGTAACGTCGTCAAAGATATATCGATCATCCTCTGCCAACACTACTCGTCGGCCCAATTCCGCCTTCGAATAAAAAGTATCGCTCAAAACAACATGTTGCTCGACAAGGAGCGTTTTTCCTAAATCCCTGACATGAAACGAATGGGTGCGACCTCTATCGCCGGACTTGATCGATAGCAGCGCAACGTAGGTTCTAGCTTTCTTTTTTTCCCGCGCATCGTCTTCTTCTGAACCGTCTAGAGGGAAAGCAAAAAAAGTCATCTCGTCGGGTTGTACATCAAACAGTTTCGTAGGCGCCTCGGAACTGCCTAATTTTTTTATGAACAGTCGGTTGGAGTGCCAGTCAACTCGAAAGTGTTGATTTTCAGTATCTGGATACCAATAAATCTGTTTGTCCTCGTTGCTTTCTAACAAATTCAAGCGACGCGCGACCGGGTTCTCTAGGCGAGCAGCTCGGTATTTTGAAAAATTTCCCGCGAGCGGTGTTAGGTCGTCAAATAGTAGAAGTTCGCCTGATGCTCCATCGTAATTTAAGTCATCCATGAATCGGCCAGCCAACTCATCAGCAGACTTATAATATATTGAATTCACCGGCACCGCGCGGCGAATGTGAGCCTGCTGTCCAGTTAACACCAATTCGTATGCCGTCGTAAATTCGATCCCGTTTGTCAGCCTGCCAGACAGCATTAAGTAAGTGGCAGATCCCACTTTTCTAGTTAAAAAAGTAATCTCTGTGGGAGTAGCTTCGGTATCAACTCGAATGATCCGCGTCTTGCCGCTGGTATCATCGAGAATTAGGTGCAACTGATCATTGAGTGTAAATAAGGCAATGTTCGGTTCATTCGAGTTTTCAAAAACTGCATAATTTTCATTGCCGCCGGACTTTTTATCGGTGCGCGTATTTAATCGACCGCTCAACTTAATGTCGTCACGGCCGCCGTTGATAATCACTTCATTTTTACCGCCAAGTAAATCGTAGCGTTGTTCGAAGCGCCAGTGCCCCCCATCTTCGAGCCCAACAGGCGGGGCGGGAATAATTCGCTGACCGGTTAAAAGATTGATTCTTGGGAGCTCGTCCAACGCACGTTGGTCTCCGTGCATGTTTTTTATCATTCGAAGTTGGGTATTTCGCCACTCTGTGACTGTGCGGTCATCCGAAGACGCAGGCAAAGCCAACACGTTCCCGTAGAGTGGTGAAATGACGGTTTCGAATTCCGCTTTTAACCTATCGTCTTCCGCGGCAATGAAGTTCTGTAACTCCGTTACTTTGTAATACTTGTAATCCAATACATATAGGTTCGAGGCAATCTCAAGCGACTCTTCATTGCCATTTTCCTTCGAAGTTAAGAAGCCCGCGAACGTTACTCCGTTTCCACGAGCATCTTTTTTCGGAAACTTAATTGAAACAACAAAGGTTTGGCCTTTTTTCGTAGCTTCACCAGTTATGAAGTTAACATTTTCAGCGTCTTGAATAAGAGGAAGCGTTACTACCCGGTTGGTAGCTGAATCCAACAACTGAGCTCCCTTTGATCCAAGCTCGATCACGCTTTCAGGGTCTTTTAGTCGGCTCGCGAGCGAAAAAATCTTAAGGCGGTTATCTACGATTGCCGCCATTGCATGCAGACCGTTGTAGACTGTCGTTTCGAATCGATGGAGAATAGGTCCTTTAATTCTATGAAAAAGAATTTGACCTTCGACAACCTTTTCCAGTTCGCCGCTCTGGTTCAAAACGTAGATTCCAACTTGTTTTCGAACTTCTGGGTCTTTTAGCTCTGCCTTCGTGTCCGCAAACTTGGCATAGAAAGGCTCTTCACCGCCTTCACCAACGATTTGCCGACTGATAACCGCGCTTTCAGCGTTCGACGCAAAAAGCGCAATCACCAGACCAGTTAGAATCGACCATTTCAGAACGTTCTCTCGGAGCTTCACAACAAACAGCCCTCTTTAATGATTAGCGAGACTCAAGTTCTTCTTTTTTGGAGAGCACTTCATCCACAGTTGCGATTGCATCAGCAATTGCGCGATCGGAAGCATACCCCAACTCATGGATCATCACTTTTTTGAAGGCTTCCCGCACTTCGGAACTCGCAGCATCAGTTTCAATTCCAGCAATCGAATCAGCGATTACAGTTAGCGGAACAATTTTCGACTGTTGATCGGCGAGATACTCGTGAATTGCTTCCATGAGTCCTGGGTGCGGTTCATCGACAAAACCTTTGCCCCCAGTTTCCAAAAGTCGTTCCTGAGCGCGCGCCAAAAACTCGGTAATATTTGCGGGCACCAACGGCTCACGATTCACTTCGAGATAGAATTTCATTACGTCTTTAAGGCGCTCCGACGGGCCTCGCCCACTAGAATTCATGAGCTCTTTAAGAAGCATGTCGTAAATGCGCCGGGCGTTACCTTCTTCGGCCCCCCAAGCGCGCATAATGTCACGTCGCATTTCGGGTACAATCAAATCAACAATGACCCGGTCAGCGTAACCCAACCAAGTGAGCCTTGCATTGTTATCGGGAACAACAATGTCTTCCTCGCGATTGAGCAACTGCTCGAACGCCTCTCTAGCGACCGCCACAGTTAAAGTGTTTGCATTATCGCGGGCCAACTCAAGCGCCAATGGAAACCAGTTCTTAGCTACATGGCGCATATCGAGTCCAAAGTGGCCTTCACCCAAAAGCGTGGATGCCTTCATCAGCTCGCGCCATTCGGCGTAGTTGTCTTCTTTACTTGTTTCTATTCTATAGGTCAGAGCTTTTAATCGTGCGATACCGTCTCTAAAGACCGTCGAATTCTTAATTGAAGAGTTCGGCATTTTCTTTTCAAGTTCTCGAACCTCAAAACTCAAATGTGTAAGAGCGGTCACGTAGCTCATAAACATCAAAGCATGCGGTTGAATCGTTATGCGCGAAGGCCCTTCGCCCACGAACAAGGCATACCGACGATCCGACCCTTCCGTGCGCTTTCCGTACTGACGCATTGGAAAAAGCTCGGAGAGATTAATCGGTTTAACTTCGGGCAACTGAACAACTCCGTCGGCGTCGGCTTCCGGAACACCGAGTTTTTGCATGTAGGTGCCGCGTTTATTAACTAACAAAATAACTTCCGCAACTTCGTGCGGCCAGATTGGCCACGGCATTTGATTTAGACGCATCCGACTGAGCTGCGCCTTGCTACTAGCTTCTCCACGCACGGCCACAAGACTTTCGTTGTTGCTGGCGGCAAACGCGGCAATATCTAGCTTGGGGCTTTCCCCAAGTTCAGAGTTAATTTCGTTGCTTTCAATAATTCCTAGCGTGGCGTCTCGAAGTTTTTTTCCGTTACGCAAATACTCGTCCCACAAAATGGCGCCGCCATTGGCATTTGGTACTTTCCCGCCATAATCAATCTTGAACGGGTTGTTCTTGTTTGGATCTAAAACAAATCCAGGGTTTTCACCCAACAACAACTTACGCCAGTTTACTTCGGTATCTTTGCCGTCGATTTTTGGTGCTGCCAGCACGATACGGCGAAGTTTTACGTGCTTGTCGAGAATTGCCAACTCATGAAGCAATCGCTCCTGTGGCGTGCGCTTTACCCGCTCCCCGGGAGACGCCAACTCGATCTGGTGATAATGCTCTAGAATCATATCTCGAATTTGGTCCAGTGGAGTACTCAGGTCGGTAAACGGGCGAGGTTTCATTCCCCCTGTCATTTCTGCGACTCTAGGCTCGGCCATTTTGATCACCGATTTCTGAAAAGCCTTAGGAAGTATCGCCAACGGAAATTGCGGATACGGCGGCACGAAATCTTCTACGTGGCCATACTCGTCCTGAAGCCATTTTTTAAGTGCTGGAATTTCGTTGAGATTCTTAAAAACGATCGAATAAAGGAAAAAATCTGGATTTCGGACCATGAAATAACGATAAGCTTCTCGCAAAACTTCGATCAGCTCGGTTTTTCCGGAACCAGCTGGTCCCACTAAAATATTAAGTGACCGACTAGCTGCGTCGCCTGTACCGCTCGCTTTGATGACACTCGCCATGCGGGCTTTCGCTTCGTAGTGACCTACGATTTTGCGACCACCCGTTTGCTCAGCGCCTGCTTCGAAAAACCTATACACGGGAATCTTCTTTCCCGGCCGATCTGGGTGCGGCACTCGCTCGACTCCCATGCTGTGCAGCATAGTCCAAAGACGCTGCCATGCGTTCATCGCGATCCATGGGTGCTGTACAACAAGATTCGTCTCTGGGTTGTTTGAAACAAGGTCTAGCAGGCTTCGCTCTTGTTCGAGGAATTCGTAACGCGCGATATCTTGAAGCGCTTCTTCCGAATCAGCATCGACCGCAATAATGTCGCGACAAGACAAATGAAGATTCTTGTCCGAAGCAAACACCTGCGAAGAAACTACCATCGCTAAAATTGTCGCTGTAAACAAACAAAACTGCTTAATCGCCTTCCTGATTTCGTGATTGCTACCTGGTACTGCAGATAAAGTAGACGCATTAACGCCGGAACAATTCATGAACCCCCCTAGTTCCTTCGTTTCGGATCTTCCCCAAAAATCGTTTTCCGAAACTCCCCAGGAACTTCCCTAAGACGTGTTGAACTATTCTTCGCTAGCCGATGCGTCAAGAGCAGCAACAAAAATTTTTAAAAGAAATACGATCATGCTAGCGTTGCGCATCATGCCAGAAATTAAAGTAACATCGCAAAAAATCGCTGAAAAACCGCTGCAGAATACGAAAAACAAAAATGACGTTTTGCGTTATATTAAATTACGCGGAGCGAAAACTAATTGTTTAAAAAATATCGATGTCGATATCCCTCAAAAAAAATTCACCGTTGTTACGGGAGTCTCTGGTTCCGGAAAATCATCGCTCGTTTTTGATACGCTGTTTGCCGAGGGTCAGCGCCGCTACGTAGAATCCCTTTCAACTTACACACGGCAGTTTTTAGAAAAAATGCCGAAACCAGATATCGAATCGATTGAAAATATTTGCCCCTCAATTGCTCTCGAACAAAAAAACCACATCAACAACAGTCGCTCAACTGTGGCAACCATGAGCGAAATTTATGATTACCTTCGGTTACTATTTTCGAAAATCGGTCGGACTTTCTGCACTAAGTGCGGCGCACCAGTTCTCGAACATTCTTCAGAAACGGTGGCGCGAGAAATTGAGAAACTAAAACCCGATGCCCGGTTTTATGTGCTCGCTCCGATTCCGGCCATTTCCAAAAAAGAATGGCCAGATACACGCAAGTTTCTCATGTCGTCGGGCTTTGAACGAATTGCTCTTTCGAACGATCAACAGGACCTTGTTCTGGAACTTTCAGAGGTAGAAAAAATTCCGACTAAAGTATCTACCGTCGCCCTTGTTATTGATCGAATGGCGCGCCCCGAAAAACCGGTGACCGACGCCCGTTTGCGCGATGCACTCGATCAGGCGTTCGGCCAAGGAAACGGAAAACTAACAATCGGCGTCGTTGAAGATTCGAACTCTCGTTGGCGAATGCTCAATTTTTCGAACGCGTTTAGTTGTGATGCTTGTGGCACCACTCATCGAAAGCCCGAACCTCAATTTTTTTCGTTTAATAGTCCTCTTGGAGCCTGCTCCGACTGCAGTGGATTTGGTTTTAATCTGGAACTTGACGAGGATTTAGTCGTTCCTGAGAAAAGAAAAACTCTAAAAAATGGTGCGGTTGATCCTTTTACCAAACCTGCTTACCAAGAGTGGCATCACGATTTAATTAAGTTTTGTGAGAAACACAAAATACCAGTCGGAAAACGCTACGAAGACCTTACTCAGGAACAAAAGAATCTTATCTGGAATGGGGACGGTGCCAAAAAAGGGTTTCCGGGAATCAACGGTTGTTTCGAAGAGTTAAAAGCTTGGAAGTATAAACTGTACGTAAGGGTTTTTATCAGACGCTACCAAACCCAACGAATGTGCAACTCCTGCAAAGGTTCTCGATTGGGGCCCCAAAGCCTTTCGGTCTTTTTACCCACGGAACCAAAAAAAAATATCGCCGAAGTGGTTTCTCTTCCGATCATTGATGCTGACCGCTTCTTTTCGGAAATGAATTTGAATTCCTACGACCAAAAAGTTGCCGAAGATGTGTTGAAGCAAATTCGCGGGCGTCTGAGCTTTTTAAAGAACGTCGGGGTAGGCTACTTAACGCTGGGACGTTTGGCCAAAACATTGTCTGGTGGCGAGTGCCAACGCATCAATCTCGCAACCCAACTCGGGAATCGCTTGTGTTCTACACTCTACGTACTCGACGAACCCAGTATCGGGCTACATCCTGAAGACACTGAAAAACTAATCACGCTTCTTCACCAACTGCGCGACCACGGCAATAGCTTAGTGGTGGTAGAGCACGATTTGGACTTGATCGCGAGTGCCGATCATATCATCGAACTCGGGCCCCACGCCGGGCACCGAGGGGGTGAAGTCGTGGCCGCTGGCTCACTTCAAGAGGTTCTAAATAATAAGGGCTGCCTCACTGCAAAATATCTTTCGCGAACTTTTTCGATTGAAAAAAGGGTGGAACGTCGCCCCCGCGGGGATAAAACTATTCGAATTGAAGGGGCCTGCGAAAACAATCTTAAAGACCTCGAACTTGAGATTCCGCTACATCAACTCGTTGCGGTTACCGGTTTATCTGGCAGCGGAAAAACGACTCTCATTCACCGCACACTTTACAACGCTTTGCATCGGTTGTTTCATCGTGAAAATGTTGATGTCGGGAAGTTTCGTAGACTCTACGGTGCCGATAGCATTTCAGACGTCGTGATGCTCGATCAAAAACCTATTGGCCGCAGTGCACGCTCAAACCCGGCTACTTATTTAAAAATTTGGGATGATGTTCGAAAGATCTATTCCAATCAGTCCCTATCGATTCGGAGAGGTTTTTCGCCCCAGTATTTTTCGTTCAACGTAGATGGAGGGCGCTGCCCTGTTTGTAAGGGCGAAGGCAGCATTTCACTCGACATGCATTTCATGGCCGACGTTCAAATTCCCTGCGACGAATGCGAAGGCCGCAAGTTCAAAAAAACGGTTCTGGAAGTCGAATTTAAAAAGAAAAATGTCTTCCAACTACTAGGAACCACCATCGAAGAGTGCATCGACCTCTTTCGGGAATATCCCGCCGTGAGCTCTAAGCTTCAAACGCTCAAACGCGTGGGTCTCGGATATCTTCAGTTGGGACAGAGTTCAACCACACTTTCAGGTGGTGAGTCGCAACGACTCAAGATCGCATCGGTGCTCGAAGGAAAAATGAATAGCAATGTACTTTATATTTTCGACGAACCGACCACAGGTCTGCACGTCGACGACGTGCGAAAGCTTATTCGCGTACTTCATGAACTGGTCGACCAAAGAAATACTGTTTTGGTGATCGAACACAACCTCGACGTTATCGCCCAAGCCGATTGGGTGGTTGACCTAGGCCCTGGTGGCGGAGAAACGGGAGGTCAAATTGTAGGTTGCGGGACGCCGGAAGAACTAATCAATATTGAGTCATCGCTAACTGGCAAACATCTGAGAAAGATCTTGGCGGAATAAAAAAAGGGGCCCCACAATTAAGCGAGGCCCCTTCTCGGCTCTTTTTTCAGGATCGAAAAAGAGTAAAACCAAATTACAGAAAGGAGCTTGTCCTAGTTTGAACGCCCTTTCAAGACTTAACTATTGATTCCATTTTAAATAAAGCATCGTGTAAGCAAACGTTTCGGCACTTCCACCGCTGCCCTGCGCTATATCATTAGGGTTCCCGCTAGTATCGCTACTAGGCCCACTGGAACCTTGAATCAAAAACGACGCAGAACTAAGACGCGATCCGTCATTTTTATTACTATGAATTAATACACCCGTCTGCAACCCGAGTTCCCATTCACCAAGGGCCGACTCGACGCGCGCTCGAACACGCGCAAACAGGTCCGCATTACCCACTCCAGTAAACAGTCCGTTGCGTTGCTGATTTTTAAGGGCAAAGGCCCCATCGAAACCAATGACTCCGCCCATTTCGAAAACTAATTTATTTGGACTACAATTAGAGTCCCACGAAGCACCTGCGTTAAATTTCACGACCGCTGGGGTTGCGACCAAAAACTGGTCGTCTGACCCGGACCGATTAAGTCTAACGTATCGCACTTTAACCGCTTCGACGGCCAATCGCACAAAGTCATCTAGCTCAGATGCCGAAAATTTCTTTAAACGAGAAGTCTGTCGTTTCTGCCAGCCGATCGCACTTATGCCCGCATCGATCACCGAAACTTCGCCGTTTTTTGCTTTCAAAGAAATTGGAAGGTAACTGGTCGCCTCTGAATCGATGAGATTATCGGGATCCTCATAATCTACGATTTTTTCAACGGGAGTTAGTTCCAGCTCAAGTCGAGCCTCGTCAGTTTCCGGAGAATAAGTAATCTGGCCGGTAATTCTGGTGTAGGACTTTAAATTTCTAATTGGAACAAACGACGGCAACGGAACGTCTACCGCCAAGAGCAGGTCGGGAAATTTTCGGGTTTCCTTTCTCGAAGAAACCATTCCATAACCCAGTTGCATTTTCTCGGCCTCGCGCCGATCGACGTCCAGTTGCAAGCGTGGCACTTTGACGTCTGCATATGCGAACGATGATGTGAGGGAAATAACCGCAAGCGAGAGCCCCCACGCCCCCCTAATCCTAATACCCATGGGAGCGCACTAACACATTGCACTAATTAGTCAAACACTGAACCGCTTAACTGGCGTCTTGCTGAAAAAGGATCGGATTAATTTTAACTCGAGCATTTTGGCGGGCATCGCTTACCCATTGTTCCACCAGAGTCTGGTGCTTTTTCTGAGCTAACGAATCCAGCAAGGCGTCCTTTTCTTTGTCGAACTTGGCCAGGTCCGGTTGGTATTCCATCGGAGAAAACGCCACCACAAAGGAGCCTCGGTTTTCATAAATTTTCGCTTCTTTGCTCAACGTCGAGGGCTTGGAAAACGCGTCTTTAACCAAGTCGGGCAGAACTCCAAGTCCTGCAATGGAACCCTGGCTACGATTAAATTTCTCACTGGTCTTCACATCAAGCCCGCGCGCTTTGGCAGATGCTTTAAGGGCATCCAAACCGCTAGACTTGCCGACCGCAAGAATGCCTTCAGCGACCGCACGGGTTATTTTGGTTGCTTCATCGGCCCGGCGATCCTTTAACAAATCCACAGCAATCCTAGTCTTAACTTCATCAAAAGCTAGGTATTCGGGTTTAGCGGCGGGCTCACCTGCCTTGGGTTTAGCTAACGGGGCTGCACTTTTTTTGGTGTATAAAAACTTATATTGTTCGTAATGCTGTTTAGTCGAGTTTAGACCCGCCTCGGTTTTAAGAAAATCCTCTGCTTCTTTTGGAGATACTGTAACCCGTTCTCTTCCATAACTGGAGTTTACGAGAACGTAGGACACCGAACGTCGATCTTCATTTGAAAGAAATTCGTGTCTCGCCTCCTCCAAAGAAACTCGGGCCATTCCCCGAACTAATTCCGCAAATTTACCGCGAACTAAGTCTTCCCGAATTCGTTCTTCAAAACGCGCCGGTTGTTGACCGTTGGCCTTGAGCAGCTCCCTATAATACGCCGCATTAAATTTGCCGTCTTTTTTAAAGTAAGGAAGGTCTTGAATTCGATCTTTGAGTTCTTCGTCGGATACCACAAGATTAAGCTTATGCGCCTGTTGAAGCATGATTTGCTTGCGAATCAGGTCTTCTAATACCTGTTTTTCGACCCCCAACTGTTTGAGAAACTTGGGGTCCACCTTACCCTGCATCATGGATTGGAATGACTCCATGCGTGCTTGGTATTCTCGATTGAAATCGTTAATGCTGATCGAGTCACCGTTCACCATCGCAGCGTATCCGCCGCCTCCCCCGCCCATTCGGCCGCCCAAAACATCCATGGCTCCGGTTGCTACGAACACTATGGCAATCGCGCCAACAATAAGACCAACCGTAATCGGACCGAAAACTCGACGCATGGTTTGAAACATAGGAACCTTTCTTCTCAAATGCGATTAGACGCCACAACCAGACATGTTATAGTTTGTCTAAATGCTGAAGTGGATTAAAGAATACCGATTTTACTGCTCACTCGCTGTTTTGGTTTTTATACCAATCTTGTCTCTAAACTCAAGCAGCAAGGCGGCTGGGGATTTCAATTTCCTCGACCGCATCATAGTTTTCGTAACCGCCCCGGTCCAGGCACTGGTAAGTTTTTCGGTCGACCGAACAGCTCGGTTTATTCAAAGTTACGTTTTCCTAATAAATACCGAAAAAGAGCTGAAAACTCTGGTTGAGGAAAATCGAAAACTGATTTCCTCGATCCACAATTTTCGCGAAATGGAGGCAGAAAACAAACGGTTGCGATCGCTGCTTCAATTCCAAGACTCTGTCGAAGGTAAAAAGGTTACTGCCCAGGTAATCGCACGCGATGTCACTACGGAATTTCAATCGGTTCGTCTTAATAAAGGTTCAGCCGCCGGGCTCGAAAACGGCATGCCGGTAGTCACCCACGAAGGTATTGTTGGGCGAGTACTCAGAACAACCAATGATTACGCCGATGTTATCACTATACTCGATAATCTCTCGGCAATTGATGCGATTGTTCAAAGATCACGCGCACGCGGCATACTGGAAGGCGCTTCTGATTTTTCATGTTTACTTAAATACGCATTGCGAACAGACGACATCGAAGCGGGCGACATGATTGTCAGTTCGGGACTTGATGGAATTTATCCCAAAGGGCTGCCGCTTGGAACCGTAACTTCCGTGAATCGCAAATCATACGGGATTACCCAAGATGTCGAAGTTCGGCCTGCCGTCGACTTTACCAAACTAGAAGAAGTGTTGGTCATATTAAAGAAAGACCCTCTTTTACAGACGGAAAATGTACAGAAATTTTCTTCAACGAATTAATTTTTTTATTTTTATATTTATCGCCATATTGGGCGTAACCGTGCAATCGACGGTATTCTCCTATTTTCCAATTCATTACTTGCAGCCCGACCTTTTGCTGATCATGTGTGTTTATGCCGGGTTTCACCGGAACAACATTGAAGGTGGAATATTTGCGATTTTGTGCGCGATGATTGCCGAGAACAACAGCACTGCGGCAGAGAGTTATTCTCTGGTTGTTTACGTTTTTGTATTCGTAATATCGAAAATATTAAGTCGCGCCGTTGTGGTGCCTGATCTCATGACGAGCACGGGCATCGTCGCTGGTCTTTCATTGTTTAAAAAACTCGTTTTACTCGCTTTGTTGGCCCACGCTGGAAAATTTTGGAACTCGTTCGAGAGTTTTTTGATCTACTTAATTCCGGGAGTCGCGGTACAGGCCGCTCTCACTCCAGTGGTGTTTACCTGGCTGAACCGAGTGGATCTGCGTACCTACAAAGATTCCCATGCCGACGACGAATATCAGTTTTCCAACAGGGAGCTAAAATAACGTGTCGTTTCTCGGGCAAGACGAACAGATTAGAGAGTACCAGTTTAGGTTTCGGTACCTGTACATTGCCTTGTTCGCAGCCTTCATTATACTGATCGCTCGGCTTTGGTATTTACAGATTATTAGTGGCGACAAGTTTCGCCAGTACTCCGAAGAAAATCGAATAAAACGAGTAAAAATACCTAGCCCTAGAGGTATGATTTTCGATCGAAACAAGAAACTATTGGTGGACAATCGTCCGGCCTTTGATCTGGAAATTACCCCCCAAGAACTTTACGCCGACAAAGAGTGGAAACTCACAGTGGCGCGCCTTTCGAAAATGACCAAAATACCGGTCGACGAAATACTCAAGACCCTCGCCGCTGGAAAGGGCCAGCCTAGATTTTTGCCGATTAAAATTAAACAGGATCTTTCGAATGAAGAAGTAGCAATCGTTGAAGCGCACAAACTAGACTTGCCGGGCGTTAACATTCAAATGGAAATTAAACGCACCAATCTCTACAACGATCTAGCCGCCCATCTCATGGGATACATCGGTGAAGTCAATCAGGCTGACTTGATTCGGTTAAACAAAGCGCTGGCCCCCGGCGCCGTACCTTACAAAATGGGAGACAGCACTGGAAAGTTTGGACTCGAGGCGCGCTGGGAACACACTCTTCGAGGAATTGATGGAGAGGAATACATTGAAGTTGATGCGCTCGGAAGAAGAAAGAAAATCACCAAGGGATTAGCTACCGAACTCAAAGCGAAACCAAGTGTTCCAGGCCAAAACCTGGTATTAACGATTGATCAAGACCTGCAAATCAAGGCCGCCGAGCAGCTCAATAAGTTGCACGGAGAAATGAAAATCGGCGCCGTAATCGCTTTAAATCCCAAAAACGGCGAAATTCTAGCTGCTGTTAGCCAACCTAGCTTTGATCCGACACTTTTTTCTCGTGGCGTATCTACTAAAGTATGGAACGAACTATTGAACAACGAATTTCACCCGCTTCGAGATAAGACATTGCAGGATCACTACAGTCCTGGCTCGACTTTCAAAGTAGTCACTGCGATTGCCGGTTTAGAAGAAAAAGAAATCGACGAAAACACCACCGTACATTGTCCAGGAAGTTACCGTCTTGGAAACCGAACCTACCGTTGCCATAAAAGGTCGGGTCACGGAATTGTCAATTTAAGTTCTGCCATTGCTGTGTCTTGCGACGTCTATTTTTATCGACTAGGCCAAAAACTCGGCATAGATCGCATCGCCAAGTACGCCAAAATGTTGGGCCTTGGCCGCAAGTCGGGAGTCAATCTCGCCCATGAAGAAACGGGCTTGATTCCCACTGAAGAATGGAAAAAAAGACGCTACGGGCAAGAATGGATCGCGGGCGAAACTTTGTCCTGTGCGATCGGACAAAGTTACATGCTTACGACCCCGCTACAACTTGCAAATCTTTTTGCAGCCATTGGAAACGGCGGTCATTTATGGAAACCCTATATCGTAAAGACCGTTGAAACTCCTGATGGTAAACCCATTAAGGAACCCAAGGCCGAATCGATCAGTTCGGCGTCGATCAATCCCAAAACGATGGAAGCTATTAAAAAAGCGCTGGTCCGTGTGGTGGCCGATCCAATTGGAACAGCTTATTATCGCCGTCTGCCGGGTATCGACGTGGCTGGCAAGACGGGTACCTCGCAAGTTGTTCGTATGGCTCCTGGTAAAGTAGAACAAAAGTGTGAATCGATGCCCTTTAAGTTTCGCGATAACGCGTTGTTTGCGGCTTTCGCTCCCCCCGATGACCCAGTTATCGCGGTCGCAGTCGTTGCCGAACACGCCTGTCACGGTAGCAGCGGCGCTTCGCCAATCGCGATGGAAGTCATCAAAACTTACCTGCAAAAATACATGCCTGAGCGCTATAGCGACGAAGCGATCAAAGCTCGCTTAAAACAAGGTAATCTCGCACGTTCAATTCAAATTAAATCAACGCTGGAGAGCGAAGAAGACGGCGTCCGCCTCAACGATTTCGTCGAACCTCATAAAGAACCGCTCCCCGACCCAGAAGGAACTCACTAATGGAAGAAGAACGGTTTCGGCAGTTTGATTGGTCGCTCATTCTTATTTCGGTGGTTATTTTTATTGTAGGCGTTCTGAATCTCTATGCGGCGACGTTCGCGGAATATAGCGGCAAGGGTCTTAGACTATATCAAACTCAACTCTTGTGGTTCGGCATAGGAAGTACGGCAGCAATTGGCTTGTTGCTAGTGCATTACAAAATGCTTTCTCGCGCAGCTTACATTGTTTATTTTCTAAACCTATTCTTACTTGTTTTAGTTTTGGTGATTGGCAAACAAAGCCTCGGGGCTCGGCGTTGGATCGGTTTCGGAGGACTTTATATTCAACCGTCGGAGTTCATGAAACTCTCCGCAGTACTCGCAATGGCCAAATATTTCGAAACAGACCATACAACCGCGGGCTACCGCTTGCGCGACCTTTGGCTCCCTGGAATGTTGATCGCAGTTCCCGTGGGACTGATCATCATGCAACCAGACTTAGGTACCGCGATGATCTTGCTGCTTACTTTTTCGAGCATGATGCTTTTCATTAAAGTTAAGAAAAAAAGCCTCGTGATATTGGCGCTCGTCGGACTTATCACTGCACCAGTAATTTATAAGTACGGCCTCAAACAATACCAACGGCAGCGAATAATTTCGTTTTTAAATCCAATGTCAGACCCCAAAGGTTCGGGCTACAACAGTATCCAATCCATGATTGCAATTGGAAGTGGCCAGTTCATGGGAAAAGGGTTCAAAAAAGGAACTCAGTCGCAGCTCAATTTTCTCCCTGAACATCACACTGATTTCATTTTTTCAGTCTTTAGCGAGGAACACGGTTTTATCGGAGCATTGGTTTTGCTCGCCTTGTATTTGCTGTTTTTCATGACCGCATTAAATATCGCCTATGTGTCACATGATAAGTTTGGTACACTTCTAGCGTTGGGGGTGCTGTTTATCTTCTTTTGGCACGTGGTCTTCAACATCGGAATGGTTTGCGGTTTATTGCCGATAGTCGGAGTTCCACTTCCATTTATGAGTTACGGAGGGTCGTCACT
>DGKJ01000112.1:0-8596 GCA_002387735.1 Bacteriovoracaceae bacterium UBA4573 | reverse complement strand
ACTGATCACCTCCATATTAGGAATCGCCATACTTACGAATATTAGTAATAAACGATTTATGTTTTAAGGAAAGAACATCGATGAACCGAAAAATTAAGGCCCAATGGATTCTCGGAAAAGTCCTTCGCCGCCTCGTGATGGTATTCATTGTACTCACGTTTTTCGCTTGTAAAGGAGACGACCAACTAAAGGGCCAAGTCTCTGATTTAACAGCGAAACTAGAAGAAGCTAACAAAAAAATCAGCGATCAAGACGGCGCCCTAAAGTCGGCTACTGGTGAGATCAAAGAACTTAAAGAGCTGGTCGCGAAGCTCGGCAATGCAGTGGTGGACCTACGGAAAGCCAATGAACCTAAAAAGAAGGTTGCCGTCAAAACCTCCAAAAAAACCCCTTCAAAGAAGCCAAGCCACAGGCGTGGGCATTAGGTCAATGCTCCGAATTCGCGGCTTTATTTAACCTTTTTCGTCGGTTTTTTTTATGATATGACCGCGCCCTATGCATTATCGTAGGGTGCCGAAGGGCCTGTTTTTTTTCTTCCTCTACCTCAACTTTTTGGTGTTTTCCGGCTGTGGCAAAGAACAAGATGAAAAGGCCACTAACAGTTCATCAAATGTTACGATTGATCAGATCAATAGCGCTCGCCCAGTTCCCCCGCTCGAACAGTTGTCTCAGGTGGAACCTTCTCCGGCCCCTGGTTCCAAGGTACTCGGAACGCCTTCTCGCTTCGAAAAATTATTAGCTGTCTTAGGTGAATTCGGAATCGACGACGAAAGTTCCTATCGCCATCTCGTTCGTGAGTTTTCGGAACTAACGACCCGTCGCGAATTCGAAGCTCGATTGAAGTATATCGATCCTCAAAATGAACTCACTCGTTATGCCATCTGGGACGATCACCAACTATCTCTTTACCGCGACCGTGACTCCAAACGCATAAAAGATTTTTCAATTCGTTTTGCCCCAGAAGACCACTCCCGGGAACTGCGTACGGTAAATGATCTCACTACCAAAATTGCAGCATTACGCGAAAACTCGGTGGATTTACCGCTTAAAGGCCTGCGCGTCGCAATCGACGCAGGCCACATGCATAGCGGTGAATGGGACAGCATCACCGGCAAGTACGTCAAAATGAATGACAAATTTGTAAGCGAAGGTTTTATTACGTTCGCCACCGCTCAAGCGTTTTCCCGCGAACTTCGTAATCTTGGCGCGGAGACTTTACTCATTCGAGATTCGGCCGATGCCGTAACCAAAGAAAGCTTTAGTGAATTTGATCTCACGCCCTACGCTCATGCCGAATTGCTTGCAGCTACCGATCGAGCCTGGTTTGATTCAATTCTCTCGATCTTTGATATAGGCGCTGATCTTTTTTCGGCGTTTGAAAATTCTGAAGATCGAAAAAGGATTTATAGTGAATCTCGCCGCGTAAGTGTCTTTACTCATCGAGTGGATTTAGCCGCCAGAATTGAGCGCGCACTTGAGTTCAAACCTGATATTACGGTCATTATACATTACGATGCTTGGTCTTGGGGCCAAAACCCCCCTGACTTTAACGAAAGTCGCACTTACATCATGGGCAATGTTATGCCCGGCGAAGCGGCATCCCGTGAAGATCGCGCCCTGATTCTCCGAGAACTGTTGAATCCCGTGCGTTGGGATCTTTCGCTCGACATGTCTAAACACATGGTTCAGTCGCTCTCCAAACGAGTGGATGTACCCGTTAAAAACAGCCCGACTGACTTCGGATCAATTCGTGTAGAAGACGGTGTGTATGCTCGCAACCTTGGACTTACGCGACGCATCTACCACGGCCTTCTCACCTACTTCGAATGCATGATGTACGAAAATCCAAAAGAATTTGAGATGATGAGCACCCACGACAGCCGCTACGGCGATTATCCGGCCAGAGTAGACGCAGTAGCGGAGGGCTTAACTCGCGGAGTGCTGAATTTCGTAGGGCACCAATCCGTGGTGTATGGTGAAATTCCCGAATCAACACCACTTCCCTCACCTACTGTGGCGCCCGCTCCAGAACAACCGGAAGCGACTCCTGAAGCCGCTCCAATTTTATAGGTGCAAACGGGTGCAATCTAAACCGTGGTTTTCTTACAACGACTATCTCCAAAAGCGATTCGGCGAAAAAGTTTATAAGGTCACAGTGTCTGCCGGGTTCACTTGTCCCACTCGTGACGGCAAACGCGGTTCAGACGGGTGTGCGTTCTGCGATGAACACGGGTCGGGTTCCTTTTTTTCCGCTGGCCAGGGCACCGCTGCAATTCGCGATCAAATCGTGCAAGCTATTCCAGCTATTCGACAGCGCTTTAACGCTAATAAATTTTTGGCCTACTTTCAGTCCTTCACCAACACCTACGCGCCAGTAAAATATCTCCAAGAAGTATATGACGGGGCAATAGGCATTCCTGACGTAGTCGGCATGGCGGTTGGCACCAGACCTGATTGTATTGCCGAACCGGTTCTAAACTTGCTCGACCGATACGCCGTTGGCGGGCAATACGTAAGTCTTGAGTTAGGCCTTCAAAGTCTGCGTGATGATGCTTTGAACTTCTATACTCGGGGCCATACGGCTGAAGAAGGTGTTGATGGCATTCGTCGCGCGCTCAAACACAAAAATCTCGCGGTCTGCGTGCACTTGATGTTCGGCGCACCTGGTGACAACTTGCAAACAGCTATAGACGCCGCCCAGACGATGAACGATCTCGGCGTGCATGGTGTAAAGCTACATCAATTGATGATTCTCAAAAATACCGGTCTGGCCACACGTTACGCCCGTGAACCTTGGCCGCTGTTTACTCTTGAGCAGTACAATGAACTTGCTTGTGCTTTTTTAGAAAATTTAGACCCGAACATATACGTCGAACGAACCCATGCTTTAGCCACGCACCCCGAAGATCTCGTCGCTCCAGACTGGGCGTCCAAACGCTGGGAACCATTCAATGATCTTGTTCGCCGGCTGACAAAAGCTGCCGAAACGCGTCCAAGTCAATTCGGTTCACGTGACCTGAGTCGTATTCAATAATCACTTCCGAAACGAGATCTCGCTTTCTGAATATTGCACTGGAGTCAGGCACCCAAGTCTCAATTTTAAAGCGTGCTAATAATTTATACTGTCCATCATACTGACGAAGAGCTTCAAAATTTCCTGCAACATCAACCCGCCAAATCGTTTCATTGTCGAGCCAGCCGCCTGCCAAGGGTGCTTGGCCGACTATTGGACGAGGCGCGCCAATTCGCGGAAACCCCGCTCGAACGGGCGTCGATGGTCGCGCAAAAATTCGATCCTCGACCGGACGGCCTACGGGCGACTCAATGATATGACGCACTCCGATCGCTCCGGTAGGACCAACGTCTGGCCGACCAAACCAGGAATGTACTACCCAACGTTTCTCTCGCCGAGATCTTCTAAAAATAAAGGTTCCGGCCCTTTCAAACGTCAGCGACAAAAGCGCCCCACCTCTCAAGCGATGAACATAGTACAAACTGCCCGCGACTAACCCGCCAAGGTTTCTGGCGTGAAGATGCCTGCGAAGTGGGTCTAGCGCTACAGTTAGACGAATGTCCTCGCCTACAACACGAATATAGTTTTCGAACTCCAGAGCAGCGGACCCGTTTCCTAACCCTACAATGGAACGTACCGAGGGCACCGGGGAAGGTACGTTATACTCGAAGTCACTTTTTTTAGAATTAACTGTAGCCCCTGCCGATTCCGTTAACGGAATATTTGAGTAACGACGTAAGTTGCCACTGCTTTGTTCGAACATCCAAAAGTCCTGCCCGTCGGTTGAAAACGAAATTTTCGTAACTTGGGGATTCGGCAAAATTTGAAAATTATTCTCATTCTGCAGTGGAACCAAACTTGGGTTCTTATCACTGACGATCAAGGTAGTTTCTTTGCTAAACCAGGAATCGGCGTTCGTAGGGCGAACCAAAATAACAGCGGCTCGCCCGTCGGGATGCAACGCTATCTGAAATATCCGTCCAATTACTGGATTCGGAACAATATATTGGAATCGTTTTTCGGCCGAAGGGTGATCGAAAACTGCTACCCGGCGCAATCGGCTGTCGTCGCCAACTTCTCCTAGAATGGTCGATATACCTCTAGGTCCCTCATGACCTCGATCAGAGTCACTGTAGACGTTTAAAAACGCTCGCGACCATTCGACTCGATTTCGACCAAGCCCGTCTGAAATACGGGCCATTTCCTCTTCGAAAACGTGTTTGTCTTCGGCGGAAGAACTATTCCAATGCTCCGAAATTAATTTCGCGCAATTTGCAGTAAAATGAACAGCATCATCTGTGGAGGCTACCGCAATTGCCGGGCACACCCAGAAAACAAAAACTGCAATCTTACTGAGCGACTGATACAACTTCATCGAATTTGCTCTTTAACTGACCACAAGCGGCCAAAATATCGCGGCCTCGGCTGTGACGAATCATTGCAGATACATTTCGATCTAATAGATAGCGGTGAAAAGCTTCCACTTTTTCTTCTTTAGGACGGTCGTAGGGACTTGCAGGATGCGGGTTGTAGGGAATCAGATTGATTTTCGAGGGAATCCCCTCGACTAACTTCATGACTCGCTCAGCGTCTTCGAGATTGTCGTTTAGACCGCCAAGCATCACGTATTCAAAGGTAATTCGGCGGTGCGGTTCGAGCTCGAAGTCGCGGCAGGCTTGCATGAGCTCTTCGATGGGGAATGCACGATTGATTGGCATGACCGATTCACGCTGCGAATCGTAGGAACCATTGAGTGAAATTGCGAGATTAACACGATTAGGCCCCACCAGTCGTTCATTCATTTTTCGAATTTGCGGCACCAGACCAGACGTAGAAATCGTAATTTTCCGTTTTGAAAAATTTAACCCTTCCTGCGAAAGAAGAATTTCAACCGATCGGCAGACATTTTCGAAGTTGTGCAATGGCTCGCCCATGCCCATGTAAACGATATTAGTAATGTTAGCGACGCGCGAAAGTTCTAATACTTGGCGGGTGATTTCATGTACTTCGAGATTGCGCATCAATCCCTGGGAGGCCGTATTACAAAACTTGCAGCCCATCGCGCAGCCAACCTGGGAACTAATGCAAATGGTGAGGCGGTCTTGTGCCGGAATCAACACGCTTTCGATCGTTTTTCCGTCGCTCAGCTGAAAAAGAAACTTCTGAGTCCCATCGACACTCTTTTGCTCAAACACTTTCCCTAGGGGCGTTAAGTCGAAGTTCTCTTTCAAATGCGAACGAACGAGCTTTGAAAGATCAGTCATGGCCTCAAAGTCGGTAACTTTGCGTTGGTACACCCAGTTGAAGATCTGTTTAGCGTGGTAGCGAGCTTTTTTTTCGGCCAATCCTAGTCCGGCGAGCTCGAGCGCGAGATCTCCCATGCGCAGGTCGCAAAGGTGACGTTTTGGCGGTACTGAGGCAGCCGATACTTCACATCCCATATTCCCGAGCGATTTACCCCATCATTAGACCGGGTGCAAGGGGTTTCTGTGGGGATTAGCGGCGAAAACCTGAAAGATACCCGGAAATTCGCTGAAAAGCGATTAGGGTTTTAACAAGACCCGTGCGCGGGTAAATCGCAGCCCGATGATCGTCGAGCGCAGAGATAACGACCGACCAAGGGTCATCACCCGTGACACACTGGTCCCAATCGGACTGCAGCATGAAAATTCCGTAACACGGTAGGATGTAACGACTTTCTAGGTACTTTCCGATGGCAACAGGGTCGAGCAGCCATTCAGGAAGTCGTTGTTCGTGCAAACTCGAAAAATCGGGCTCGAAAAACTGATCAAGCTTTCCGCGATCAAAGGTCAAAAGTATGGCCCGATGCTCGAAGGCGAGCAAGGTGGACGAAAACGAAGGGCGCTGGTCTAAAAAAACCAAAACATTAAAGCGCCGTGGCAACAATGAAGCCATTTTTCCGGAAAAAAAACGAAGAATGAAGTGATCACGTGAAATACGAATTTCACTTGGCTTATTCACATGTTTATAAACCTTCGAACGAACGTACTCCAATTGCTGAAAATAATTGGTTCCGAGCGACGCAGCGTCAGCGACTATCTGATCAAGTTCCTTTTTTGCAAAGGAAACGGTTTGTTCTACGCCGTATTTGAGCGAAAGCTCTCCAATAGTATCTCGAGCAGCCAGTCGATCCGAATAGGGCTGCCCAGTAGACAACACCGCATCGAAAATTTTCTTACCGTCTTCTAAAGCTACGAGCGTGGGCGCGTGTTTAGCTAAACCTTTTTGACAAAAAAGAACTTCGTTTAGTGATTTCCAATCGTGGGAAAGATCCATTAGGCCGTTCCCCCTTCGACCGAAGGAATGTCGAATATCTGCATAGGTAGTACGCCCAATGCTGGAACTCGAAGTTCAAATGACTGGCCACCAATCGGCTGTGGCGAATCACCAAGATTACCGGTGGCCAGAGGTGCCACTTGTACGGAATTCGGAAAATTCAACCGTGTGTGAATTTCGTTATGTGTAGGGTTAATTAAAAACACCAATCTCCGAGCTGAGTCTTCTTTTGCCACATAATGAACCACATTCACTCGTGGGTCCGAGGAACTACATGGCACTTTTACTTCTGCCAGGCCAATTAGCGATTGCAAAAACATGGATATCGCTTCATGCGAGTCCTCTTCCGTAGCCGCAAGCGACCAAAACAACGTAGGATCATAAAATACGACTTGCCCCAACTGATAGTCGTAGACCTCGTATCCAACGCCCAATTGAATTCGTAGGGGGTCTTTGCCCTTTCGAAATTTATCGAGTTGAGCCACGGCGTCGACCGTATAATTGGAAAGCCCCTTCATGGGCAGTGGCAAAGCGACAATCTTACCGGTTTGTGCAACAGCCAAAGCCTGCACCAGTTCGACCAATCGAACAATGGTTCTTGGGTCGGTAATGATCAGCCTTTCATGCAATGCCCGTGACCGCGCACTGAGGTCGGCCTTAACCGAAACCATATCGGGCACTAGTTTCGACAGTCTTTCGAAAGAACGTTCTTCCATAGAAAATTTGCTGGCGGAAACGTAAGTGACTGGTCGTTGCAATTCGTAGTCGCGCTCTTCGATGGCATTCATCAAGCCGCGCAGTTTACGCTGAAAATTCGGGGAAAGTTTAAATAAATCCTCGGACTCTACGCCCACTTCTCCGGAATAAATGACAGAAGCTAAAATTAAGAAACTACGTTCTTGATCGTTTAGCCGCCGTAAAACACCACTTCGACCAAGAAAAATTGTCTCACCGCGATAACCGCCTCGCACGATTGAGTCGAATAATCGTCCGACCGAGGGCTGGAAATCGAACACCTCGGTGAGCAAACCTTGATACGAAAACTCCGGCGAAGCCTCCGGATTAAATACGTCAATGTGACGAATAGCGCAGTTCGAGTTTTTTCGCGAAAACACCATATCGGTTTTTTCTCGCAACAGCTTTTCAATGTGGGTAAAAAATCGGTGCCGATTGTAACCTTCGTACAACTGCATTTTGAATTCTTCGTCGCGCTGGACTGCTTCAGCCGAACTTGTGTTACTTTTGTATTCGCGATCTAAAAAGTCGCGAAAAGCCATGACGTGAGCCGCCGAATAGTCGCCATGATCGGCATTCGGCATGCCAAAGCTGCGATAATAGTTGAAGAGTGAATTTGAAACTACAATTTCGCAAAATGACGAATCACCAACTTCTTCAAAAACCTCACCGAGCACCGAACCTACCTTGAGCAGGTAGTTGCCAAATCGTTTTAAAACCTCAGTCGAAGCAAAGCTCGGCATCGAAAAAATATTCGGAGCGGCGAAACTGTAAATCACTTGCCCTAGGCGATTTACCGCGAGATTGGCATGATTCGTGAGGAGCTCTTTGGGTACGCCGGCATTCGGATAATTCACTCCTAGCTCGGGCATTACAAACAAACGAACGCGCAGACGAGCCGCCACGGCCGCACGTAAAAACTTTTTTAATGAGTGATAAATGTCAGTTTCAACGTGAGCCCATGGCAAAAAGGCGCTAACCACTCGCACGTCCCGCAAGGCGAGCTCTTGGAGCTTAGCTTCGTAAAGTGACGGCTTGATTTCCCAGTAGTTCACTAAGATATTAAAAGCTTGCGCAAAGCGATCTTTTTCTTTTAGCTTTGCACTACTTAGGCCGGAAGCCGTCTTATTTTGGCGCGTGGCATTGATGCGCTCGAAGGACTCATTCATCGTCTAAAAAGGTAACATATTCATTATTTAGGAAAAAGCTATGAATCGACTTTTTGCACACGAATTATTTTTTTCCGACGAGCACAAAATGCTTCAAAAAAGCGTGCGCGACTTCGCAAACACCGTACTTGCACCTAAGATTGAAGCCCTGGACGAAGAGGAAAAATTTGACCGGTCGTGCTTCAAGAAGCTTGCTGAGCTTGGACTTTTAGGCATTACGGTGCCTGAGGAATACGACGGAACGAACATGGGATGCATTGCGGCAAGCATTGCCATGGACGAAATAGGCGCGATCGACGCCTCGACCGCACTCACCTACCTAGCCCACTCCATGTTGGCGGTAAACAATCTCGCCACCAACGGTAACGACGAACAAAAGAAG
>DGKJ01000096.1 GCA_002387735.1 Bacteriovoracaceae bacterium UBA4573 | reverse complement strand
GCTTTTGTACATTGCTTTTGATCGGGTTTTCCTAGAATACTTTTAGAGCGTGCATCAAAAAAAAATTCTTATCATTCGATTTAGTGCCCTGGGCGACGTCGTCCTTGCTCTGCGTTCATTGCGAGGCGTGGACTCTAGCGCATTAGAAATTCATTTCCTTACCAAAAAAAAATTCGGTGGCATCGTAGCAAAGTCGAACTGGGTCCAACGCGTGCACACCATTTCGGACCGGGCTTCGCTGTCAGAACTAAACCGCCAAATGCAAGGTTTGAAAAAAGAAAATTTCGACGCCGTCGTAGACCTGCATTCGGTAATGCGTTCGCGAGCGGCGTGCGCGCTTCTCGGTATTAAGACATTCCGGGCCCATAAACCGCGAATCATTGAGTGGGTGCTATTCCTTTTGAAACAATGGCCCTTTAAAAAAATCGGTCTGCGACCGCTTGATCGCGTCGCGCTTTTTGACCGCACACTTGATCGAACATTAAATTTTTTAAATCTCTCACGCGTAAGAAATAAAGAGGAATGTGATTTCGGCGGGCTCGAGGATATCAAAAAAAAACATGTCGCCATAGCCGCCGATTCCGCTTGGTCTCAGAAAGAATGGCCGATTGAAAGATTTGCAAATCTCGCGCTGCGGTTGGTGGAGCGCGGAGAGTCTGTAGTCTGGCTTGGTTTTAAAAAACTGCCAAGATCAATACCGGGGGTCTCTGATCTTTCTGGTACGACACGGCTTGAAGATCTCCCGAAAATACTCGCCGAATCCAAAATCCTTTTGTGCAATGACGCTGGACTAATGCATTTAGCCGAAAGTGTCGGTACACCAGTCGTAGCGGTATTTGGGCCGACCGTTCCTCAACTCGGATTTCAACCGCACCGTTTAGAAAGTCGGGTGTTGGAGAGCACGTTGTGGTGCAGGCCATGCTCTAAATCCGGTCGTTGGTGTTTTCGACCCCTCGAGCCTCAATTGTGCTTGAAACTCGTGTCCGAAGACCGCGTGTGGCAAGCACTGTCTGCTATATTGCGCGATACAAAGCAAAACTCTAACGAGGCGTCGCAATCGATATGAAGACTTGGATTTATTCATGGATTGTCTATCCGCTCGCTCTCGGAATAGGGATGATTTTCGGGATTTTTCGCTCAAAGGTGCGGCGTACTCTACGTTTGAGATCCTGGAAGAATCACTTGAGTCTTAGATTTCATGCCAACACACCGATCGAGTACTGGATCCACGTGGCCAGCGCCGGAGAGCTCGAATACGCAATGCCGATTTTAAATGAGCTCAATCTAATAGGAAAAAAAGTGCTCGTTACCTACTACTCGGTGTCCGCGCAGATACCCGTTGAAGCTCTGCCCGCACGCCTTCCTTGTGTTGCACTAACTGTACCTCTTCCACACGATGGCCTGGGTTTAATGGGTGAGTTCGTAAAACTTGTGCGTAAACAAGGAGTCCACACTCTCTTGTTGTTGAAATACGAAATGTGGCCGGGGTTGCTGTGGGAGTGTAACGCCCACGGAGTTCGCGTCATTCTTGCGGAAGCATTAAAACCTAGTTGGTTTCATCGAAAACTGATTCACAAACTATCTGCGCTACTCGCGGGTTACGAGACCGAGTTGGAGGGGGTTGATCACCCTCATCGTTTTGTCGTTGGAGATACAAGAGTCGAGCGAGTGAACGAACGTTTAGGGTCCGAGGAACCATTATTGGTTAAAAAATTGCGGGATATCCTTGGAACAAGGCGCGCAGTAGTTTGTGGCAGTATGTGGCCAGAAGACCATGAAGTGTTAACCAATGGCTTAAAAAAAATCGTAGAAACGAAAACCGTCGGGTCGTCTAATTCATTGCCAGATTTAATTTGGCTCCCTCACGAGCTTGATCGTAAATTCCCCCAGAAAGCAGAAAGTGATTTAAAGCAAATCGGATACGACACTTTATGGGTCGAGAAGGACGCCGATCTAACGCAAGTACGCTTGTCAGATCGCCCCGCAGCTTTTATCGTTTTTAAGAAAGGCGTTTTAGTAGAGCTTTATAAACTGGGTCGATGTGCGTTCGTTGGTGGTGGTTTTGTGTCGAACGTACACAATGTTTGGGAACCTGCTCTGGCTGGGTGTCGTGTTGCTTGTGGACCCGAAATCAGTCGTGCACCGGAAGCAAGCCAGTTATCTTCGGAGGGTTTGCTAAAAGTGTTGACCGATGCGTCGAGCATGAGTTTGTGGTTGAAACAAGCGGTTTGCACCAATGAGAGCGGCCGCCAGGATGAAGAAGTGCGAACCCGGGAAAGCTTGGCTCGGGTTGTCGAAACGCATCGCGGAGCTGCGCGTCGAATTGTGGACTATTGCGAGGGACAATGAAGGATCAGAAAGAAAACCTTAGAGTGAAGATTCGATTGAGAATGAGTTCGCACGATGCACACTATGCCGGAAATCTAGTCGACGGCGCGCGAATGCTCGGTTTGTTCGGCGACGTCGCAACGGAACTTCTCATTCGATTAGATGGTGATGAAGGTCTATTTAGAGCCTACGAGAGCGTCGAATTTCTGGCTCCCGTACAAGCTGGTGATTATATTGAAGCTGAAGGTTGGATTACTGAAGTTGGCAACACATCGAGGCGCATGGAGTTTGAAGCCCGAAAAGTGATCGCTCCGGTTCCAGCTGGTGACCCAGAGTACCGAGCCCCTTCGTCAGCCCGCGTATTATCTGAACCAGTCGTGGTTTGTAGAGCTAAAGGGACCTGTGTAACTCCCAAAACATTGCAGCGAAAAAAATAAGATGCAAATATCCGAACGCTACGACGTGATTTGTGTAGGCGGCACGTTTTCTTCCTATCTCGCAGCAGCTATTCTGAGCACCGCCGGTTGTCGCGTATTGGTGATCGACCCACAAGAGGGATGCGTGCCTCACGACGTAGACGGGCGAACGATTTTTGACCCCGATCTTACTCCGATTTGGGGACTCGAATTCGATTCGTCCTTATCGCGCACCCTTAGCAATCTTGGAATTCTTGGAACACCCGATGCGCTCCCTTACGTGAGTCTTGGAGGATTGTCTCAGGTCCTTAATCCGGCGCATCGAGTAAAACTGTCGTTTGACTCCAATAAATTGCTGCAGGAACTCAAACTCGAGATTCCCGACTCTCACGGAGTCCTGACCGAATTATTTGAAAAACTCGTTCAGGCCGCGCATGAAATTCCTCGCTATTCATCGTTGGTTCAAAATCCGGCGCAAATGGCTTCACAGGAATTAGCTAAAACATTAAAGTTTTGGGGCGTCTACGGTGCCGCTGCTCTAGGGAAAGACCAAGCCTTACATGACCTCCTGGGGAAAAAAAGCTCAATAGCGAATGCCTTCCTTAGTGGTCTAATTGCAACGCTTGGACCAGTGTCTTCAAAAAACGTCGGTACCGAACAGGTGTTAAGAACGTTGAGTGTCGCGATCCGAGGCCAAGCTTTTTGGCGAGGAGGAGTGGAGTCGCTTAAGGCTACACTTCGTCGAGTAGCAGTGCAAAACGGAACGCATCTCGTTCTTCGAGCACAAGTTGATGGACTGCTGTATGAAAAAGATCGAGTGCGTGGAGTGCAGTTGTCCTCTTACGACGGTGTAGTGTTCGCAGACTACACGATTTTGACGACTCATTTGCGCAAGACCTATCAGACCCTCCCGTCGGTAGTGGCCGACCCAACAGTCATGCGAAGTTTAAATCGCGTTGTACCGTCGCATTGGCGGTATACGATCGCTGTGTCGTTGAATCGAGACGTTATTCCCGTCGGTGCTACCGAACTAATGTCTTACATTGGTTCCTACAAGCTAGAGCTCGAAGAAGAAAATCTACTGAGGATCGTAGTGGTGCCCGAAGGCGTTTATGTCGACGCTGACACTCCCGACACTGTAACGGTGCACGTGACCGCATTGGTGCCTTATCGAGTATCAAGCCTTGATTACGGGTATCTAAGACGCCTCGGTGGCAAAATGCTCCACGCTTTAGCAGAGATCATTCCATTCTTTGAATACAATGTCGTTAGTATGTATCCGGATATTCGCAAAGACGATCGCGATTTACGAGCGCTCTATCCGTTTGACCGCCGCGAATGGGTGTCCGAAGATTTATTGTCGTATTACGTGCGAGGAGGTCAAGAGTGCCAAGCTTTTGCTGGCGTGTCGTGGGCCACACCACACGAGAATCTCTATTTTGCCGGACGTGCCGCGCTACCTAGTTTGGGAGTTTTCGGTGAGGCAGTGGTAACAGAAAAGATTGTAAAAGACCTTCTTTCACCAGTTCGCTGGAAAGCGCCCCCCGAACCAACAGTATTAAAGGAATCAAGCCTATGATCGAAAGATACACACTAAAAAAAATGGGTGAAATTTGGACTGACGAATCAAAGTTTCATCGTTGGCTATTCGTGGAATTAGCAAATCTTCACGCTCTCGAAAAAAGGGGAGCTGTTCCCGAAGGAGTAGCCGCTCGGACCGAAAAAAAAGCGAAGATTAAAGTTTCGCGAATTCAAGAACTCGATCTGGAATTAAAACACGATGTAATCGCGTTTACGACGAGCATTAGCGAGCAAATAGGCGATGACGGGCGTTTTTTTCACTACGGATTGACTAGTTCAGATGTCGTCGACACGGCTTTGTCGATGGCTCTTGTTCAAGCCACAGATTTAATTGTAGATCGAATCAAGACATTCGAAGACACTCTCGAAACGTGGGCGCTGAGACTAAAAAATCAGCCTTCGATAGGACGAACTCATGGCGTCCATGCCGAGCCGACGAGCTTTGGTTTGAAATTTCTTGGTTGGTTGGAAGAAATGCGAAGGTCCAGAGTGCGTTTGAAAGCAGCCCGCGAAAATATACGTTACGGAAAGTTGTCGGGCGCAGTCGGCAGTTACGGTGCGATTAGCCCAGAGATTGAGATTGATGCTCTGTCGTTACTTAAATTAAAAGTAGAACCAATCGCAACGCAAGTCGTTCCCCGGGATCGTCACGCGGAATTGTTTTGTGGGCTGGCGATATTAGGCGCCTCGATTGAGCGAGTTGCAGTGGAACTACGGCATCTCCAAAGAACAGAAGTGCACGAGATCGAGGAAGCTTTTTCAACGAAGCAAAAAGGCAGTTCGGCGATGCCCCATAAGAAAAATCCCATTTCTGCCGAGAACCTTACGGGTTGCGCACGTCTATTGCGCAGCTATGCATTGGCTGCCCTCGATAACGTAGCTCTGTGGCATGAACGTGATATCAGCCACTCTTCAGTAGAGCGTGTGATTTGTCCCGACGCATTTATTCTTGCCGATTACGCCATGGATCGATTGAATCGCTTGGTTTCTGGACTTAAAATTCTGAAGTCGAATATTGAAAAGAACTTAGATAAGACTCAGGGAATTTACTTTTCAGGGCACGTTCTTTTGAAACTCGTTGAAAAAGGCATGAGTCGCGAACAGGCCTACCGCATAGTCCAAAAAAGGGCGCACGTAGCCTGGGATAAAGGCACCTGGTACGGTGACGAACTGTGGAAAGAGTCGGCAATTCGCGCACGGTTTTCACGGAAGGAACTTAATCGTATAATGGACGTGAGGAACTATTTGCGTCATGTACCAAAGATCTACAAACGAGTGTTGGAACCATCGGAAAAAAAGAGGTCAAACAACCGTTGAATATGTAATGTTCATCGTGATGTTGGCGCTCGCGATCCTCTCACTTGGTAGTGCGCTGAAGACCCGTCTTACACAAGTCTTTCAAGGAAAAGTGCAGTCCTATATCGAGAATCAATTTTTTTCTCCCGGCGCATTGCACCGATTTCGTTTAAATATACCCCGTTAATTTTCGAATACTTCGCCCGCACGAAAGCAAACTATCGAGTGATTACTTCGTTATCGGAGTTCATTTTTTTGATTTTTTTTTTAGGGAGAAAAAGGGGTTCAGACGAATTGGATAAAAGGGGACTTAAGGGGGTATAGGGGGTAGTTAGATTATCCAATCCGTCTGTTGCCCTATGGTATTGCAAGTGCAATGCCGAGGACGCGTTATATGCCGCTGCATGTTCCAACGCAATGATTATTTTAGAAAAAAAACGGGGCGCGTTAAAATCCGAAAACTTCCTTTGAGAAGATTTAAGTCATCAGGCGCTCGTCAGGTGTCAAATCCTTAGACAGGGAATTCTTTCAGGGCTGTCTGAGTTTTAAACAATTCGTCGTAACTAAAGGATATTAAATGAAAAAAATTAGGTTCCCGCTCGGAATCGGGCTTTAGGTAGGGCCAAGTTGACCACTTTTATCGGACTTCGAAGTGTCTCTATGGATAGTTGACTTCGTGGCATGGGAATTGCTCTAGGGGCCCTTGGACGAAAAGAAGGAGTTCGAAATGAAACGTTTAGGCTTTGCGGCCATATTTATAGTTTTTTTAGGTGTGACCTTTTACGGGATCAAAGACGTAAGGGGCGAATTGGTTTTCGAGGACGAATTGGCAATGGAAGGTTCCACAAATGAGGTAGCTCCTGCTGCCCCCGTGGTTTCCGAACCAGTAGCGGCTCCGCGAATTGAAGAGCGCAGACAGATCACTCGATCGGAAGCGATGCGTCGGCACCGCTTGCGAGAAGAGTTAAAGAACGAAGATTTGCTTACCCAGAAATTGGAAGAATTGCGTTTGAAAGACGAGATGAAGCGTACGGACCAAATAATGGTTTCGGGCGTGGAGAAATCGAACGCGGCTGAGTCTTCGACGTTGGTTGAACAACGAGTTGGATCTGCGGCGACAGACCCAGCGTTGGCGAGTCCAGCAACTGGAACTACTCCAATAGCTGGTCCAGGAGCTTCGGCTTCAAGCGTAGACGGTACAATGGTAGCAGTAGATGCTCCGAAGTCGGAAGACGATGAAGCCTTGGAAGGTCGCGTAAGCATCATGCCTCGAGTTGGTCTTTCGAGCATCACGGGTTCGATGTATGACGTTGAGTCGAAGTTTGCCACCGGCATAACTATCGGCGTTGATGCAACCGACCATATCGGCTTTCAAGCCGGGTATACGTTTGCCAAGTACTCCATCGGTGCTGGCAACACGCTCATGTATCCGAATAGTTTTAATACTGGTTATTTGCAGAAGCTCAACATGAACGACAACGTGATTGACCTTGGTGTGAAGGGCAACCTTCTCGGTCGCAAGTCACGTGTTCGTCCTTTCGTGGGAGCTGGTCTCGCTTACCGCAAAGGGTATGTGAATTACGATGACCGTACTTTGGACTATATCAAACGAGTGAATCCCTATGGAGCGTCGGACGTCGAGATTTCCGGTTTTTCAGGTTATCTTGAGGCGGGCTTAGAGTTTCGAATTACCAAAGCAATTTCGCTTGTAGGGATGTTTCGATATTACAACATCTTCACGAGCAGCCAGACGAATCCTTTGAACCCATACGCGTTTATCGGTTCCAACGGCTATAACGGTGGATTGTATTACGGTGGTCTTGGTTACAATGGCTACGGCTACAACCAAGATTCGAAATCTTCTGCTGGCGACGCGTTAGCCAAAAACAACTTTTATCAGTTGTCGGCTGGCGTATCGATTAGCTTCTAAAGTTCGACTTCGTTTCATTCGATGCAAAGATGCGGCTGACAAGGGGCACCTTGTCGGCCGCATCTGTTTGTACTCTCGTTGCACTTTTAAAAGAACTGATCTAACCTCTCGCTTACCGACAATACGAGAGGAGCTCCCAATGTCTTCAACTGAGTTTTTCAACCAGGGACCTGAAGTTTGGATCGTTGATGGATTGCGTACGCCGTTTGCCAAATCAGGCACCGCGTTGAAAGATATGAAAGCAGTGACGCTCGGCGTCCATACGCTGCGGGATCTGCTCTATAAAATGTCGCTTGATCCCAAAACGGTTGACGAAGTGGTGATCGGTAATACAGGGAATCCCGAAGACGCCGCGAATATTTCGCGCATCATCGCACTAGAGTCTGGGATTCCACAAAATGTTCCGGCCTATACCGTGCATCGCAATTGTGCATCGGCGCTGGAATCGGTGACCCAAGGAGTAATCAAGATCAAATCGGGTTTGGCCGACATCGTCGTGGTGGGTGGTACCGAGAGTATGAGCAACATGCCTCTCATTTATTCTAAACCCATGACCAATCTTTTTGGCCAGCTCATGACTGCAAAAACGCCGGCCGCCAAATTAAATGCTCTTACTAAGTTTCGTCCAGGATTTCTAAAACCAATTATTGCAATCCAAGAGGGGCTTACGGACGCCGTTTGTGGACTCAATATGGGACAAACAGCCGAACTATTGGCAAAAGAAAACGGTATCACACGTGACGACCAAGATAGATTCGCAGTGCGAAGTCACGAAAAGGCCGTGGCAGCTACCGAGAGCGGACGTTTTAAAAAAGAAATCTCTCCGATTCCTCTTCCGCCAAAGTACGACAAATTTCTAGAAGAAGACGTCGGGCCGCGAAAAGGACAATCTCTTGAAGCTCTCGGGAAGTTAAAACCGTATTTCGACCGCGCCAACGGCACGGTAACGGTGGGTAACGCGTGTCCGATTACGGATGGGGCGTGCATGCTTATTCTGATGCGAGCCGACAAAGCTAAGGCTTTGGGATATCGGCCGCTCGGCAAGGTTCGCTCATTTGCGTGGGCTGGTCTTGAACCAGAACGAATGGGTTTGGGGCCTGCGTATTCATCGCCAAAAGCACTCGATGCGGCAGGCCTCCAAATGAAAGATATGGGTTTGGTAGAACTCAACGAAGCATTTGCTGCTCAGGTTATTGCGGTCCAAAAAATGTCAGCATCCAAAAAATTCGCTCAGGAAAAACTGGGTCGTAGCGAAGCCGTGGGCGAGATTCGCGACGAGATACTCAACGTGAACGGTGGTGCGATCGCCTTGGGGCACCCTGTCGGCACTACGGGCGCGCGGCTCGTGCTCACGCTGGCCAAAGAAATGCAAATCCGAGACGTGCAGTTTGGATTGGCGACTTTGTGCATCGGCGGTGGCCAAGGTGGCAGTTTAATCGTAGAAAAAGTTTAATCAAAAGGTGGGTTCGATGAACGGCGGTATTAGCATGGAAAAAACACAGCATTCTAAGTCGGCGAGCTCGGATACGGGCTCTACTTTTCGCGTAGTGGACTACAACACCACTTTTCCGGGCGTGTTTGGTTTGCATTTCGATTTACCCGGTCAAAAAGTAAACAAGCTAGACGATAAAGTCATGGGTGAGCTCGATGCACAAATTCAGAAGCTCGCCACTCGATCCGATATCAAAGCTCTGGTCATTTTTTCGGATAAAGAGGGAATTTTTATCGCGGGCGCCGACATTCAAATGATTCAAGGGGTGCACGACAAAGAAACGGGCACTAAACTGGCTGCAAGTGGGCAAACGGTGATCGCAAAACTTGAAAAGTTAAAATTTCCGGTTATTGCGGCCGTTAACGGAGCGTGCATGGGCGGGGGTACAGAACTCGCGTTGTGTTGCAAAATGATTGTGACCTCCGATTCCCCCTCTACTAAGATTGCACTCCCTGAAGTGAATTTAGGAATTTTGCCCGGCTTCGGCGGTACCGTGCGCTTGCCAGAACGCATTGGTTTACAAGCTGCGATGGACTACATCCTTTCGGGTAAAACAATGGATGGGCAAAAGGCTGTCAAGGTTGGACTAGCCGACGCCTGTGTTCCCGCTCAAGATTTTAAAAACCGTGTTTTGAAGATCGCGGCGGACGTTGCGGCCGGTAAGTTCCGCTCCCAAAAACGGGCAGTCACTGGTACTGCAAAACTACAAAAAACATTGCTCGAGATGAACCCAATTGGGCGAGCAGTGTTGTTTAGCCAAGCAAAAAAAATGATACTCTCGCGTACTCGAGGTAAGTATCCGGCGCCGCTGAAAATCCTAGAACTACTCAATAAACAGGCGGGAGCATCGCGGGACAAAAAACTTAAATTAGAATCAATTGCATTCGGCGAACTCGCAGTTACGGACGTCTCGAAACGATTGATAGAGCTGTTTTTTGCGACCGAAGGCATTAAAAAGCAAAGCGGTGTGCCAGGTTTTAAGCTGGATCCTAAAGACAAAGTTACACGCATGGGATTGCTCGGTGCGGGAGTCATGGGCGGCGGCATCGCACAGCTTATGGCCCATCGAAACATTCCAGTTCGTATGAAAGATATTAGTTATGCCGGGTTGTCGGCCGGAATGGCGGCGAGTTCGAAGATTTTCGCTGGCTTGGTGAAAAAACGAAAACTCACCAAGCGAGAGGCCGATATTCGACTAGGTCTGATTAGTCCGACGCTCGACTATTCTGGGTTCGGAGCTGTTGACCTTGTGATTGAAGCTGTTCTTGAAGATATGAACGTGAAAAAGAAAGTAATAAAAGACGTAGAGCCCTTGTTGGCCAAGAATACGATTTTTGCAACCAACACGTCTTCGTTATCCGTTACCGAAATGGCTACGGCATGCGAACGTCCGGAAAATTTTGTTGGGATGCATTTTTTCAACCCTGTTCATAAGATGCCGCTCGTAGAAGTGATCCGTGGAGATAAAACCTCTGATCGCGCCGCAGCAATGATATTTGAGCTTTCAAAAAAGCTGGGTAAAACTCCGATCGTTGTAAAAGATGGACCAGGCTTTTTGGTAAACCGCCTACTGATGCCCTATTTGAATGAAGCCAGTTATTTAATGGCCGAAGGGGCTCCGATCGTCGAACTCGACGAACACGTTCTAGATTTCGGAATGCCCATGGGCCCCGCAACATTGCTGGACGAAATCGGTATCGACGTCGCTGTGAAAGTAGCTAAGGTGTTGCACCAGCAATTAGGGGCTCGCGCACTGCCATGTGATTTAAACGACAAATTGGTCGCAGCTAAACTTTACGGTAAGAAAAATGGCACCGGATTCTACTTGTATGACTCTAAGGGAGTGCGTGGGGAATTGAATCCGAAGATCTATTCCACTTTGGGAGTGACGCCACGATCACCATCGCGGGCAGTCAAAGAAGAGTGGATTCCCCGCATGATTTATTTGATGATTAACGAAGCCGCTCTGTGCTTGCACGAAAAGATCGCGGCCACCCCAGAGGACGTGGACATCGGCATGATCATGGGCACAGGTTTTCCTCCGTTTCGCGGTGGCGTGTTGAGGTACGCTGATACGGTAGGCTTACCCGCGGTGGTTAACAAACTGCAGGAACTTAGTAAGAAAGTAGGCCCGCGTTTCACGCCTGTGCAACCTTTGGTTGAGTTAGCCAAGGCTGGAAAGTCCTTTTATTCGAAGTAAGCAGTCGTGTTAGGACGGACGTTTGGCCAAAAAGTAGGTCTGCGGTATTTAAGAGCTAAAAAAAGTTCTCGGTTTTTGTCACTCATTACTGCAATCAGCGTAGGTGGAGTGGCCGTCGGGGTTTATACGCTGATCGTTACGCTCTCTGTAATGGCAGGCTTCGAGTCTGAGCTGACGAAGAGACTGTTTGCTTCGGACACCCACATTCGCATTGAACCCGAAAGTGGCAGTACACTTGTTCGAGACCCGAACGTCATCGGTAAGATCGCGCAGCTCGACACTAAAATAACTGGCGTTTATCCGGTGTTTCAGACCGAAATCATTTTACGGGCAGGGAAAAAAGTTTCCGGAAGCGTATTGAAGGGAATCGGTCCCGATCAGTTGCGCTGGTTAAAATCAATGGTTTCGGAGTGGGCCGCCACGGAACTCATAGATCCCTCAGTCGATGGGCGCTTGTTCATTGGTTCGGAGCTGGCGTTCGACATTGGAGTGATTCCTGGAGATGTAATCACGACGGTATCTCCCGTACCAACTGACGGGCCACTTGGGGCCGTGCCGCGAGTAAAGAAATTCGTCGTCGAAGGCGTTTATAAGTCTGGGATTCCAGAGCAAGAACTCCATGTCGTGTTTGCTGAAATGAAACACGTGGAGTCGTTTTTACGAAAAGATGACGTATGGTCACAGATAGAGGTGCGAGTCGATTCACTTAAAAACGCACCAAACGTGGCTGCCAAACTGAAGGCCGAAAACCTAGTGGCGCATTCGCTAGTGCGACCGTGGCAGGAGATCAACGCCCACCTTTTTAGTTCACTCAAACTCGAACGAACGGCAATGTTCTGCATTTTAATATTTATCGTGATTGTCGCCAGCTTCAATATTACGAGCACGTTGACGATGATGGTGGTCGAAAAACGTCGGTCTCTTTCGATTCTACGTGCGATGGGAGCAACACCGCGACATATTCGCTCGATTTTTCAGAGCGAGGGGCTGGCCATTGGTCTAGTCGGAATTGCGATTGGCGGGCTGCTGGCATTTGGAACATGTTGGTTTTTAAGAAAATACCCGCTTTTAGAGCTGCCGGAGTACTTCTTCGACCGAACGGTTCCAGTGGTTTTACAACCCCTTGGAATTATGCTCGTATGTTTTTGTGCACTTATCATTGTGATGGTGGCAGCTCGAGTTCCCGCTCGGCGAGCGGGCCTGTTGACACCCATCGAGGGAATACGAAATCAGTAGGTGTGATGCAATGGGTTTTTCTAAGATGAGATTTCCGAAGATTGTCGTGTTATGCGGATTGTTTTGTTTGGCAACGGCGACATCGAGTTTGGCACAAGCTGAAGGCGACGAATCCATTGTTGTAGATATCGATTCGGAAGAGCAAGCCTGGCAGGGCATTCAAACGCGAGCTGGCAATTATCAGCAGCTCGACGGTGCAGTTGTGGTGCCCGCCGAGGACGTCACGGACGTGCTCGGAAATTCGATTCCGTTTATCGACGCGTTTTTGGGACCACTCGCTGACGAACTCGAATCAGTCGATATCGATCGTAAAGATAACGGCATAGAAATGAAATTGCATTTGCTGAGAGCGATTAAATTTCCGGTTGCCTCCAAGAACAAGAAAAAATCGAAAAAGGGCGAAATTGTTAGGGTTGAAGTCGACCGTGAAGTGGCCATGACCTTTAGGAATGAAGCTTTTCGAATTCGCTTCCATCATATTTCGGGTATTGGAGTAGTGATTCGCATGCCTCCAATATTACGAATCCCCGGGTTCTCGATGCAGCGCCTGGATCTGAGCGCGATCAACATTGATTTTAAAAAACAAAAACTAAGTTTTATGGTTGGGGCGGCCAATCGCATGGTGCGCCTTACCGCCTCGGTGGACCTGAAAGAGGGAAGGTTCGAAGGCATCAATATTTGGGAGACCCTCGCTCTTAACGGGCCTGCACTTATTGCGTTGCTGGGACTGCTTTAAGGGAATCTACTTTGGTTACTAATTCCTTTTTCACTTCAAACTGAACGTTTGGAAGATTCGTGTTGCGAACCCATAAACCGCCGCTAGCGTCGCTATAGACGTCGAGGGTTTCCTTTCGATTAGCTAATTCGAATTGAAGTCTGCAGATTGGTTTTTGCTTTTGAAGAATCTCGGGCCGTTGACTTCTACCTTCGAAACGGTTCAAGAAGCGCATCTCTACGATTTTTAAAAGTGACCGAGAGGCTTCGAAAGAGGGGCTCTTGCTCAATATGTCGATCCAGAGTTCTGTGTCTCCCTTTTGTTCCCGCTGTAGATGAACCTTGGCACAACGCGGCCCCGAGGTAGAGACCGCGAGTAAGTCATCGAAGTGAAAAGTTACGAAATTATGAGCCCGCCAAAGCGCTAAGGGGCGCTCTTTAAACCACTCAATCAACGGTGTTCGCACATTGGCCCATTGGTCACCAAGGCGGGCGATAGTTTCGGACCCGTTTTGAAAGAATTCCACGTTGCCACGATTGGTTTTAATAGTGGCAAACGAGGTTTTTTTTAGGAGCTCCGCAGGCGGGCTTTTGCGTAGGGTTGGCTTCAAGTTCTGAAGGAGGCTCAAGGTTTTATTCACCATATTGGAATGAAGGCGTTCGTCGAACACTCTGGCCTTATTCCAGTGAGTCAGGCGCCAGTCGGGTTTAAAGGCCTCCGGGTTTTGAATCGTTGCTCGGAGAGAGTCCTTGCCAAGACGAACCTCGATCCAGCTCCAGGCCGCCGGCGGGGCAGCGTAGCTGAGTGTTCCGCATAAGAGTGTAAAAAGACTGAAAATAAAGAATCGTGCTTGGTTCCCCATGATTGACAGAGTAAGTTTGGTTTCCTAGCTTTTTCAAGCACAGTTGAGGTAAAATATGTCGATTTTCGAACTCATTAAAACCGGTGGTTGGGTCATGGTGCCGCTGCTAATTTGCTCGGTCGTAGTTTGGGCGATCGTGGTCGAGCGCGCGTTGGCATTGCGGCGTTGGAGTGAACAGAATCGGGAGTTTTTATTGTCGTTTACCAATGCCTGGCTAAAGGGCGATCGGGAAGCGGCGCAAAAACTCTGCCAGACCCGCGACTTAGATATCGCGCAGGTCGCACGTGAGTTTTTATCAGATAAAGTACCGGCTAGAGACCTGGTCGCGCGGGCAGAGCGCAAGCGTTTGGAACGGGCTCAGGAACTGCGACGCTTTCTGTGGATTCTGGGCACCATTGGCTCAGCTTCGCCGTTTATCGGATTGTTCGGAACGGTCGTGGGTATTATCAAATCGTTTCAGGCGATGGCAGAAAGTGGAACCGGTGGTTTCGCAGTGGTGGCAGCAGGAATTTCTGAAGCCCTTGTTGCTACGGCAGCTGGAATATTTGTCGCTGTAATCGCATTATTTTTTTACAATATGTTTCAGGTACGGATTGGCAAACTTCAGTTTCAATTGAAACTCCTTACGGAAGAGCTCACTGAGAACGTTACTTCCCGTTCTGTTTAGAGATTACAATTATGGCATTCACCCCAAGCAGCAGCCAAGGTGGTTCGGATCTCGACGGAACCGGTTCAAGCGACGGTATTGTTGCTGAAATTAACATCACTCCGCTCACCGACGTGTTTCTTGTACTGCTGATTATTTTCATGGTGACGAGTAGCGTTCTCACGCAGATGGGTGTGAACGTGCAATTGCCACAGAGCAAACAAGCATCAGAAGCGGCGGAACCAGGTGGGGTCATAGTTACAGTTACAGGACAGGAGCAGATCATGGTCAACGGCGCATCGGTGGCCCGAACTCACATCGAAGATGCGCTGCGTTTGGCGCTCAGCCGTTCTAAAGATAAAACGATTGTACTCGAAGGCGATCGACGAGCGGTACTCGGAACTGTTGTCGAAATAATGGATGCTGGTAAAAAGGCTGGGGCCAGTAAGTTTGCCGTGGCGACGGCGCCCGAAGGCGGTCCCTCTAAGGCGCCCGAGCGATGATCGATATCCATTCGCCGGCGCGCAGTGATTGTTCGATCTTAAAGCCAAGCTCCTCGTAAGCGCGCTGAATATCGTCGGCCTGTTCGACCAGTAGGCCAGATAAAACCAAAAAACCTTTCGGTTTGAGCCAAGCGCGAAAGTTTGGCGCGAACTGCAAAAGAGTGTTTCTGAGGATGTTGGCAACGATTCCGTCGTATTGCGCGGGCGAGGCATCGGGGCTACTCGTGGTGGCGGTCACCGAGACACCGTTGAGGGCTGCATTGGCGTGGGTCGCATCGATGGCGAGCGGGTCAATGTCGATTGCGGTGACGTGCTCAATTCCTAATCGTTTAAGGGCGATTGCCAGAATTCCGGAACCACACCCGAAATCTAGTGCGTGCATTTTGGAAACTAGACCTCCGTCTAACACGCGACTAAGAAGAGTGAGGCAGGACTGAGTAGTTTCGTGAGAGCCAGTACCGAAAGCCATTCCTGGCTCGACGATCAATTCATTCAACGGTCGCCCGAGATTTAATTGAGACAATGGCGGGTGCCAAGGGGCTCGGATATACCAGTTTGGCGCAACTTCCATGGGCCTAACACTCTGGCGCCAGAGTTC
>DGKJ01000008.1:39865-52042 GCA_002387735.1 Bacteriovoracaceae bacterium UBA4573 | reverse complement strand
ATGTGACCATCGAGAATCGAGCGCGTGGCATCTGCTATCGGTTCGTCCATGTCGTCGCCCTCAACCAACACAGTGTAGAGCCCGGTGATACTTCCGCGGCCCTCGCGCGTTCCCGCTCGCTCCAATAGCTTCGGTAAGGTTGAAAACACAGACGGTGTGTAACCCTTGCTTGCTGGCGGTTCGCCAGTGCTGAGACCAATTTCCCGTTGCGCCATTGCGAATCGTGTCACGGAGTCCATTAACAAAAGTACGTCGGCCCCACGGTTGCAGAAATACTCTGCGATAGTGGTGGCCAAAAATGCACCACGCATTCGTAGCAGCGGGGATTTCTCACCGGTAGCAACCACTACTACCGAGCGCTTTAGTCCTTCTTCACCGAGGTCGCGCTCTAAAAATTCCCGAACTTCGCGACCCCGTTCTCCGATCAACGCAATAACGTTAACATCGGCCTTAGTCTGCCGAGCCATCATGCCAAGCAGTACGCTTTTTCCAACGCCGGAGCCCGCCATAATTCCCATGCGCTGCCCTTTGCCGCAAGTAATCAACCCGTTGATAGCGCGAACACCTAAATCTAATGGCTGGGTTATACGTGAACGCTTAAGTGGATTTACCGGGTTCCCGTAGATTCCGCGCTGCTCGACTCCCTTGATTCCTTCGCCAAGCGGTCCGCGGTCGTCGATTGGGTCACCTTTACCATCGAGCACTCGTCCCAATAGAAAGTCGCCAACTTTTACGGTGGCTTCCCGTTCTAAGAGTACGATCTTACTACTGTTACTCAAGCCAGAAGCGTCATCGAGCGGCATTAGGACCACTCTTTTTTCCTTAAAACCAATGACCTCTGCACTTATTGAGTGAACTTGATCTTCAGAATGATGAGTGGTTCCAGGAATAATTTTTACTATGCTACCAATAGATGCCCCGGGAAGGTAACCCTCGAAGGTCAAACCAACGCTCTTACTGAGTTTACCGCGCTCGCGATAAAGTATCAGCTTCGCTAGTCGATCGTTATACGTCTTTTCATCGATCTTGTAAGGCGTTGACGTCATGTCACTTCTGAGGCCCCCAAAGTTTTCGCGATATTTTGTATTTGTACCTCGATTTTAGCGTCGATCTCGCCAAAATCTGTTTCTACTCTGCAACCCCGATTTACAAATTCTGCATCTAGCTCCACTGATATATTCTTTAGTTGTCCTAAAGTTTGCGCAAGATCAGCCTTAAGTTGCTCAGCGGCAGAAAATACCTCCGGCCCCACAAATATTTTAATATTCTCTTTAGTTCCGAGACGTTCCAGAATTTGGGTCACCAGCCGCCGAGTATAGTCATGGTCTTCTTTGATCTCGCGCAATATAACCATGCGCGCCAACCGAAACGTCATGCGCATTAGAAAGTCCTCGTTTGCTTTATATATTTCTTCCTTAGCCCCCTCTAAACTTCGAATGAGTCGATCGAATTGCTGGAGCATTGGTTGAGCGTCTTCCATCACTTGCGCTTTTGCTTCAAGACGTCCTTTTTCAAAGCCGGCTTTTTGGGAACTCTCTAGTTCAGCTTTTTTTAACCGTTCGATTTCTATTTTCGTTCGTCGCTGAACCTCTTTTTCGATGCGGGCTTCTTCTTCTTTTTCGACTGACAACGGACCACGAGTGAGTCGATTGAGACTAAAACGAAGATTTTTTTGATCGTCCAATTCCCGAAAATTTTTTTTATGTTCCGAATACGTAAGATTGCGATCATCTCTCAGATGACTGGGATCAAACTCATGAATGGTTTGCTCTTTCGGTAGTTCGATCGTCACAATATTATGCCCTTCGTGGGCCGCATTATCACCGACCTCGTCCGACGTGATGATCTTAAAATCTAATTTTCCGGGCATTTAGACTCCTTGTCTAATTTCGATCACACTAACGCGTCGGCTTCGCCACCACGGCTAATCATGATCTTACCTTCGGCTTCTAGACGTTTCGCGACATTTACGATTTCTTGTTGGGCAGTTTCCACGTCACTCAAACGCACGGGCCCCATGGCCTCCAGATCGTCTTTCAACAACTGACCGGCGCGTTTTGACATGTTTCTAAATATTTTGTCTTTAATCTCATCGGGCGCAGTTTTCAGCGCAACCACCAGTTTGTCGTTCGGTACCTCTTTAAGCAACTGCTGCATACCGCGGTCGTCGATATAAACAATATCTTCGAACACAAACATGAGTTTGCGTATCTCTTCGGCCAACTGTGGATCTTTTTCTTCCACTCGAGCCATAATGTTTTGTTCGGTGGTTTTGTCCATGACGTTGAGCATATCGGCAATTGGTTGTACGCCACCCAGTTGTTGGGTATCGATCGATCCCAGTGTTGCAAGTTCTTGTTTTAGTACCTCGTCCACCTGCGCAATGAGCGTCGGGCTAATAAAGTCGAGGTTTGCGATTCGCAGCACGACCTCGGTCTGAATGGCTTCCGGTAAACGCTTCAAGACGTCGGTTTTCTTATTGGAATCCAAGTGCGCCAAGATTAGTGCAATAGTTTGAGGGTGCTCGTTGATAAGAAAGTTTGAAAGCGTACGCGCGTCGACTAACTCAAGAGCTTCAAGAGTACGCGACCCTTCGATCACTGACAACTGACCTAATACCGTTCGCGCGCGTTCCTCGCCCAAGGTCGCCAAGATGAAATCTCGTCCGGAACCCTGACCGAATATAATTTCCTCTTCCTCGGAAATCTGCGCGTAGAAGTCTTCTAACACCTGACGAACTACGTTAATAGGTGCCTTTTGCAACGAACCCATCGACGCTACGATGCGTTTGATATCGTTATCTTTCATTTTCTTAAAAATCTGTGCGGTGACTTGGGTACCGAGAATATTTAAAAGCAGGGCAACTTTATCGAGCCCCGGCATGTCATCGTATCCCTGACTGACTTTTTCTGTAGTTTCGGCCATGACCTCTCCTTAGTCCACTGTCCCGTTCACTTACTTACTACGCTGGTTTCTTTGCACCCTTGCCACCGGCGGCTGACGCTTCATTTGCCGCAGCGGCCGTCTTCGAAGGAGCATGTACCCATTCATGCAATATCATCGCAGCCTTATGTGGATTGCCTTCGATCAAGGTAACAACTTTTTCCTTAATCATTTCGCCTTCAACTTTTTCTGGATCTACTTTATCCACGATTACTGGAATCGCCTCTTCTACTTCATGGATTTCTTCGTCCTCGTCCTGCATTTTTTCTAGCTCTTCAATAGTTTTGGGTAGAAAACTTTCCATGTTTTCAACCGTATTATCGGTAAGCCACTTCACAAAAGGACGAACCACGAAAACAAAGAACATCGCAATGATCAGGCCGATAACGGCGAACTGAACGACGTTACCCAACATCTTACGCCGTTCGTAGGCTGCGATCTGTGCGTCGGCGTCTTCAAGATCTTGACGTCGGAACTCCATATTTTTTATTTCAATAATATCGCCGCGTTTCGGATCGAGTCCCACGCTAGACGCGACAATCGTCTTAAACTCTGCCAGTTTTTCGTCGCTCCACTTTTGGAACTGTGCTGGGGCTTCTGCGCCTTTTTCTGGGTCTTTTATGTATTGCCCATCCAGCAACACTGCCACGGACATTTTCTTCACCGAACCCACTGGTTTAGAGGACCTCACCACTTTTTCAGGCACTGCAAAGTTCGTGGTTTCGAAAACTTTTTGGGTATTACTACGCACCTCTGGTGTGGTCGGAGGAGCAACCCCCGGCGTATTGGCTGCGGCACCTGGCGCCCCCATTGGTACCGGGCGCGATCCGTCCATTACATGATTTTCTTTTTGCTGAGATTTAACTGCGGCACCTTCCGCATCGTACTGAGTCTGCATTTCGGATTGTTGCGTAAAATCCATATCGAGCGCGACTTTCGCGATAACGCGACCTTCACCAACTACCCGTGTAAGAATGTCGACGATGCGATTTTCATACTCAGACTCTTGTTTCTGCTGAAACTCCAATAACGTTGCAGTTTGGCGAGCAATCGGGTCATTGGTATTTTTCGAAAGCATTTTCCCATTAGCATCAACGATCGTGACGTCACCAATTTCCATGCCTTCGACCGCATTCGCGATCATATGCGAAATTCCGGAAATCTGTTTGTCTGTTACTTGAATTCCTGGCTCAATATCTAGAACGACGCTCGCTTTTGGGGCTTTTTGGTCTTCACTAAAAGTTGACTTATTCGGGATCGCTAGATGCACCCGGGTACGCTTAACACCTTTTAAATTATTGATGGTGCGCATGAGCTCGCCTTCGAGCGCGCGCTTTTGGTTTACTCGCTGTACAAAACTCGTGGTCCCGAAATTTTGTTTATCGAATACCTCATAACCCACTACGCCTGTTTGCGGTAAACCCATGCTGGCTAGTTCTAATCGCAGGTCATAGACTGCCTCTGGGGGAATTTTAATTGTTTTGCCATCGTCTTCTACTTTAAATGGAATTTTCTTTTCCCGAAGAATACGCATGGTAGCTGTCGCATCTTCAGTAGCAAGATTAGTTTGCAAAACCTGGTAACTTTTATCACCCGTCCAATACAGTAGCGCTACGAGGGCGGTACCCACCGCGATCGCTGTTGTGATTAGTCCGACTTTTCGCCCGCCCGAGAGCGTTTTGAAAAAGTCCTTTAATTGGGTAGAAACCTTTTTTGCGAACTCAAACACGCGTCACCCTTTCTTAAAAACCTAAATTAAACCTGCATACGCATTACTTCGCGATACGCCTCAAGTACTTTATTTCGAACCTGCATTAACATTCGGAAACTCATGTCGGCTTTTTCCATGAGCAACATCGTTTCATGGATATTTTTATTGCGTCCCGCGACCATTTCTTTTACCGCGGTGTCCGCTTGATTTTGAATCTCGTTTACCTTTTCAAAGCTTTTATGCAGCATTTCGCTAAAGCTGTGTGCCCCGGGTGTTGGCGCCTCCGCACCAATGCTAGGGTTCGTAGGGCGCTCGATATTGCGCCCTTGATCCATGATGGACTCTACGTCGCCATTTTTTACAAACTGGCCAATTCGTTCAATTGTCATCGACATATTTGAGTCCCCTTAAAAATTGAGTTCACTCTACTTTCCAATATCCAACGCTTTGATCGCCATACTCTTTGCCGCATTCAGCGCCGTCGCATTGGCTTCATAGCTGCGAGTCGCCGCTATCATGTTGGCCATCTCCTCAACTGGATTCACATTGGGCATCGCTACGTAGCCGTCAGCGTTCGCCTGAGGGTGTTTCGGATTATAAACCAAACGGGCAGGCTTTTCGTCTTCGTGGACCTCCGTAACAATTACCCCTTGCGCGTGTTCGTCTAGTTTTCCTGCCAGAATTTCACCAAAGTTTTCGCGATCGGCCACCGCAGTAAATACCGGGTCTTTTCTACGATATGGTCCCCCGGCCTCTGTTTCAGTGGTCTCAGCATTAGCGATATTGCTGGAAATGGTATTCATTCGCGTTTGCTGGGCATTCATCCCTGAAGCGCTTATGCGCATGCTGCTAAAAAAGTCCATTATCTGCCTCCACCTTCATTAATAGCGTATTTCAGCAATCCGATTTTTCGCCGTAGCGCCTCGGTCGCTGTGTCATATTGAATTTGGTTTTCCGCCATTGCCACTTGTTCGGCGTTGCGGTCCACGGAGTTGCCGTCTAGATTCACCACGCCATTTGGATTGTCATAAATAAACGGTTCGATGCGACCGGGGTCCATTTTAGAAAAGTGCTCCGGTGAACTCGCCTCCATCTGAAGACGACCGGAAATTTCGAGCGCGTTACGTAGCGCGTCTTCGAATTCCATTTTCTGAGACTTATAGTTCGGAGTATCCGCGTTCGCGATATTAGATGCTATGACCGTTTGATTAGCCAAACGCATATTAAGCGCAGCCTGCAAACCGCCGATCGTCGAGTCGAATAAATAGTCTGCCACCTGACACAATCCTCCGAAGAGAAGATAAAGCAAACGTCAGGCCACCTTCTAAGCGACATTCTAAAACACCGAAACACTGGGAAATCACTTCCAGAATTCATGATAATTCTCGTATTTCGGGTAAAAAGTTCCACTCGAGCGAGCGGGAGGAGGAAGACTTTGTATCAGACGAACTCTTCCGGTGCCAAATTTTTGAGTGTCAAAGCGCCGACGCCGCCCGGGTGCCGATTTCGGTGAATTTCAACTGCAAGATAATCAAGCGTGCTGCCTCTTCGCGCCTCAAAATAGTGGAAGCCACAAACACTCGTTCCAGCCAGTCTTCAATCAAGCTCACTGGACTAACGGCAAACAGCGCATCGCTCCACTCTCGAAGCCAGGAACTGCAAGTCGTCTCTCCGGTTTGAACACGGGCGAAGCTAAAGGTACGGTAGATTTCGGTGACTAACCTTAGCTCGTCTCCTTCACGATCGGTGATTTCCAGCGTGAGAAGCTCGGCTGAACGTTCTACACAACCCTCGTCTACCACGGCTTCAGAATGCCGAATCAGGGTTTGGGCCTGCCGCCCAGGGTTCGTAGTGTCATCGCTAAGAATTACGGTTTCTCCTCCGAATTCGAGTTCAAACTCGGGGCTTCTATAATTCAAGGTAATTTCGGGGTGCTGTGAAGGTCCCTCGGACTCATTCCAATGTGGTTTATATTCAAACCCTGGTGCCAATCGAATTCCACCGTCGAAAAAAATGGCCTTAAGCTCGACCTTTGGACTAGCAACCATGGTGTAGCTACCGCCCGGTGCAAATGGTGCGTATTCATCGAACGCGGGACAGCCCGTGCACAATAAAGAAATTAGAAAAGTGATCAACAGCCGTCCAAACATCCGGCACGTCTAACCGATTCAATAGATCAAATCAACGTTCAGAGTTTAAAGGAATCTCCTACAGCGCCCGCTGAGATTCACTGTCGTCGAACAAGGACCTAACAGACGCATCGGCATCAGACGGCGACGTAGGGGCTTCCCTCGGGAGGGGATCGTCGGCCACAATGGTAGCAACTCTCGTTTCGGCTTGACCGTGTGAAGCGTTGGCCTGAAGGCCTTTAACGGCAGCGCACGCGTCCTGTACTTCAGGATCCACGAGGTAACCCATGGCAACCTGAAAAACAGACCGGCGAAAATCTAACTCCCGAGCTTCGATATAACTTTCTTCGCTGACACTAGCGATTTTGTCGTGAAGCATACGGGCTGCCGATCCCACGATGGGCGTTACTGGCATGTTTTTAGAGGTTGGGTCCAGGCCAAGCCATGTTGCGGTTACTTGTTGTACCGAACCAACTCCGTCTACATTTAATCCAAAATAAACCGAACTTAAATTGGCCTTCGCACCACCGGTGGGCAGTACCACCGCAATCGCCAGGTTCTCTGGGTCCGAAATCTCAAAATACCAATTGTAAACGTCGCTCTGATAGTGATCAGCCGAACTTGGGGCGCGAGCGAGCTGGCCGTTAATGTCTATTTTCCTCTTAAACTTCACACCGGCTTTTTCGAGGCGTTTTCTTAGACGTTTGCCTGCTCCGTCGTTAATCCATATGCCGACACGTTCATTAATTTCGTTGTTCAGTTGTTCCCGCTCTTTTCCACAGGCGGTGGTGAACAGCGCTTGGGCGTGTCTGGGGTTAAACTTTGTCGGGTCCTCTAGACAGCCGCTTTTTGCTTGTTCGCGAAACTCCTCTTCAAGGGGCTCTAGTACTGCGCTGTATTCGCGCGAAAAGTCTTTTAAAGCGTCTTGAATCGCACCACTATTTTCGTTGAGCTTCTTAAAAACCGCGTATTCTTTTTTATATCTGTTCTTACGATGTTTCTTCGCCTTTGCTTCACCAATTTCAGTTATCTTTGCGACATTTTTTTTTGCATCTTCACAAACTGTATATTCGTTTTCAAAGGAATCTAAATCATCGTACTGCCGACTCAGCACAGTGGGAATATCCCCTGGAAAGACTTGAATTCCTGGGTCGCCGAAAAGGTCACCCGCTACGGCTTGGGTTGCAAAAAAAAATGAAAACAGTACCAACATTTATCCCCCGCACGAAAATCAACGAAACCCTAATTCACTGTCTATTGTACTATAAAAAAAAAGGCCCATGAACCGAAGTTCATGAGCCTAATTTTACCGACGTTATTTCAAGTGGTTAAACGCTAATTCCCGCTTTTCGGTATTCGTTGAGCTTATTGCGGAGCGTACGAATACTAATGCCAAGTTCGCGCGCCGTATGGGTACGATTGCCATTGTGAAACGCAAGAGACTTCAAGATCACCGCGCGTTCAATCTGATCAAGCGTACGACCGGGAGCCCATTGAGCCTCTGCTTCCCAATCAAGGGAGTGTGCGCCCGAACCTTGATGTGAGGTAACCGACGCCTGGCCCACGAAAATATCGGAACCGCGCACCACACCATCTTGGGCACTCATCATGGCTTTTTCGAGTACGCCCTCGAGTTCCCGCAAATTGCCAGGAAAGCCGTGAGTCGCAAGCTTCTGAACTGCTTCTTCAGTAATTCCCGCAACGCGACGGCCCGAGCGTGTTGCAATTCGTCCCATCAACTGGGATACGATCGCTTTAATGTCAGCCATTCGTTCGCGCAGAGGAGGAACCATGAGCAAGATTCCATTGAGTTTATAATAGAGTGCCTCTGAAAATTTCCCCTGGGCCACTAGGTCTGCCAGATTTTTATTCGAAATCGCGATGATTCGAACATCAACTGGTACCCCAGCTCTTGAGCCGATCCGTTCTACTGCGTTATTTTCAAGAACCTTCAACACCTTCGCTTGCAATTTCGGCGTTAACTCTGAAACGTCGTCGAGTACAAGCGTGCCACCGGTCGCTTGTTCAAACTTTCCACGTTTCTCGCTAACAGTTCCGGCAAACGCACCTTTTTCGAAACCAAAAATTTCAGTTTCAAGTAGCATTTCTGGCTGCTGCGCGCAGTTGAGCGTCACGAAGCTAGCTCCATTGCGAGGAGAGCGTTCATGAATGAACTTCGCAATGCTTCCTTTACCAGTACCGGTTTCACCCTGCACCAGTACGCAGGCTTTTGACTGCGACGCAGTCTCGGCCAAGCGAGTTATATCTTTCATCCTCGAGTCCTGAGTTTGAATGTCGATCATTGTAAAGACCTCCTGTCTTTCGTTTGGTTTTTAATGTCGTTTTCCCATTGAAGCTGTTCTAATTCGGTTTGAGCGGATTTGCGCCAGATCCCGAAGTCTTCGGGGCCCTTTGCGATTTTTTGAAAGCCTTCTTTGGCTTCGTCTTCGCGCCCAACGCTTGCCAGACTCCTGGCTCGCTTGAACTCGAATTCTGCGCGGCGCGGATGTTTATCTGCCCGAGCCAGTATCTCTGAAAAAGCTCGGATCGCGGCCGCATAGTCTTTCAATTCGTAAAGGGCGGCGGCACGTAAATCGCGCGCTCGCACTAAATAATTTGCGTACTCGTCATACACGCCAAACCGCAATTCAAAATCGTTGGCGTTCTTAGCCACCCGTTGGTATTCGCTTTGTTTGGCAAGTGCTTCAAGTCGGAACATCTCAGCTTCCATCTGGTCGCCGACCGACATTTTCGAGCGAAAACTTGGTTGTTCAAGTCGACCCACGGTGGCAATAACATCGGCGTAGCGTTCCGCGGCTAGCGATACTTCGGCCAACATGCGTAACTTGAGCGGGCCAAATTCTCCGGAGTCTGAAATTTTATTGAGATACTCACCTGTTTTTTCGATGTCGTGACTCAATAGCCATTCGTGGCGAGCCGCTATAGCGTAATAGCCGTCGCGTTCTTTAGCGTTCATTTCCCGTACCCGACTTGCAAGACCTTGGATCGCGCGTTGGGCTACATCTAGCCTACCGGCCTCAAAATTAGCTTTGAGAAGCGGTAAAAGGTAACTTATGGGCTTAGGTTCGGTTACCAAGTCACCAAAGTGCGCATCAATCTCTAGAAGTTTTTCAAACTGTTTTTCACGAGCAAAGTAGTCGGCGGATGCTACTACGTTTTCGTGATAAACCTTAGCGAATGAGGCTCCGAGTGGAATCGACTTAAAACGGGTACGGTAAAGATCCGCCTTTGATAACGCGAGATCGAATTCGGCTGCCGCTAATCCGAAGCGGGCTTTAGCTAAATTAAACCAGTGTTCCACTTCAGATAAATTCACCAAGTCGTGATGATAGACCTTCAGATCTTCTGCTTTGAATATTCCCAAATAAAATTCACGGCGTGGGTCGTTTTTCGAAAATACCGGCGAACACTCCGACAGTCGCAATTGGGCGAGTTCCGCACCAGGGGTGTACGGATAATTGTTCACCACATGGTCATACAGAGCTTTTACTTTCTTTCCACCGGTCACATCACCGGACTTTAAATGAATGTGTTCGATTTCCGCGATTCTTAGATTAGCCGCCCAGACTGACGAGTCCTGTGGAAACTTGGCGATATATTCCTTGAAATTCTTTTGAGCAAGGTCGGTCTTTCCAATTCTAAAATAAGCTTCGGCCAAATTAAACATCGCCGATGGGTATTTATTCACTAACTTCGGATACCGCGTCTGCGCTTTTTCAAAAGACAGAACTGCTCGCTCCCAAAAGTTTCGAGCCGAGTAGACCTCGCCCAAGCGAAAAAGCGCCTCTGGCGAGACAGCGGTGTTTGCATCGACTATCAATTGATAGGAACGTTCCGCTCGATCATATTCTCCGACTAAGAATAGCGTTTCTGCGGCGGCTAGGCGATAAACCCAAGGGGTTAAATCTTTATTCGCCTCACCACTAAGCGCATTCTGGGCGTTCGCCGGTTCGGCACCAACCAAGGCGTACTCCAATGCTTGTATATAGTTTTTCGCTTCCATGTGCATTTGCACGAGATAGGCCAAGGCCCGGCGTCCACGCTCATCGGTTGGCGCTTCAAAATAAATACGGCGATACTGATCCAGAGCTTGGTCAAAGTATCGTTCGGAGTGCAGCATTTTCGCTAAACGTACGAACGTAGCTGCCCGCAAAAAATCGAGTTCCTTTTTCAGTTCACTCTTCGGAAAATTTTCTTCAAAAAATGCGATTGTACGCAATAACAGAGCCAGCTTTGATTCTTTATTAAGTTTCAGAGCTAACCGGTAGTGCGCAAGTTCGCGAGCGTTGTGCTTTTTTGTAGCCTTCTGGTCTTGTTCCGAAAACGGGTACTCGTAAGCCGCATCCGCTGTGTCTAAATTAAAGTAGCGACTATAAGGAAAGGAAACATGGTAAATATTCCAGTACGTATAGCCATCTTTGGTAAGATCAAGCCGTTCCGAACAAACCCCAGTGTGAATACTTTTCTTAGATGTTATTTTTTTTCGTGCTAAGTTCGCTTGATTACTTTTCTTACTCGCCGTCGCGCCACTTTTGTTGGGCGTCTGCCGCGAATTCTGAACGGTCGGTTCCGCGTTTTTGAACCAGTAATCTATTGATACGTCGCCGGAATTTTTAGTCCGATAGTCAAAATATTCCACACCCCTGGTCACAGCGTCAGCAGTAAGAACGATTTCAATGACGCCATTGCGCACGATCACTGCATTGGTGCGTTGATCCGAAAAAGAAGGTGACTCCAACGCCCCAATAGTATTTTCGCCGCTCGCGGTTAAGCGAAGCATGTTGGTTTTTCCATCACCGACGAGTTCTACCGAGTACTTCCGAGCGTAGGCGGCAGGAATTGTTAAATGAGAGTGGGTCTGAAAAGACTTGAACTCCAAGGAACCAGCTAACGCCGGCATAGAAGCCGCCGAAGCGGTTGTCAAAACCAACACCACTAGGGCGGTCAACAGCCCGGATTTCATAGCTTTTTCAGTGGTTGGATTTTTGATTTCTGATTGAACCACGATTTTGCTCTCTCCATGAGCAGTGGGATTTTCCGCGATCACATCCTTGATCGCTGCCTACTAGGTAAGCAGATACCGTGCCAAAATCTGCCTGTCGAAATCATTGCTTTTTTTGCCGCCCGGTTCTTTTTTTACCTGAAAAAACGACACGATTCCGACGAAACTTCAGTCATTGTTTTGACGGGAGCCATCTAAGCATCGGCATTAATGGCACAGTACTTCAGATTGACGCCACCGCCGCCGCCTCCTAAACTTAAAGCTTAACAACGGTTTGACCCAGAAAGACCCATGAACATCACTCGTATTTCACTTGCGGTATTATTGATAGCTCTCAGCGCCACTCTCTCGGGGTGCGGTTTAATCTTCGG
>DGKJ01000008.1:29899-39690 GCA_002387735.1 Bacteriovoracaceae bacterium UBA4573 | reverse complement strand
CCTTCGGTGGTGACCAATCGGTCGACACAAAAAGTCGCGACTACAGTGTCCTGCGGCTCGACAAGCTCCAGCGCAGTAAATGGCGAACTATAGAATCTCGTAGCACGCCCGACTCAAGCGACGTTGCTTACGAGAACCCGTCGACCGGCTCGATCATTTCTCTTAATAGTATATGCCGAGGCAACGAGAAATCTTCGCTAAAGGAACTCTCCCGAGCCCTTATGATGGGCCTTAAGAAGCAAAGCTCGATTGAAACTCGGGAATACTCGATCAGCGGAATTTCCGCTTTAGAATCTACGGTGGATGCCGAAACAATAGATCACAAAACTGTGCGCATTCGCACCGTGGTAATGCGAAAAGACCGCTGTACCTACGACGTAATGTACGTGTCCCCCCGCGAAAATTTTCATCGTGAATTGAATGTCTTCAATGACTTTCTGAAGGGTTTCCATGTTGAGTAAAGACTTTTTCCGAAACATCGGCGCTCAGTTCGTAGGTGGCCTTCAATTCGCGGGTGGCGTAACGGCGCTCGGTTTTGACTGTCTCAAGGAACTGTTCCGTCCGCCTTTTTACATTCGCCTCACGCTGGAACAAATGTTCCTCATCGGTGTGAAATCTTTTTCCCTTGTAACCATTACCGCCCTTGCGACTGGTTCCGTCATGGCTCTCCAGTTCGGTTATGGTCTCGAAAAATTCGGCGGCAAACTATACGTACCCAAAGTCATGGCGCTGGCCTTCGTACGTGAAATGGGCCCGGTGTTCACCAGCCTTCTAGTGGCAGCCCGAATTGGTTCGGGTATCACCGCGGAAGTCGGCTCCATGAATGTCACCCAACAAATCGATGCAATTCGCGCACTTGGGACCAACCCCATTAAGAAAATCGTGCTACCTCGGTTGTTAGCCACCATGATTACGCTGCCATTACTCACCGTTATGGCTGATTTTATTGGTCTTTTCGGTGGCATGCTCGTCACCGTCAAAGAATTGGGGCAAACACCTGAGTTCTTTTTCACCAAAGCGGTCGAGGCTCTTACTCTAAGCGACTTCGTCATGAGCCTTTTTAAACCCTTTGTTTTCGCGATTTTCATAGCACTTACCGCGTGTTACCGCGGCATGCGCACGCTGGGTGGCACCCGTGGTGTGGGCGACTCCACCACTTGGGTCGTGGTCACAACGAGCGTTTTTATCATGGTTTCCGATTTTTTCCTCACAAAGGCCTTTATTCTGTTCGTACCTTCGCCGAAATAGATACAGAATAGAGAAAAATACATGAGTGTTACTGATGCTGAACTAAACCGCGAAGTAAGCCGACCTGCGTCTGTCGCACCCGCGATCGGAAAACCCGTGCTCTCGCTACGCAATATCGTGAAGAGCTTCGGCTCAAAAAAGGTACACCAAGGTCTATCGTTTGATCTGATCGAGGGTGAAATTCTGGCATTTTTCGGAGGCAGCGGCACCGGAAAAAGCGTGGTGCTTCGCACCATGATTGGACTCGAAAAGCCCGATTCAGGTGAAATTCTATTCGAAGGCGTCGACATTACAAAACTCACCGAAGACGAGCTGGTTCAGATCCGAAAAAAAATTTCCTACATTTTTCAAAATGGTGCGCTGTTCGATTCGATGACCGTCTATGAAAACCTCGCTTATCCTCTTATGGAACACACCAAGCTATCCCCCGAACAAATCGACGCGCGAATAAAAGAGATGCTCGAACTAATCGGTCTTAAAGGCAGCGAAAAACTCTTACCCGCTTCACTTTCCGGTGGCATGCAAAAACGAGTTGGCGCCGCGCGCGCGATTATCATGAAGCCCAAGGTCATTTTGTACGACGAACCGACTGCCGGGCTCGACCCGTTCAATACGCAGCGGTTGCTCGATCTGATGAAACGCATTCAAAAACGCGAGGGCAACACCGCGGTATTCGTCACTCATGATATTCCGTCGGCTTTCGAAGTCGCCGACCGTATCGCAATCATGTACAACGGAAAGATTCACACCCTCGACACAACAGAAAACGTAAAACGATCCAAAGATCCTTTTGTTCAGGCGTTCTTGGCTGGTGAGGAGATCAAATGACACGCTCGATTGATTTAGAAATTAAGGTCGGAATATTTGTAGCGTTTGGTGTTGGATTGGTACTTTTTACGATCATGCTACTCGGTGGCGGCCGCACTCTTTTCGAGAAAGGTACCACTTTTTCAGCCAAATTTCCCCAAGTCGAAGGTCTAGTCGAAGGCGCTACCGTGAAAGTCGCAGGCGTAAAAGTTGGCCAGGTGAAAACAATTGAATTTCAAAGCGAACACAATCTGGTGAATGTTACGTTTAGCGTGAACGAACAATTTGCCAGTGCCGTTCGAGAAGATTCGACAGTCGGCATTCAAACCCAGGGCGTACTCGGAGATCGCTACATTGTCGTCAATCCCGGCGGACTCTCCAGCAAAGCGGCCGCCGATGGCACAGAGCTAAAAGCTGAACATCCGAAGGACTTGAAGGACTACCTCAGTAACGCCGATGAAGTGCTCGATCGTGTAAAAAATACGCTCAAAAATGCTGAGGCGATATTAACAAATTTTAACCGCGATAATCGTTCTGACTTATTTTTTAAAAATCTAACCGAGATGACAGAAAACCTCTCGGGGGCTACCGACGGGTTGCCCACCAAGATGAAAGACGTTACCACTGCCGCCAAACACATGAAGTCCATTTTGGCCAAAATCGACAATGGTGAAGGTACCGTGGGTGCCTTGATCAACGATCCGTCGCTCTATGACGACGTAAAAAACCTACTGGGTGGGGCCAATCGCAACAAGGTCCTGAAATACTTCATAAAAAAGAGCGTCGAAACTTCCCGCGAAAAAGCCGAAAAAGCTGAAAAAACAAACTAGCGGTAACCCCCTCGATCGTTAATTTTTTCTAACCATTACCTAATGTTGACTTTTATTGTCTTCTTTAGTAAAAACGCACAGTGTCAATTCTTCGATATTTGCTCTTTTTCACTGCGCTTTCCGCATGCCCACTGGTTCGAACCGGTGAGGCTATTGAGTTAATCAATCCCGATTTTTCTAACTGTGACGTGGTTCTTCGCGCGAGTGAACCCGGTGTAGATCCCCGGCTGGACTCCGCCCATCAAGCAGCCGCTCGTCGCGAAGCGGTGCGCGCCATTATTGACTCTTTGGTAGAGTCCACTCTGACCCAGAAATTAAATTCCTTTACCAGCCCCGTTCAAAAGAACATTTGGACCAAAATCCGTGGGCGCTCGTCTCTTTCTCATGAGGAATTTACGAAGAACATTGGGGCCATGGGAAGTTACTCGCCCCTGACTCAGGAAATATTCATCGATGAACTTTATTATCGTTCGACGTTCGAAGCACCGCTTTTAGTACATGAAAGCCAGCACTTGATCGACCATTTCAAAAATCGCCTGGAGGACCATCCAGCCTTTAATTTCGCAATCGACATGGCCGCTACTTTTCGAAGCGCCACTTCTACTTGGGACTACGAACAATCTGCGCACGGCGCGGAATACGATTTCGTAAAAGCCGTTGAGCAACAACTTGCAAACCACCCCTATCTCAGTCGTAACGATCTGTTACTTCTACTTGCCCACGAAGTGCCAATTCCCGAACAGATTTTTAAACCCTATCAAGCACTGCTACCTTTCATGGTGATCGAGCAGAACTTATTTCTGATAAATATTGCAAACCCAGCGATTGATATAGTTTACGATCACGAAAACTCCCACGAAGCCATGAGCTTTGTTCGAGACCACTTAGGTCGTGTGATTCGCAATAGTCCGTGGGGTGCTTTATTCTTCGAATCAAAATCAGCTTTTATCGCAAGTCAAATTGGACCACGCCCGACCGGGGGCAGGCTTAGAGCCAACATAAAACGCCTGTCTAAAGTTCTGAAATAAATTTCGATTTTATCCGAAGAGCCAACGGCGAGTTCACCTCATGTTTCGTCTAAAAATCTTGGCCTAGCAGTAGCTACACGCGCACTTCGAACGTGGCAGTTCACGCTAAAATTCATTTACGAACTCTACTCGTCAGATTAGCTTCGAGCCGTACATCGCAAAATTACAACTTTGGGGGTTTTTAATGCGTATTGCACTCGCTTTTTTGGGACTAATCTTTATTTCACTGGCGGCCGCTTTGGTTCACGCCGCAGAGCTCCGAGGCACGGCCTACCCCTGTCGCGTACAATTGATCGGATCCGGTCGTTCCACCGGAAATGGACTCGGCGTGTTTGGCGCCGTTCGAGTGGAATTTTGGACCATGCCTGATTGCAATGGAGGGTACTGTGGAACCGCGTACTTCATGTCTAACGACGCTTGGTTAATGGAAAGTGCGACGGGAGCTACCTACACGCTCAATAAAGAGGAACTCCTTTCTCAGTATCAAGCTCTAGTCACCACCGCCAATGCAGGCGGGCGAGTATGGTGGGCAATGGAAACTTCGACTCAGGTTCCTTTTATTTACGAATTGCGGGTTTCAACCGAAGAGGGTGCCGCTTTTTGCAAAAACCGAGAATATACTGAATCAACTCTAGGAACTGCCGAACGCGTAATGGGTAAATGACCTAGGCTTGGTCACCGACTCACACTTCGAACTGCAGATTCTTCTTTTTTAGTTTTTCCACAAGGGTGGTGCGATTCATTTTGAGAAGTTCGCTTGCCTTGTTTTTATTACCGCGAGTGCGAGAGAGTGCTTGCATGAGCAGATCGTTTTCGAATTGATTGATGAGGTCGCGCAAGTCTACCCCGTCGTCGGGCAACATGAAACGCGGCACACTACCGCCGGTTTCGAGCGCGAGATTTCCTGCGCCAAGCATTTGAGCAGTATGTGTCGCAAAACCAAAACTACCCTGAACGCCAGGGCGGCTGGCGGCCAATTCAACACGTTCAAATACTTTAGGGGGCAGGTCTTTCAGCTGCACGGTTCCATCACAAAAAACAACAAGGCGTTCGACTAGGTTCTCCAATTCGCGCACATTGCCGGGCCAATCGTAGCGCAACAACAGATCCATGACTTCGGGAGCGTCGAAACAAATATTTCGTTTTTTCTCGATACAAAATTTACGGGCAAAATGTTCAATCAAAACCGGTACGTCCGCTTTGCGTTCACGTAACGTGGGAATATGAATCGGTATCACGTTTAGGCGATAAAAAAGATCTTCTCGAAAGCTTCTCTCTTTAACCGCTTCTTCCAGATCACGATTGGTCGCTGCTATGATCCGAACATCTGCGACGATTGCTTTAGTGCCACCCACTGGCTCGAACTGGCGTTCCTGCAAAACACGCAGCAACTTCACTTGCAAAAGCGATGGCATGTCTCCGATTTCATCCAAAAAGATGCTGCCGCCCTGCGCCAACTCAAAGCGTCCCTGGCGATTGGAAATGGCGCCCGTAAAAGCGCCTTTGACGTGGCCAAACAGTTCACTCTCAAGCAATTCACCCGGAATCGCTCCGCAGTTAACCGGGACAAGCGACGCATTGCGCCTAGATGAGAGCATGTGTATCGCGCGTGCGACCAACTCTTTTCCCGTGCCCGACTCGCCAGATATAAGAACTGTACTGTCTGAGTCGGCTACTTTTTGAATGTCTTCGAATACCTTTTGAATCGCTGGGCTACGACCGATCATTCCGCATGCGGAAAGATGGTCTAAAGGGATTCTTTCCCCTGATTTTTGAATGTCATCCCCCACTCGCTTGGTCCTCCGTCCTAGAAGATCAAAGGGCGATTGCCGCCCTGTCTTTTGATGCTAACAGGAAACCAACTCGTGTCAATTTACCAACGTCAAAAATTTTGATTATTGTCAGGGGAACGAGAGGAAAAAAACTCCTACAATCCTAATAATTTAACAGGAAAACCTTCTAACCTACTTAGATCACTTCAGTTTCTGGTTTAATGCCGACAACAGGCCTAAAAGCCGTAGTATTCTAAAAACCTTTTTGCTGCGGGGCCACCGCGCCAGTACCCCTCGAAAACAAGCCAGAATATTGACGCGACGACCAAGACAGCGAAGAGACCGAAGCTTCCGAATAGGCCGATTCGATTGCGACGGTTGTAATGATACACGCCGAGCTCAAAAAGCATGAGCGCGGCGGGTATCGCCCAAAAGGGAAGATATCGAACCAAAAATAGAATCGTGTACACGCGTTTTAGCGACAGAGTGAGCGCAACGCATCAACCTGATCTGTGTTTTCCCAAGTAAACTCAGGATCACGACGACCAAAGTGACCGTAGGCTGCCGTTTTTGCATAAATCGGACGCTCCAAACGAAGCGTCTTAATGATGCCGGCCGGCTTGAAATTAAAAGTCTCACGTACTGCGGTCTCAATTTTTTCCCGGGCACAAGATTCTGTACCGAAAGTGTGCACCATCAATGAAACCGGCTCAGCCACACCGATCGCATAAGCCACTTGAACTAAACAGCGACGGGCCAATCCAGCGGCAACCACGTTCTTGGCTGCATAACGCGCCATATAACAAGCAGAGCGATCTACCTTCGTTGGATCTTTACCACTAAACGCTCCACCACCGTCGGCGCCGTGTCCGCCGTAAGTGTCGACAATAATTTTTCGTCCCGTCAAACCAGTGTCGCCCATAGGCCCACCGAGAACAAAACGACCGGTAGGATTAATAAAATATTTTGTTTTCGCATCGAGTAGATCTTTGGGAACTGTCTTTTTAATAACTTCTTCGACGATCGCTTCGCGAATCTGCTCGTAAGTTGCCGACTCAGCGTGCTGACTCGAAACTACGATCGCATCAATGCGTTTCGGACGATCTGCTTCATATTCAACCGTCACCTGAGTTTTGCCATCGGGACGCAAAAATGGGAGCAAACCGGATTTGCGAGTCTCGGTTAAACGCAACGCAAGTTTGTGGGAAAGATCAATCGAAAGTGGCATGTGCTCTGGAGTTTCATCAATCGCGTAGCCAAACATTAGCCCTTGGTCGCCGGCTCCTTGCTCTTTATGAAGCCCCTCGCCCTCTGTTACACCTTGCGAAATGTCGGGCGACTGTTTATCGAGCTGTGTTAAAACAGCGCAAGTTTTATAGTCGAACCCCTTGTCCGATGAGTCGTAACCAATTTCACGAATTGCGCCACGTACAATATCCTGAACATCAATTGGGTGGCCAGAAGCCGTCACTTGGCCGGCGACCACTATCAATCCGGTCGCCGAAAGCGTTTCGACTGCGACTCGCGCTTTTGGATCTTGTTTCAAAAAGGCATCAAGCACTGCGTCTGAAACCTTATCGCAAAGTTTATCTGGATGGCCTTCGGTGACAGATTCACTGGTGAAAAGATAACGACTTTGAAGATGATTTGCGCTCATGAATTTACCTTTTTGATGTGAACTTCTAGTTAGTTGAGATGAACCGAAAACTTTGGGGTTGTGCCCTTGTTGCGCGCCTGGCGCTTTCGTGCCTTTCCCTTTCGCGCCTTTCGGGTCTTTCGCTGTAAACGCGTTCTACCTGTGCGTGATGCCATGGGGTTGGTTCTCCTTCATTAAAACCTTAAAAAAAGTCACCATACTGTAGGGGAGTGTTTGGTGTCAATCAGGTGTTGGCGCGGGCCTTGCTAAAGGCGCACCTGGAGGTTTGAAGTCAAAACTATGCGTTTTACTAGATTGTCTTTTGGCGCGATCGGAGCCCTAGTACTCAATTTCACATTATTCGCCCCCCCGATATTCGGGACCGATGACACTATCGAAATCAGCGACACCCTAGAAGCCGATCCGGACGCTTCTCCAATAACCATGGGTTTCGTCCCCCAAATTCTGCTACGAGTCGGAGAGCGATACCCTTTGGAACAGACCGGCCAGGCCTCGGCGGACTCCCTCCGAATTTCACCTCAAAGCGTCGCTTCTATAAAAAACACCGCTTCGGGCCCTGTGATTCTTGCCCACGCCCCAGGCCGGGCTCAGCTTCTAGTAGAAGCAAACGACGGCGCGCCCGCCAAGATCGACGTGGTGGTTCGCGAAAAGTTACATAAATCTACCGCTCCAGGCGATGCTACGTTGGTCGGAGCCATTCGAGGCGCAAAACTCAGGAGTTTGGGGGGTCAAAAAATACTCGAGGGCGTAATTGAACAACGGGAAAGCTATCGCAACCTTCTGCTACTTTTGCGGACCAAACCTAAAATCACGGTCCTCGCGACCACTACCACCGCGCTCCGTGAAAGCTTGGCTCTACAGGCCAAACAACTACTTGAAAAAAACGGTCTCGATCGCGTGGACATCACTCACGCCGGAAACCGTTTTTTTATCGATGGTCAAGTGGCCACCCCCGAGCAAGTCGATCAAGCCTACGAACTAGCTTCTTCGGTGATCCCCAACATTGAAAATCACCTCCAGATCCCCATGCGAATCACTCCGTCAATTACAGTACGGGTGTTTTTGCTTGAACTAACCCGGAGCGCTCACGAAGTACTGGGCCTTCGCTGGCCCGGCCTCGTGGCCGGCGCGGGCGTCGTATCCCCCTCTTCGATCGCGTTCGGACCGAAATGGAGCGCTGACCTCTTGCACCTGGCCCGCCGGGGAGAGGCCAAAGTATTAGCTGAACCTTTACTTGCGCTTAAAAGCGGTTCCGCAGCAGAGCTCGCCGCTGGTGGCGAGATTCCGCTGCGAGTAACCGGCCGCTACGAAAATAAGGTTGTCTGGAAGCATTATGGACTGAAACTCAAAGTGCATATCGCCGGAATCGCGGGAAATGTGATTCGGGCCAAGATTGAAACATCCACTAGTTCGCTCGATGAAGCCTCGGCCATCGATGGTATTCCGGGCATACGACGAAATTCACTAAGCACTGAAATCGACGCGGTGGAAAACAAACCCATATTGCTCACGGGCCTTTTTCACGCCTCTCAGAGCAAGGATATCGAAAAGCTCCCAATTTTAGGGGACATTCCGCTATTGGGGGAGCTTTTTAAATCACGCAGATTCCAGAATCGCGAAAGCGAACTACTGGTCGCATTCCTTCCACGTTTTGGCGTTGAACACCGCAAAACTCCGCTCGACTCGGAACGGGGTTTGAACTTCGATACTAAATGGAGAATACTCGATTGAACCGGGCCATTGAACTTCGCGTGCTAGGCGAAGGTCGGATTCTTAGCACCCACCGTTTAACCGGGAATCAAATAACATTGGGCAATACTTCGCTCGCAGAAGTACCGCTTCAGTTTCCCACGGTGTCACGTTTTCACGCAGAAATAGTAGTGGTCGAAAACCAGGTTGAGGTACGGGACCTTGGATCGCGCAATGGAACTTATTTAGGGGCCAACAAATTGGAACCCCATCGGTCCACGGCTTGGCCATCGGCTGCTTCACTACGTATTGGTCCCTACGAATTACGATGGCAACCAGAACCCACTCGCACCGTTTCAACTTTTGCCGAACAGCGGCGCTTAATCGAAAAGCTGGCTGAAATTTATTGTTCACGCACTGCCAATCAAAATCGCATCGAATTTACAAACTCTCGCCTTCGCCCTGAAATTGAATCGTGTTTGCAGGAACTGGACCCCGAACAAAAGCTGGGGCCTAATCTGAGAGCCGCCCTGGTAAACCGCGTGCACCATGAATTTCACGGACACGGGCCATTAACCGAAGCGCTGGATCGATCATCCTGCCGTGAAGTGTTGGTCAATCCATTTGACGAAGTTTTTGTCGATCTCGGGGATGGACTCGTCCGCTCGCAGGATTCCTTTTTTTCGCCGCAATCCTACATGGCGTGGATTCTACGCACCGCCATTGCCTGTGGGCGCCGTCTAGATTTACAGAACCCAAT
>DGKJ01000008.1:0-29721 GCA_002387735.1 Bacteriovoracaceae bacterium UBA4573 | reverse complement strand
AGAACCCAATTTGCGACGCCACGCTTTCAAATGGGGCCCGTTTTCACGCAGTTTTGCCCCCAATCGCTTTCGGCGGTCCCGCCGTTAGCATTCGCCGATTCGGTTCAGCGCCGATGAACGAATCCACCGCGATCACTCAGGGGTGGATATCACCCGAAAAACTCGAACTATTAAAACAAGGTATCGCGACCAAAAAAAATATTGTGATCTCGGGTGGAACCAGCACCGGCAAAACAAGCTTGTTGAATTTTCTCGCCCAATGGATTGCTCCGACCGAACGCGTGATCACGATTGAAGACACCGTCGAGCTCGCGCTCAATTCGACGAACCATGTGCAGCTTCAAGCGCGAGTCCCCAACGCGGAGGGCATTGGCACAGTCTCACTTCGCGATCTTTTGCGCTGTGCCCTGCGCATGAGACCGGACCGAATTATTGTCGGTGAATGTCGCGGAGCTGAAGTGCTCGACATGCTTCAAGCGCTCAACACTGGGCATCCAGGTAGTCTAACCACCGTACACGCCAATTCGCCCCCGGAAGCACTTCATCGACTGGAGCTACTCGCGCTGCTCGGCGCGCCCAACCTTTCGGCTACAAGTATTGCACGCTGGATTCGCCAATCAGTCGATTGGGTCGTACAGGTTGAACGCGAACCAAGCGGACAGCGGCGTGTGGCTCTAATCTCAGAGATTGTCGACAATGAGCTTCGAACCTTGGGCTAGGGCCCAAAAACTTGTCAAATGGGAGTGGCTCCTAGACGAGCCTCAAATTTCAAGCCGAATCGCAGTTCTTCGTTCGGGTGCCCTTTTGGGGGTTCCTCGCCTTGAATCGTTCGAACGAACAGCTCAGCGAGTAGGAAAATTTACCCTCACTCGTGTTGTGTGGCAGTACGTTCGGGGCACGCCACTTTTACATTTCAGAAATCGGGGCCTGCCCTGGTATTCGATGTTTCGCACAACGCAGCTTAATTGGCGGCAAAACGACTTCGTACACGGCGATCTTTCGCCACGCAATATTCTGATCGACTTCCCGACAAAAGGAACTATTCCCAATATTTGGTGCATCGACCCTCTATTGTGTTTCGGCACTTCAAAAGGCACTCCGCGTTATCGGAGCGGCTATTTGGGCGGCTGGACCCCGGATCTCGACGAATATTGTTTGACCCAAATCTTGGAAGAGCAAAAATTCCCTGATAGGTTTGTGAACAAGTCCCCCAATCTAACAATGGAGCCTTACGAGAACCCAAATGATCAAAAAATCTATGATTCAATACAGTCTTCTGATGCGAGTACTGGGCGTCGTGTACCTCGCCGCTGGAGCAGGTTTTTTCTTTTTCCCGGCTGAAACTTTTTATTTGATCAATGTTGGACCTAAAGTTTTTAAGATGTTCCAAGACGTTCCTGAGTCTACCGAACGATTCTGGCTGGTCCTTACATTCAGCATGATGATGATGCTTTCGTTCATTGCATTTTATTCGAGCTTTCAACCCAAAAACTATGCTTTAGCGCTAGTGCACCTACTCTCGAAACTGATCTCCACCCTGGGGTTTGTTTATGTATTTTTCAATAGCGCCCCGTTGTTCGCTTATATCGTGGGAGCTGCCACCGACGGCACGATTTTTCTAGTCGTGTTAGTGGCGACCATACGCGTGATGGCCGCAGGTTCTGAAAAAATGGTGGAGGAACCAACAGTGGAGACCAACACTCCTCATGCATAGTGATAATTTACCGAACTGGAACGGTTCCCGTGAGAGTTTCTACGAAGTTTGGTACTTCAAACTAAACCTAGTCGGCCCTAGCGGACCAGGAACCAAGTCCCCCGCGCTTTGGTTGCGTTTTACGACTCTATCAATGCAGGGCGGCCTTAAACGAGTTGCGGAAGTTTGGGGTATATTTTTTGAACCCGATGCCGCCGGAAACGTTAATAAGATAGCCGTTAAAAACACCGCCAAACTTTCCGCACCTGGAATGATGGAAAATGGCAAGCTTAGCCTCGGTGCGCTTCAATATAGCGGAACCGGTCAAGTTTCGATTGAAGACAGCGTATTTGGAGCCAACTTTACACGCGGTTCGGTAGTTTCGCGTTCCTCGGAGATTTCCTGGGACCTTTCTTTTGAGCCCAATGAATTTACCTTCTTTCATGTCCCAACCGCACTGACCAAGCTTAAACTTAGCAAAAGCACCGTCTGCAAACCGAACGTGAACGTCACGTTTTTTGGTTCTTTTACTGTCAACGGAAAGCGCTACGAGTGCGGCACTGGTGCGCCAGGTTGCCAGGGACATATCTGGGGCACTCGCTATGCGCACGATTGGGCCTGGGCTCACTGCAACAGTTTTGAAACCAAATCCGGGCCAGCTGTGATCGAGGCCCTTACGGCGCGAGTAAAGTTGGGCGGCGCGATTGTATCCCCTCAAATGTCGGCCATGTTTTTTGAATATAAAGGCGAACGTTACCAGTGGAACTCTCTTTGGAGCGCGTTTACGATCAAAAGTAACTATGACCCAACTAGCTGGGCTTTTGTCGCGGAAAAGGGCCATCTGCGCATCAACGGCAAAATCGATTGCACAATTCGCGACTTAACCGGTGTTACTTACGAAGACACTGCTGGGGGTTTTCTGTACTGCTATAACACCGAACTCGCTAGCTTAGCGGTTTCAGTTTATTATCGAGGAAAACTGGAAGAAACGCTTAAATCTTCCGGGGCTGCTGCTTTCGAAACGGTGTCCCGCAATAAAAATCCCTATGTAGAGGTTTTGCTGTGACGCGTTTTGAGCGAGCAATTTACAATTTTCTAAACGCTCGCGGTCGCGAAATCATGAAGTGCCTTATCGCTACTTTGTGTGCTGATGACCCGGCCATTATTTCAAGAGTACGAATTCAGCGAGTAATTCTACGCACCGAAAAAGCAATCGCGAAAATGCCGTTGTTTTATTTCGTCGTTTTAAAAATTGGGGTTTATCTCCTTGAGTACGCGATTCCTCCACTATCGTGGAAGATTCGACCGTTTACCTCTATGAATCTTGATCAAAGGCTGGAATATCTAAACACCTGGTCGTCGAGCCGTTTTTATTACAAACGCATGATTTTAAAACTTTTGATTTCGCTGTGCCTGCCGCGCCTTTATTCGGAAAAACGTTTACTGTTAAGCATCGGCTTTGAGCGCGCACTTCAAGGTCGAACGAGGAAACGATGGTCGACGGCTCCACTCTAAGAGAACATATCCGCGAAAATTTCGATGTCGTAATAGTGGGCAGCGGTGCCGGCGGTGCGGTGGTGGCAAAGGAGCTCGCAGAAGGTGGAATGCGAGTCGCACTAGTTGAAGAAGGACCCGCTTTTGCACCGCAAGATCACCGCGATATGGCCGTCGATGCGATTTACCGCATGTATCGCGATCGCGGTTTCACTACTACTTTTGGAAAACCCGCTATCCCAATTCCGATGGGGCGCGTACTTGGTGGCACTACCGCGATTAATTCCGGCACTTGTTTTCGCACTCCTTCAAAGATTTTTCGGCACTGGAATGAAGAGCTTGGTCTACACGAATTAAATGAGGCGGAGTTTCAGCCGATATTCGACCGCGTTGAACGCGAAATCAACGTTGAACCATCTGATTTCGCCGTCATGAGCCGCGCAAATACGATCTTTCACGAACTACTCCAGAACCGCGGAACACCAGGTAAACCTCTACGACGTAATATTCGCAAATGCGACGGCTGCGGTTATTGTTGTTACGGCTGTGCGACCGGTGCAAAACAAAGCACGGACGTAAGTTACGTTCCCAAAGCTATTCGAGCTGGTGCGACGGTTTACACCAATTGCACGGTCGAAAAATTTTTGATTAAAGGGCGCCGAGTTCACGGTTTGCGCGGTAGGTTCACCGATCTCGACTACGCTAACACTGGGTACACGCTCGAAATAAACGCCCCCGTCGTAGTGGTTTCCGGCGGCACGATTCCAACCCCGCAACTTCTTCGCGACAACGGAATAGCTGTAGAAAATTGGAACTTAGGTCGGCACCTAACCATTCATCCCACCACCAAGGTTTACGCCGAATTTGATGAAGTGATTAACGGTTGGGAAGGCACCCCTCAGGCCTATTATCTCGATCTACACGAAAAAGACGGCATCATGTTCGAAGGCATTTTCGTGCCCCCAGACGTTGCCGCCATGATGGTTCCGTTCGTGGGCCGCCGCTTAAACGAATTCATGCGAAACTACAAACACATGGCGGCGTTTGGATTATTGATCTCTGATATTAGTCAGGGAAGAGTTGTGAAAATGCCGTTTTTGGGTACCACCGTGCTTTACAATCTGGTTCCGGAAGATGTCGAAAAAATCCGAAAAGGTATCGCCTTTCTTGCGCGAGTATTCCTCGAGGGTGGTGCCAAACGTGTGTACACCTTGCTTCACGGCTTCAGCGAGATCAACAATGCCAAAGATCTCGAGCGATTAGAAAACGCTCGCGTTCGCGCCGAAGATATCGAAGGAGCTGCTTTTCACCCACTCGGCACCTGCCGCATGGCTAAGAGCCAAAAGCATGGCGTAGTCGATACCAGCCACAGGGTGTTTGGATGGGAGGGCATCTATGTCTGTGATGGCTCGGTTATCCCTACCTCTCTTGGTGTAAATCCTCAGGAAACCATCATGGCATTCGCCACTCGGTTTGCGGGCATCGTACTTGGAAAGAAAATCACCGACTGATCGGTTGGCAAAAAGCAACGGTCGCAGCGCCGACTCGCACTCCCAGCGCGTTCATGCGTTGGTTTAGTTCGGCACAGTAATCAAATTTTTTAACCTTATTAGTTGATAGACTCGGTAATTCTCCGTCGCTCGGACGCATGAACGCCAAATCAGGTGCCGCAGAACGAGAAGGCCTATGAAATAAAGTAGTCGCGAAAAAAATGACTCCGACTAAACTAAAAACACCTCCCAAAACCAACGTAACTTTTTTCCTATGGTGCCTAGCGTTCGCCAAAATTTTTCGTGGACGATCATCCCAGGTTACATCATCAGGGTACTGATGCTTGGCCATAAACTTCCTATCAAAATACAAAACACCGCCGGAGTAAAACTCAAACAAAACACCAACGCCAATCGAGTTGGGAGTTCTTGTAGTCGTTGTTCAAAGGTGTCCTGGCGATCATCTTCGATTTCCGACAGCAGATTCGAGAGCACCTCGGCGGCAGGCGCTCCCGATTGCGATAGCGAACTTAAAATATCGGCGACACTGCGGCTCTCGGCCGCCCACAGGGGCCACTCAAATACTGCTTGCTGATTGTGCTCGCGCTCAAACCATAGCTTCCAATAGCGATGATAGATTTTCTCGTGGGGCTTTAGACCCAGGCGATCAAACGCGTGCATGACAGCGGCGCTCAAACTCGAACCACATTTAACACCCATCCATACGCAGGATAAAAACTGAAATAGATAATCTTTTTCAATCGAGGGACTGCGACTACTCCGCACCAGGAGCCAATAAAATAGTAGCGCACCTACGCATTGAAAAAATCCTCCGATTACGTAGAGGAAATTAAATTGAATTGCGCCAGGCTGCACGAACACCACGAACCAAGGGAGCACGATTGCGATTGCCGCTTGAAAAGCGAACTGCCTTTCGAGACCATCCATCTTGACGGCAAAACGTTCAAGGCGCCGCACTCGAGGTAGGGTCTCTTTGAGCAGCGATTCTACTGAAGCACCGCTGTGAGCAGCGTCTTTCAGAGTGTGTTCCAGCATTTCTGCCTGGTTCGAAATCTTTACTTTATACTGGTTTTTTGAACCGGCCTCGCTTGTCCGCCGCCAGGTTTCAATTCCAGAGAGCATTGAAGGAACGGGAGCTCCCGCAAGCGCTAACGCCCGCAGACGCGATAACTCCCTCGATAAATTGTTCTGTTTGCATTCGCTCATGGCGACCGCCATAGAGCAACATTCACGCCAATTGACTGATCAACTGCCGGACTCGAAACTATCTTTTTTCTTAGAAACCGAAGCAGGCACCCGGTCCTGAGGCGCGTTCAAGTCTTCTTGGTTTAAGCGTGGTCGCCGAGGTGCCTTGCGCTCCCCTTCCATGTAGGCGAAAAAATCGTCGCTCTTATAAGACGAGTTATCCTTCCATAAGTGACCATCAAAATGTTTTTGGAACTTCGCCACAGCTTCGGGATCGTGAATAACTACACAGTTTTCTTCATTGAATAATTCGGCCATGGTGTACCAATCGTAGGATCCAGAGAGTGCGATTTCACCATCTACAACTGCGAATGAGTTGTGTTGCTCGCGATTCTTGGTATGCACTCGAATATCAAATTTCCGTTCTTCCTTTAATGCGATTAACAACGGCTTGTTTTGCATTGCGCGAACACGGTCTACCAAAATTCGAATTTGCACGCCGCGAGCCTTGGCTTTTTCGAGTTCGCCCAAGATCGTAAGATTGTTCAAACGGTACATAGCTACGTCGATCTGAGTTTTTGCACCCTTGATGACTTGAACAATGCGCCTTTCACAGCCCCCCCGAGGAGAAAAGTATACCTCTACTTTCGACAACACGGGACGGGCTACACAAACGCCTACAATTAGAACCAAAACTGCAATTCGACCTCTGGTACTACTCACTCGAACTCCTAGACAAAGGCTAATAATGCTAATTTACCTATCGGTAATTGCTGCCTAGAACTTGAGTGGTTTTTTGTAGCTAATTGTTAAGGGCACACAAGACAACGCGTGAGAACACCTTGAAAAGACAACATTTTTTGAGACCGGTCTAAGGTTCCATCGGTTCTGCAACGGTCGGTAAGGTCGAGCTGTCTAATTCTGCGTCGTTCTCAGTGTCTCCACTAGAGCTGGGCGATTGCTCCCCAGATTCGGGGGTTCCGCCATCGAGGGCGGGTTCGTCGATCGCTGGAGGCGTAAAGTCTTGGTAGTTAGGCTGAGCCGCATCTTCGTTTGGAAGCGACGGTTCCCCCGGGGGGCTTTCATATTGGCGGTCCAACTGAGTCGGGTCAATCGCCGGACTTTCGTCGGCCGGTTCAACATTTGGCTCGGTCGTATCGGGCTTACTGGAGTCCCAGTGATCCAGCTGTTTCACTTCAATCTCTTCTTTTTCGCCCAAACCTTCGCCACTATTTCGATCCAACTCGTCGAGCTCATCTAGCTCCCGATCAAGTGCATCGGACTGTTCCATTCCGTCTAAACTCTTGGTGCGATCCACGAATTCTGTTTCAAGATCGGACACGTCCACTAACGTTACACCGAAATCGCCACGTTTAAAGATATCCCGAGATCTTAAAACGATCGCAGTAGAAAACTGGGCCGTCGCGTGCACCACCAGAGCGTCCGCGTTCATCAGGAAGTCACTTTCAGTGATTTTCTCGTTCGTGATAGGATCGTCGTAATTGTACATTCTAAATACGTTCCCAACCTGCACGCCATCTTCAATGCCTCGGTCGAAGTGCACTACCCGAAATTGTCCAGTAAACGAGACGGTATTGCTATGACTGGTAATCACGAGTGCCTCGAGCGCTACGCGGGAAGCAACCGGTTTAATGTCCGTAATCAGTGGCAACAACGGATACACCCGATCGCCGCGTTTGATCACGTCATAGGCGCGATTCACGGTGGCAATATAAAGCCCGTCTTTAATACCGATTACTCGAATTTCGCCGGTAGTTTGGTAGATATAAGCCAGACGATCAGATTTTCGTTCTCGAATATATTCTGGTTTGGAGAGCACTGAATAACTAGATCCCACTTGCAGATCTTGACCCGGAGACCTTAGAAAAATTGTCTCTTTTTCAGAGAGTCCAACCCCTTCGCGACGAGAAGCAACCACTTCACCTAAAAAAGGAATCTCTCGATCGTTCGCAAGTGCCGGAACACGCACCACGAAACGCCGTGGAATTTGAATTTTTAACTCTCGGTCTAAGCCGTATTCGTCGTAATCTTTTTGAGAAGAAGATACATAGTCGATTGGCGCCCAACGATCGGTCGGTAACTTCATGTACTCTTTAGGACCTGTCTTCCGAGGTTTTAAATATTTTTGGGCAGTGAGGTTTACTTCTTCTTCATCCGACATGTAATCGCTTTGCGGAGCTTGCGCCACCAGAGTCGGCTCACTTTCGTTGGTTTCACCGGAGTTCGTTGAATCGGCAAGCGGTGGTTGCATCGAGTCAGGCGCTAGGTCGAGCGTAGGCATGGACTCAAGAGTTCCAGGCGTAAACTGAAGAAACTGTCCGGGCAGTACTATGTGGGGATTTCCAATGCGACTATTGAGGGCCCATACTTTGGGCCAATAATAGGAGTTTCCAAATAATCGCTTCGATATATCCCAAAGGGTGTCTCCCGAAATAATTTCGTAGCGGTCAGTAACTCGCGGACCGGCAATTGCGCCCCACTCCTGATCAGTAATTGGTTTTAATTTTTGAGATAGTTGGATCAACTCACGGTCATCACTCGTCTGCGGAGTAATTGCGACCGCCGAACCAGATTGAAGAAACACCGCTCCAGCGATTCCGAGCCAAATTAATAATTCGTGAGGGAATCGCTTAGTGGTCATTTTTTGGTTCCGTCGTTTCTTTATGATTATCGGGCTGCTTTGAGTCCATTGGTTCGGCCTCAAGCGTCGCTACGTTGACTGCATTTGATTGAGTATTAATCGCCTTGGTGTCACCCGGCGCCGACCACTCGAGTGAAGGGTTTCCAAAATAAAGATCTCGGGCCAAAGCAGCGGTTCGTAATGACTCACCTTTATTGCCAAGCGCACCGTAACAATGAGACATTCTCACAAGTGCCGATGCCACGCGTGGGCTATGCGAAAAAGCAGAAATGACTTTCCCGAATTCATTAATCGCGAGTTTGTATTCGCCCATCATGTAATAACTTTCGCCAGCGTAAAACTGCGCGGATCCGGCCAAGACATGGGTTGGAAAGGCTTCAGTGATTTGATTGAACGCCAGCACGGCATCGGAATACTTGCCCAACTTAAAAGAATCGAGTGCACTGCGAAAGCGCGTTGCGATTTGATGATCGGTGGCCGCATCCGTCACGTTATCTTCTGGGTCAGAAATTGTAAGACCGTTTTCCGCTGCGGCAGCTCCTGCACTGGAATCGTGTTTTGCAGAACCCACGACCTGACTCTTCATTGGTTTGGTTCCCAAAACGTTATCGAGAGCAATTTTCTGCGCCTCTAATTTATCAGTAAGTGCGGCTATTTTCGCATCCAACTCTTCAATGCGAGCAGTAGCTCTCGAGAGAGCATCGGAGAGCTGAGTGAGGCGATCGGGTTCGTTTTCTGACGAAGTCGCTTCCCCTTCCCCGGAATCTGCACTTGCGGTTTCGGGAGCTTCGTCGCGATCGGCTCTTCGCACCATCGAACAACCGTTTCCTACGACTATCGTAAGCAATAATAGGGGTAAAATCCAACGAGTGCTGGAACCAAGATGTGCCTGCTCAGGTAAACGACCCATTGGAGATCCTCCGCTATAGACCAATCCTTAGAAATCAAACTCTTATCCTTTAGGATAAAGCCCCTCTCTTGCGAGTCAACGTAAAAGACGTGTATAACCAAGAGGTGACGAAAAGACTGATCCGAGTAGAGAAAAAAAATTCCGCCTTCGTTTATGCTATCCTAGAGTCTCTCGAGGGAATGGCCAGTTATTCGACTGTAGATCTCCCCGGTGACCCGGTACGAGTCGGCAAAAGTTTCCGTGACATCGAACTTTGTATACCTGACGCGTTTGTTTCAGATATTGAAAAAGTACTACAGGGTCTTTCGAAGGAGTTTTCTATTTTGGACCTCTCCCACTTGCTAACCACTCAATCGGACCCCGGAGGAGCATCATGACTATCTCGCTTGAGCAAATGAACCTCGACCGCATTTTCCGATCGGCACTTCAACATGGTGGCGAGTTCGCCGAACTTTTTTTTGAAACCTCGGAATCGAATCAGCTTTTTTATGAAGACAAAAAAATCGATCGCGTAATTTCGGGTATCGACGCGGGAATCGGCCTTCGGGTGATTTTTGGCCACCAATCGGTTTACGGATATACCTCCGATCTTACCGAGCAAAGTTTAATCGAGCTGGCCAACACTTTGAGTAAAGTAGTTCAGGGAAAAACTCCAAACCAAATTGTTGCACTCACCCCTGCGAAAAGCGGTTTTCATCAATCTATCCAGAAGAAACCTCAAAAACTCTCGCTCAAAGACAAACTACGGTTCGTACAACGAGCCGACGCAGCCGCTTGGTCTGCTTGCGCAGATGTCAAACAAGTCACTGTGGGTTACTTAGAAACATTGAGAAAAATTCAAATAGCGAATTCTATCGGAATTCTCGCCAAAGATGAAAAACAGTACCTCACTTTCTACACCCAGCTCGTAGGACAACGAGGTGAACAAACCCAAACTTCTTACGAAGCTCAAGGCGGTTATATTGGATTAGAGCTTTTCGACCAACACACGCCCGAATCTATTGCACAGGAAGCCGGCCGCAGACTTAACTCACTTCTTTCGGCCAAACCTGCCCCTGCGGGAACCATGCCCGTCGTATTAGCTGCTGAGGCTGGTGGAACCATGGTGCACGAAGCCGTAGGACACGGACTCGAGGCAGATTTGGCCTGCAATGGATTATCGGTATACAAAGACAAAATCGGACAACGAGTTGCGAGTCCACTTGTGAGTATCGTTGACGACGGGACGATGAGTGGCAAAAGAGGAAGCTTCGCATTTGATGACGAGGGTGAAGCGTCAAAACACAATCTTCTTATCGATAAAGGCATTCTAAAAAGCTACATGAGCGACCGTTTGAGCCACGTAAAGTTCGGCACCCCACTGACGGGCAACGGCCGACGCGAAAGTTATCGCCACAAACCCATTGTTCGAATGACCAACACGCTTCTTTCGTCAGGAAAAGATGAACCCGAATCGATTCTCGCGAACACCCCGAAGGGGCTTTACGTTAAGGGTCTCGGTGGCGGGCAGGTCAACACCGTCACGGGCGATTTTGTATTCGCAATTACCGAAGGTTATTTAATTTATGACGGCGAAATTGGCCCGGCAGTTCGTGGCGCTACTCTCGCAGGAAATGGCCCCGAAGTACTTACGCAAGTAGATCGGGTCGGCAGTGATCTGGGTTTCGCAATCGGCACTTGCGGCAAAGATGGGCAACGGGCCCCCGTGACCGACGCTCAACCCACAATTCGTATTCCGGAAATCGTAGTTGGTGGTGAAGTACCAATCGAAACCTACTGGAAAAAATAACTCTCGTTTAAGAGTCTTAAGCTGCGGATTCGGACTTTGGATTGGCAGCTAGCTGTTCAGGCGTTTCGATCACTTCTTTGAAGCCGCACTCTTTATTCGGGCACTTGATTATGTGACCGTCGCGCTTGGTAAACTTATCCGTCAAAATTGGCCACTGACACTGTGGACACGGCTTGTCGATTGGCTTGTCCCACAAAGCGTAATTGCATTTAGGATAGGTATTGCAACCGTAAAACATCCGCTTGTATCGCGACATTCGAGCGGTCATTTCACCCACTTTACAACCCGGACACTTAATCCCTAGTGTGATCGCCTTGGTACTCTTACAGTCGGGATAACGCTCACACGCTAGAAATTTTCCGAATTTGCCATGCTTAATTAACATGGCTGCACCGCATTTATCGCACTTTTCGTTGCTCTTCTCACGCGGCAACAAAATAAGTTCGCCTTTTTCGTCCTTCTTACATTCCGCGGTAAATTTACACTCAGGATAATTGGAGCAGGCCAAAAACTGCCCCATTTTGCCCCATTTCATCACCATCACGGCGCCATCTTTTTCACAACGAAACTTTGTTGGAATCTCTTGGCTCTTGAGATCCTTCATGTGCAGTTTGGCGTGCTCGAGAGTTTTTTCAAATGGCTTCCAAAACTCCCGCATCATTTTAACCCAATCGGTTTTGCCTTCTTCGATTTGGTCTAACTTGTCTTCCATTTCAGCGGTAAAGGCGACGTTTAACACATCGGGAAATGCTTTTACCAAGAGGTCAGTTACTACTATCCCAAGTTCCGTTGGGTAATAACGGTTCTCCCGTTTCTCTACATATTCCCGATCTTGAATATTAGACAAAATCGCAGCGTAGGTAGACGGTCGGCCGATACCTTTTTCTTCGAGTTCGCGAATTAAACTTGCATCAGAATATCGCGGAGGCGGTTGAGTAAAATGTTGAACCGGCAAGAATTCCTTGGCTGTGTGTTTTTCACCTTCGACGAGATCAGGCAACTCTTGCGAAGCCTCTTCACCAGCTTCTTCTTCGCCAGTTTTTGACTTGGCTCGGTCTTCGTCAGGGGTCTCATCGTAAACTGCGGTAAAACCAGGAAATTTGAGTTTGCTACCCGTTACGCGCATCAACGCGTTGCGCCCTTCTTTGGATTTGGCGGAAAGCTCCATCGTGGTCTGATCATAAACCGCCGGAACCATTTGGCAGGCGACATATCGATTCCAAATAAGTTGGTACAATCGAAATTCATCGCGATCTAAAAACGACTCTACAACACTAGGTGCAAACTCAAGACTTGAAGGTCGAATCGCTTCGTGGGCATCTTGGGCGCTTTTCTTGGTTTTATAAACTATGGGTTCCGCGGGCAACGAGGATTTGCCGTATTCTTTTTCAATAAAGGCCCGAACTTCGACGATAGCCTCGGGAGCGATTCGAGTTGAGTCGGTTCTCATATAGGTGATCAAACCGTGAGTACCGAGGTCTCCGAGATCGACACCTTCATAGAGATGTTGCGCTAAGGTCATGGTTTTCTTTGCCGAAAAACCCAGTTTTCTCGAAGCCTCTTGTTGAAGCCGCGAGGTTATAAATGGCGCTTGTGGTTTGCGAGTCCGCTCGCGAGTCTCAACCGAACTAACCTCGAACGGGACTCCTTGTAGGCTTTTAACAATACCATCGGTAGTTTGTTGATTCGGAAGTTCTGGATCTTTACCATCGATTTTCGCCAACTTCGCAATGAAAGGTTTGCCCGACTTTTCAAACTGCGCATCGATCGTCCAGTACTCTTCAGGCACAAATTTTTTAACTTCTTCTTCGCGATCAACAACCAATCGTACCGCCACCGACTGCACTCTGCCGGCGGAAAGACCGCGTTTTACTTTATCCCAAAGAATGGGACTAATTTTATAACCAACCAGGCGGTCTAAAATTCGTCGCGCCTGCTGGGAATTATATTTCGATTCATCCAATTCTTGAGGGTGCTTCATTGCCTCCAAAATGGAGGGCTTCGTAATAGCATTAAATAATACGCGGTAAACCTTCTTGCCTTTTTTCGGAAGCTCTTCCGAAATATGCCAGGCGATCGCTTCTCCCTCGCGATCAGGGTCGGGCGCGAGATATATTTCTGGAACAATGGCCGCAGCTTTTTTAATTTCTTCGATGACCTTATCTTTACCTTTAATCACCTGGTAGTCGGGTTTAAAATTCTTTTCGAGATCGACGCCAAGTTTGGACTTCGGAAGATCTTTAATGTGGCCAACGCTCGCCTTCACAGTATAGCTACGACCCAGATATTTCTGGATCGTCTTCGCCTTACTGGGAGACTCCACAATAATAAGCGCTTTTTTAGTGGAAGCGGTTGCTGCTTTTGCCATATGTGAGGTTTGAGTATACTCTGAATTTATTTTTAGCAATAGCGGCTTGTTGTCAAATGAGTTCTAGACTTAGCTGACTTTTTGCGCTGTCGAGACATTCGTCGAGATCTTGAGCACTTACCACTGGGAATGCCCCCTCGCGCAGCAACTTATGGGGAACGTAGGATAAATCTGAAAAAATATCCCCCGGCAGTACGCAAACGCAACGCCCCTGTTCCAAGGCGTATCGCGCGGTATGCAGAGTGCCTGATTTCTTTGTACCCTGAACAATTAATACTGCGTCGCTCAAGCCAGATATGATGCGATTTCTTCGGGGAAAGTTGCTCGGGTAGGCCGGGGTAAACGGGGAAAACTCACTCACCACACTTCCCTTGGTTTTTAATATTTCCTCCATCAACACAAAACGCGTGCGCGGGTAGACTTCCGCTAAACCACTACCTAGTACTGCAGTGTTCGGTATTCCACATAGGTTGGCTGATGCGTGGGCCTCCGAATCAATTCCCATTGCGAGGCCGCTGATGATCCGTAGCGGCCGCACCTTGATTCCAGCAACCAATTGCCGCACAGCTTCTATTCCGTAAGCGTTGGGTCTTCGTGTACCCACAATGCCAAGAGCTGTTTCGAACTGGGAAAGATCCCCGAGCACGTATAGGCCCCACGGAGGAGTGTGAATATTTCGAAGTTTTGCAGGATATTTCGGGTCCCAGTAGCCCAAAAAACTTACCGAAGGGTACTGTAAAAGAAATTTTTTAGTTTTCTCGACCTGCTCGGAATACTCGACAAGCGGTGCTCGACGGCTATTTCTCAACAGTAGATCTATTTCGCCAAGTTCAGGCTCGAGTCGATACGATTGCAATACTTCGGCAAAGCCCCTTTGAGTAGTAACCTCTGGTGGCAAATGAGTAATCCAAAGCGCGGTTTCGCCAGTCGGCAAATGTAGCATTCCGCGAATTTAAGCAAAGCGCGTACCAAAATAGGCTTACGGGAAAAGTCCTCTTAGCAGCATTGCTTTCTTTAAACGCTCGACACCCGTGATGAGAGCGGCCGTTTTCATGTCACGAATTTTATATTTCTCCATACAAGACCACACGCGGTCAAATGCGGGAATCATGGTGGCTTTTAGTTTGTCGTTCACTTCGTTTTCGCTCCAGAAGAAGTTTTGAAGCCCCTGAACCCATTCGAAGTAAGAAACAATAACGCCACCCGCATTGCAGAGAATGTCCGGAATGATCAGCACGCCTTTATCGACCAAAACTTTATGGGCATCGGCAGTGATCGGACCGTTGGCGCCTTCGGCAATCACTTTTGCTGACACGCGGTTTACGTTGTCACCATGAATTACGCCGTCGATAGCAGCCGGAATAAAAATATCCACTTTTAATGCAATCAATTCGTCGTTGGTAATAGGTTCTGCTCCCGGAAAACCTACCATCGTACGATTTTTAGCAAGATACTGTGTCAATTCACGAATCTTGATTCCATTTTTGTTGTAATAGCCACCCGACACATCACTCACGGCGACCACTTTACAACCGAGCATTTCCATTTCTTCTGCCGCAACGGCTCCCACCTTACCAAAACCGTGAACCGACACGGTCGTGCTTGGACCGAGGTTCATTCCCAATTTTTGGTAGGCTTGAACGATGGTGTAAACCACCCCTCGTCCCGTACTCTCTGCTCGCCCTAGGCTGCCGCCGATTTCTACTGGCTTACCGGTAACCACGCCAGGAATCGCGTACCCGCGCTCTTGAGAAAAAGTATCCATCATCCACGCCATGGTCTGAGCGTCGGTTCCGACATCTGGGGCAGGAATATCGCGATCTGGCCCAATGATCATATTTATCTCAGTCGTATAACGTCGTGTGAGCGCCTGTTTTTCCTGTCTCGAAAGCAAATTGGGATCAACCCGAATGCCACCCTTCGCGCCACCAAGTGGCAAACCCACGAGCGAACACTTAAACGTCATGAGCATCGCTAGACCTGCTACTTCGGAAAGATTCACGTCTTGATGGTAGCGAATTCCACCTTTCCCTGGTCCGAGCGTCATGTTGTGCTGTACTCGATAACCTTCGAAAACCGCGATTGCTCCGTCATCGAGGCGGATAGGCACGCTTACCACAAGAGCTCGCTTAGGTCGCTTTAGCCGCTCCAAAACATTGGGGTCAAGATGCATGGTCGAGCCTGCTTCATTGAGTTGCAGAACTGCATTCCTATACAACGGGCTTTCTTCCCAAATGCCCGAATTAATTTCGCCCATGAACTTCTCCTCTCACTTCCTCGATTTAAAGACTAGTTCTCGGACCCTGCGAAGACAGTCCGAGTTCCTTTAATTTTAATTGCAAACCTTTGCGCGAGAGCCCAAGTCGCTCCGCCGTACGAGTGATATTGCCCTCGTTTTCTAACAATGATTTTTCGATAATTTCGCGTTCAATCGCCTGTGTTTGTTTGCGAACCGCGTCTTTAAAGGGTACCCCGTCATAAAATGCCTCGGCCGCTGGGCTCGAAGCCGGCAAAGATGCTTCCCCACGGAACACTTCTTCAGGAAGGTCGATAGATCGAAGTATCGAACCTTCGCTCATGAGTATTGCACGCTCTAAAACATTTTCGAGTTGCCGAATGTTTCCAGGCCAGCTGTAACTGCAAAGTGTTTTCAAACAAACGGAGTCTACACTTTCAATTCGCTTTCCAAGCTTGTCATTGAATTTTTTTATAAAGAAATAAACCAAATCTTCTATATCGACTCGACGCTCCCGGAGCGGCGGTAAAAGCAATGAAACTACGTTCAAACGATAATATAAGTCATCACGAAAGCGCCCTTCTCTCACCTCTTTGGCGAGATCTTTATTGGTCGCAGCAACTATTCGTACATTTATTTTGATGGTTTGCAGACCACCGACACGCTCAAACTCCGCCTCCTGAATGACTCGTAGAAGCTTAGCTTGCATTTCTAGTGGCATCTCAGCCACTTCATCTAAAAAGAGCGTACCCTCATGCGCTAATTCGAAACGCCCCGGCTTAGAGTTTACGGCACCGGTAAAAGCCCCTTTCTCATAGCCAAATAATTCACTCTCAATGAGATGATGCGGCACGGCCGCGCAGTTGATCTTTATAAAGGGCTGATGCACCCGCTCGGAGTGACGATGTATTTCCAACGCAACCAGTTCTTTGCCAGTCCCCGATTCACCCGTGATCAATACGGTCGATGGAGACAACGCAACCTTGCGGACGATGCGCACCACTTCCTGCATCGCGGGACTTTTTCCGATTACTAGTGTTTTTGATAGCCGAGAGTCGCCGCTTTCGTTGCTGGGCTCGGTATTTCGCAGTTGAAACGTATTGGCAGCTTTTTCGATGATGGCGAGAATTTCGCCCTGTTCAAAGGGCTTCGTAATATAATCAAACGCCCCTTTTTTTAAAGCTTGCACGGCGCTATCGACGGTTCCAAACGCAGTGATCATAACCACCGGAATATCGGGGTGCGTATCTTTCATGTGCGCTAAAACGGCCATGCCGTCTTGATCGGGCATATAAAGGTCGGTCACCACCGCGCAGTACGGAACTCTTGGTTCTGAAAGACGCTTGAGCGCCTCAACTGAAGAATTGAATACGTCGACCTCAAACCCGCCACGTTCAAGAATCGCTTTAATCACGAAGGTAATATTTCGTTCGTCGTCTACGACCAATACTCGTCTCATCGGTAGGGCCATCCTATATTGGATTTTCTAACGACGGCAAGGGCTGTTTCACCGAGTTTTCCCTAGTAATTGCTCGAAGGCGCAGCGTAAATCGGGTGTTCTTATTTTCGTCACTCACAACGTCTAGACGCCCACCATGCGCCTCAGCAATTTTAGAGCAAATCGATAGACCAAGACCGGTGCCTTTCTGTTTTTTGGTAAAGAAAGGAATAAATATTTTATCAAGGTCCTCTCTTGCGATTCCCTGGCCATTGTCTTCAACAAAAACATTCACGTGCGGTTCGATTGCCTTGGTGTCGCAATTCACCCCAACCCGTACCACACCCCCCTCAGCCGGACGGCTCCGCTCCAACGACTGAATGCTATTTTGAATAAGGTTCACTAATACCTGTTTAATTTGTTCGGGCGAACAACGCACTCTAGCCGAGCCTGGCACACCACTAGTGTGAACCTCGATGCGAATCCCCTCATGGCGCAGGCTCTGAAACAGCGCGGCCGTTTTTTGTAAAACACTATCGATATCCACCACGGTGTAGTCGCTTTGAACTGGCTTAGAGTAGTCGAGAAATTGCGTCACCACTTTGTTCAGGCGATTCACCTCTTCGACTATGACTTTGAGGAACGGCGATTCTTGCACTGTTTTTTCACCCTCAAGCACTTGAGCTGCTCCTTTGATTGCACCAAGAGGGTTGCGAATTTCATGTGCCAAACCGGCAGACATTTGCCCGAGTGCCGCTAGCCGCTCTTTTTCTCGAATGCGAACGTAAACATCCATGTTTTTTAAAATTCGTGCGGCAGCTGCAAAATAACCGTAAACGACCGAAAGCAGACTCCAGTCGTCTTCTTGATTTGCCATTTCGACTTGAGCCACTACGAATCCCAAAACTCGGTCCTCGTCGAAAAACGGAATTGCGAGATTGGCTCCGAGAGCTCGCAGACTCAGCAAAACAGATTGATGGTGTTCGCGTTGATTGTGACTCAACCCCTGTTCGATTTCATTTTCCAGGTAGTTTTCTAATACTATCGGTGTTTCGCCGCGTCGACGAAGGCGCGAAAAAAATTCGACAACTGCGTGGGATGCCAACACTTCGGTGTGCATTAAAGAATCATCGCGCAAACCCCGAATCCGACGATACTTGGACTCATCCGAACGCAATACGAAAACCGAAGCCGACCGTACAACAAACACTTCTTCTAAAAAAGAAAGCACAGAATGCGCAAGTCCGATCGAGTCCACCGCACCGGAAAGTACCGCCTCCGCACGCCGAACCTTATCTTGTATTACGCGGTCTCCGCGACCGGAAACTTTGGTGGCCACCCAATGCGCTAGACTACGAATAGGTTCTAGTACGATCAAAAAAAGTACCGAGGCTACGAATGCATTTAAAATAAACAACGCAGGTTCTTGTTCGATCCATCCGAGAAAGGCCGAAAATATCCCCGAACAAACTGCACTTGTAAAAACGAGTACAATCACTCTCGAAACAAGCGCTGTGCGATTGAAAAGCCGCTGGTGAATAATGGCTTCACTGAAAACATACAGGTAAATACAAAGAAGCCCATTACCGATGCTCGGAATAACCTCACCCAACTGTGGCACGTGGTCCATGACCGCAGTTGCCAGTAAGACAAGTGCTCCAATGTAAATCCAAACTCGCCGTGAACTACGCAGAGTATTACGAAGTGACTGAGTTAAAAAAATCGGTTCGGCGTCTTTGGTCCGCGCCCGAATGCGCCGGAGATCAAGAAGCATCAAACGCACACATTCGAAAAATAAAAATGAAGGAGCGTAGGTTGCTAAAATTTTAAAAAAAGAACCTTCGATGATGCCCAGCCACAAAACCAAAAGCACGATCGCCCCGTAGATCGCGGCAGCCAAATCATAGATCTGAGTGTACCTGGTGCTAGTTCGCGTGATGCTTCGCACGAAACGCAGAGCAACCGGCGTAAGAATGACATTGAAACCCAAATGCAGCTGGTAACAAAATCCGGATAGGAAAATTTTTTCCAGAAAAAACGTCAATGCCCAGGCGCTGATCACAAAACACAAAACTGCGTATTGCACGACCAGGCTGTTTCGCAACTTTTTAGAAAGAGCCTTAAATGCCAGCGAGCAAGCCGCTACGGCCACCAACAGGGCTGATTGACCAAGAATATCCATGCCCTGGAAGCTAGCCTGGCCGACGCTTGGATTTCAACCTATTTGGCGCACTAGCCCAGGAGAGGCAGGAAATTCCGTGTAGGAGTTTTGACAGGGCACCGATAAGAGGTTGATGGACCCTCTTGGAAAAGGCCCAAAAATTCGCCTGAGGTATAACAAGATCGAATGCGCAATTCTTGGCGTCGTTGGGCTTGTGGTTACGAATTCGTTTTACCGGGTGCTTTCGGGCTCTCAGGAAGTCGCATCCAAACCCTTGCCCCCTAAAGCGGTAGCGAGCAAGCTTGGCGAAAAGGCCGAGTCCTACGAAACCAAATGCCGTGAACGCGGAGAAACCTTTGTGACCACAGCTTCCAGAGTGCGTATCACCGGCCCTTACTGCCAAGGGGGTTCGGACACGTCCATCAATCGAAGCCTGGCCTCTACTCCAAAAACACCGCGAAAAACACTCGAGCCTCTGTCTCTCGAGGCGACCAATGGTGCCTTGTCCTATACCGGCACCGTATTTAAAGACCATGTCACCAAACGATTTTCTACCGACTTTATTCCGTTAGAAATTGGAACCAACAAAATAAGACTAGATTTCAATTATCCGTTTTCAAAAATTTTTCAGTTAGAAATAAACGTCGAACGAAAAGACCGCAATTAAGCGGCTGCACCCAACACTAAAAATTTGCACCGAAATTCACACGGTAAACAAACTCGTCACGGTGAGACTCTGAAAAATGCCTCGACTGGTCGACTTGCGCGCTAATCGGACCAACTATCTGGCGACTAATACCGTAGCTTAGCGTATCGCTCACAAGGCCATACCTCGCATGAGCAACTCCTCCGCCGATCAAAGACAGCGAACGGCGCATTCCCACGCTCATTCGCTCTGATTGCTGGGACGCCGAACCAAGAACATTGCCTGTCCGACGTCCATAGGCCTTGTACTGGAAGTCGGTATCTACCAAGGGTGAACGAATCACGAACTCTAGTAATCCCTTAGGCATGTCGAACCGGAACTTTCCGCTCGTTTCCGCACCAAAGTTAATTTTGGTATTTTTGAGGGCCTTGTGAACGCCATAGACCGTGTTGGCTGCTTGAGCGGCCGACTGGCCGGGGGAAGAACTTTTTTCACTGGCCTTTTTCTGCAAACTTTTTTCAATTCTAGGAATTAGATTTTTTTCTAAGTGGTAGTGAATCAATTTTCGCACAGCCCATTCAGCCACTTCCTGATTGTGAGAAAGCCAACGATGATAATCTTCGACGTGGTTTAACTGGTAGTTGCCGCGCTCTTCGTAGCGAATATTGAATGCGTTTCGCTCAACAAGTTCCCGAGTTAGAGTGTCGTCAAAAATTTCCGCGCGAAAAGATCGCGAGGCCTCGGGGACCGGGACCTGATCGATGTAATCGCCACTTTGCCCGACCTGCGAAATAGGCTTCAACACCGAAAGCGAGGTTTCTGGTTGGGGCCCCACAACGGTGCTGCTGGCATCCGGCAAGGCGGCAACCTCACGAGCGTACGTAGGGGTTCCTGTCATCGTTAGAAGACAAGCAAAAGTCGCAATAGCTGAAAGGGCCCAATAAATGCGGTCCTTCACGAGCAAGACACCTCCTAGGAGGTATGCAATGCAGGTTCCAGACCATCACGGCGGCTAAAAAAAGCCTTTAATTTAAGGGGCTTGGTAAAATTTATATGTCGATATTTTAAGCAGGCGCGAAGGGTTTGATCAAATAAACTGCATGGCTATAAACCCGAGCCACAGAATGAACCCGCTCACCACGGGGATCGTGAAGTTGTCGTCGAGTTCGAGCGGAAGCAACTCGGAAACAGCTCCAGCAAAGCCCCCCAACAGTACCATGCGAATCAAATCAAGCCCGGCCCAGCCTTCAGATTGCAAATAGAACCAGCTCGCGGCCGCGCACACTAAAAACCCAGCAGCGGTCCCATGAAGCGACTTTCCAGGAAGAATCTTAACACTTCGCCCTTTACACAGAATTCCCACGAGCGAAGAAATCGGATCACCAAGCGCGAGAAACAACATCGACAGCACGGCCACATCTCGGGGGAAAATTGCGACTGCAATCATAGCCGAAGCAATATAATAGGGCATTCCACTAATACGATTCACTTCGTTGCTTCGAATGATCGGACCGAAAAAGCGAATGCAGCGCTCGTTCAACGCTGGGTTGCGAAGCCGGCGAAGCTCCATGGTGATACTAAAGATAAACAACCCACCTAGAATCGTAAGCGCCAAATTATGGGGCATTCCGCCCAGGTAAAGGGCCACTACGATCAGCCCCATGGTCGCGTGCCAAACCTTACGTATAAGGTGAAGCTCGGAGCGAACCGGCAAGGTGCGCGCCCAATACTCGACTAATCGAATGGCGGCCACGGAATCCGTGGAGGACTTAGCGACTGACGCGGACTCAGTAGGCTCTATAGGTTGAGGAACTTTATCACCCATTATTGTATCTTCTCCCAGAACTTGTCGTACAATTCAACGATAAGTTTAGAGCAAGCAACATGCCATTGACGCATTGCGCTTAACAATTTTTACAAAAACCTATAGATTCTAACCACTTCCTAATAAAGCAGGTGCATCATTTTTTTTAATAACGAACTTAGTCTGTTACTTTTTTTGAGTAGTTTAGTTCCCACTTTTTAATCTGTTTGGGCATCGGACTACGCACTTAGTTGGGGGCTCTGGCGATCATTGGCGAACATCCAACTGGTTGTTTGACAGAAATCCTTTGCTGCTCTCATAATAAGATGGGGCATCGCAAGGAGCACTTCATACGCATGGAAACAGCGGCCGGAAAAGATACTAGTAAAATTGAAAGCATCGACGGATTGCCGGACGAACTAAATCAAACATTCGTGAACGAAGCACCGACAAAGTCGTTCCTCGCTCGTTCGGGGTCCGCCAATCCGAATCAACGTGTTTGGGCGATTGGTGGCGGCAAGGGCGGAGTTGGTAAAAGCCTGATCGCAGCGAACCTAGCAATAGGACTTGCTCGCTCCGGCGCCAAAGTGATCGCCATTGACCTTGATCTGGGCTGCGCCAATCTTCACACCTGCCTTGGGGTCGAAATTCCTCAAGTGACCTTGTCGGATTTCTTTAGCAAACGCGAAGGCGACATTCAAAAAGTATTGGTTCCAACTCCCATTCGAAACTTAACCCTCGCTAGCGGGGCGCAAGACGCAATTGGGGTTGCCAACTTAAAACACACTCAGAAAAGTAAACTCCTGCAAAAACTCCGAGAGCTCGATGCAGATTATTTAGTCTTCGACTTGGGCGCTGGTACCGCATACAACACGCTCGATTTCTTTTTAGCGGCCGACGTTGGTGTGCTCACGCTACTCCCTGAACCAACGAGCATCGAGAATACTTATCGTTTTATTAAGAGTGCCTACTATCGTCGACTCAAATTGGCTGATTCGCTTTTTGAAATTCGCCCACTCATTGACATGGCGATGGATCAAAAAAACCCACTCGAAATTCGTTCGCCGTCGGACTTATTGCGAGAAGTCACCAAATACAGTCCCGAGATGAGTGTTAAACTGCGTGAGGAAATTGCTAAGTTTCGACCGAAGGTCATTATCAATCAAGCCCGCACTCAAACTGACATAGACATCGGATTTTCGATCAAAAGTGTTTGTAAAAAATACTTCGGCGTCGACATGGAATATATTGGTTACCTCGACTACGATAGCGCCGTTTGGCAGTCCGTGCGTAAAAAGCGTCCACTCATGCTCGAGTTTCCGAACTCCAAGCTGGTCGCAAACTTCGAAAGAATAATTCATCATTTGCAGCAGGAACAGGCGAAACAAAAACAGCAACAAAAATCAGTGAGTCCTTAAACTCACTGATAATCGATAGACCGGTTCGCAAAAGGCGGGTCACCAATGTTCGAAGAAGAAAATCAAAACTACTATGACGTATTAGACATCAAACCCGACGCCACCTTGAATGACGTACGGCAAGCCTACTTTCGAACCAAGCAGGCCTACAGCAAAGATTCAGCCGCGCTATATAGTCTGTTCGACGAAGCGCAAACTCGCCAAGTTTTGGATCGTATCGAACAGGCCTATTTGGTTCTCTCGAATCCTGAGAAGCGAAAAGAGTACGACAAAGTCCACGGCTTCCTCTCCCCCGAAATTCCGGGAATGCATGCCGTCGGCACTTCGCATCGAAAGAAGGGCAGTTTTTCTTTTGAATCGGGGCTCAGCGGAGAATCGAGCAACTCCAGTGCCCCTCCCAAGACGATTGCTGACGACCTTGCAAAAGGTATTTTTTCTGGCTTCGACGACCAGCCCAGTAAACCAGCCGCTAATCCAACTGAAAACTACGCCACTCCGCGCACGCTCGCAGATTCGGCAGAACAAAACGCTTTCCACGCCGATTCTTCGCCTTCTGCTCGTATCAACTCTTGGGACGACGAGGTTTCTTGGAAATCTAACCAAAACAAACTTGGAATTGTTCGTCGCGTCGACTTGATACGTTCGGAAAATAAAGACGCCGCACTTGATTCACTTATAGCGAGCGAAACCGAATTTTCGGGGGAGTTTTTAAAGAAAATTCGCGAACAACGACGAATCAGCCTCGACGAACTTTCAGAATTCACAAAGATTAGTAAAAACTACCTACAGGCCGTCGAAGACGAAGACTACGATTCCCTTCCTGCGGCGGTTTACACCCGAGGTTTTGTTTTTCAAATTGCAAAATCTTTAAAAATCCCGCATGACAAGGCATCTTCCGGCTACATGACCCGCTATAGTTCTAAGCGAAAGTAGTGAATCGATGGCACAGACAATTCAACTCGAAGTTCCCGCTGATAAATCGGGAATGCGGCTCGATACTTTTTTGTCCGAGTCTCGCGAAGAGCTTTCTCGTTCGCAGTGCCAAAACTTAATTGTCGCGGGCCACGTTTCATTGAATGGTAGCGTCATTACTAAGACAGGATCAAAAGTAAGTATTGGTGATTTAATTCGGGTTGATGTGCCTACTAAAACCAAACTCGACCTATCACCAGTGGATCTGTCGCTCGAAGTGGTGTTCGAAGACAACGACCTCGCGGTGATCAATAAGCCTGCTGGGTTATCGGTTCACCCGTCGCCAACGGAAAACGGCCCCACCATGGTGCACGGACTTTTGCATCAGCTAAGCAATCTTTCCGGCGTTGGAGGCGTAGAACGGCCCGGAATAGTACACCGAATCGACAAGGGTACGTCCGGAATTCTGGTGGTGTCCAAAAACGATCGCGCTCACGAAATTCTTGCCAAATATTTTCATGATCATACGATCGAGAGGACCTACACGACATTGGTGTTCGGTGACCTTTCAAGTAAGGGCGGCGAGGGTACGATTGCAAGCGACTTCGGACGCCACCCCAATGATCGAAAAAAAATGACCGGCAAATTTATCGGAAAAAAATCTGGAAAAACCCGACGCGCTATCACCCACTGGAAGGTACAAACAGTTTTCAGAGTAGGTAATCGCCCCCTGTCGCTCGTCGAATGCAAGCTCGAAACAGGGCGCACTCACCAGATAAGAGTGCATCTTTCGGAATTCGGATTTCCGGTAGTGGGAGATCCGGTTTACGGAGACCACCAACGGCGGGCAGCAGATCTATCCAAAATCGCATCAGACGTGGGCGGGGTGTTGAATCCACTCAGCCATCAACTTTTACACGCTCGCACGCTGGGCTTTAAACATCCGATCCACGGCACGCCCCTGCACTTCGAAGCCCCTCTCCCCAACACGTTCAAAAACGTGCTAAGTGTTTTAGAAAAATATGCGGTCTAACATTCTATTATCCGACCATTTTTTTGGTGAAGAAAACGCCCCGCTTTCAAACGGGTATTTTCGTTTGCATCAGGTTCATTCGGCTGAAGTAATTGAAGTAACCGTCGACTCCGCAGAGGAATCGACGCGAACCTGCAAGGCCGATGCACTCATCTCCCGTGCGCGACCCGTGGCGGTCCAAACAGGCGACTGTTTGCCAGTGCTGTTTGAGGCGTCATTAGGAAGTGGGAACAAAAAGATCGCCGCCGCGTCCCACGCCGGGTGGCGAGGACTTCGAGCTGGAATACTTAAAAACACTCTAAATAAAATGATCGCGCTGGGCGCCACCGATATCCGTGCCGCCATCGGACCGGCCATTGGTCCTTGCTGTTTCGAAGTGGATCAATCAACGTTTGATCTCTTTGCAGAACAACCGCTGAACGCGCCCTTCCTGTACGAACGCCAACCTGCAACCTCACGAGGGCATGCTTCGCTTCAGGCTAAACCTTCAACCAATAATCGCTGGATTGATTTGGCAGGCATTGCACATGCTCAGCTCGTAAACCTCGGAATTGCGCCGTCGCAGGTGGATCTTATTGCGGTTTGTACCTACTGTTCGGGTTTAAAACTCGCAAGTTACCGACGCGCGACCCACCAGGGCTACAAAGCCGGGCGTCAGTGGTCCGGAATTGCACCTTAGCTCCTGATTGTGGTAGTTTTTAGCCAACACTAAAACAACCGGAACCACTATGGAATCCATCTTCGAACAACTAAAATTATTCCTGCAATCCGGAACGCTGCTTTCTTCGTTTGGCGCGATCTTACTAGCCTATCTGGGCGGAATTCTTTCTAGTTTTACCCCCTGCATTTATCCAATGATTCCGATCACACTCGGACTCATTGGTGGGTCCACTGAACGTTCGGTCAAAGACGGTTGGATTTTGAGTACCTTTTACGTGTTAGGAATGGCCTGCGTTTACACGGTACTAGGCCTCGCTGCGAGTCTCTCGGGTCAAATCTTCGGAAGTATGACGAATACTACCGGCTGGTATCTCACTCTAGGCGTAATTCTCGCAGTTTCAAGTTTGTGGATGCTCGATGTCATTAAGTTTGATCCCAACGTCTGGATTCAAAATGTTTCGCGAAAGTTCAGTAAAAAAACTCACACTCCGCGGCCCGACGAAAACGACGCGAGTCTCCTTGGAGCTTTCACTCTCGGCGCTTCGAGTGGGTTTATCGCGGCCCCTTGCACCACTCCCGTCCTAACCACAATCCTAGCCCACATTGCCACCGAGCGTTCGGTCGGCATGGGAATGCTCCTCATGTTTTCGTTTGCTCTGGGCCTGGGAACCATTTTAGTGGCTATCGGAACTTTCGCCGGCGCAATGAAGGTGTTACCTAAGTCGGGACGTTGGCTTTCCCATATCAAAGTCTTGTCGGGCGTTTTAATTTTGGCACTCGGTATGTATTACGTTTTTAAAGCGGGGACTCTGCAATGAAGTTTCATAAGATTAGTGCGTTACTACTTCTGGTCGCAAGCATCGTGTCGGCATATCTCATTTACAATCACTATCAAGTGACTAGCGCCACGGGTAGCTTTCACAGTTTTTGTTCAGTCAACGCATCGGTCGACTGTGACTTAGTCAACGCCTCTCGGTATTCTGAATACTTTGGAATTCCAGTGGCTGTTGCCGGTTTCGCCTTTGCATTTTTTGCAATGTTGCTTCATTTTTTTGCAGCTCGCGATCCGTATTTCAGACGCGAGGCGCTCGTTCTTTTACTTCCGATGACGGCGGCTGCGGTCATCGCTTCGATTGCAAATTTTTATATTAGCGTCGCTATCTTAAAAACGGTTTGCTTGTTTTGTCTTACACACCAGGCTATCTCTTTGGTTGTTTTCGTGCTTACGATTTTGGCGGCCCGTGATTTCGGAACTCTACGCCCTTTCAATCGCAGTCGCGTTCTTGGTCTCGCTGGTCTTGGTGTTTTTCTTTTCATCGTAACCGCGGCGGTATCGGCACAGTTTGAAACCGCTTTTCCGTTCGACAAGGCTGAGTTCCTAGCGGATTTTCGCGCTCAACCTGTTCTGAGTGTGCCCGCGGGGGATTCTCCGCGCATGGGGTTTCAGGGCGATAATCCAAAACTTCAGCTAGTAGAATTCGCTGATTTCGAATGTGGTTTTTGTGGCATGACCGCTAGGCACATCCACCGGCTCGTAAAAGCCTACGGCGATCAAATTCAAGTGGTCTTTAAAAACTATCCCCTTTCCAACGAATGCAATCCCGCTATGACCATGCCCATGCACCGAAATTCCTGTTTGGCGGCCAAAGCCGCTATTTGCGCCCAAGAAAGCGGCAAGTTCGTAGAAATGGCAGAGAAGCTCTTCGAAAATCAAAAAAGCATCGCCAACGTAAGTGTACTGCATTGGGCTTCCGAAATTGGACTTAATCGCGAATCCTTCGAGACCTGTTTGGCATCTGCGAAAACAACGGATCGCCTGCAACAAGATGTCATGTTGGGTAAGAGTCTTGATATTCGATCGACTCCTACTTTTTTCGTAAACGGGAAAAAGGTAGAAGGCATTATCGACGAACGGCGCTTGCGTGTCTTGCTTAAGGAATTTGAGTGAGTACCCTTGAATGGTTCGACACTCACGCTCACTTAAACTACGAATACCCTGTTTCGCGCGATGAGTACGTGCGACTGGCCGATGAGCAAGGTGTTAAGACTATTTTAACGGTTGGAGCTGATCCCGCCGACTTCCCCAGCCTTGAAGAAATCGCTCATCAATTCGACCACGTTTTCTTTTCGGTCGGAGTGCACCCTCATGAATCGTCCAAATACAACGATCAAGTTGAAAGCGATATTCTAAGACTAGCCAAAGATCCTAAGTGTCTCGCCATTGGTGAAATCGGACTCGACTATTATTATGATCACTCGCCGCAGGACATTCAGGCCAGAGTTTTTGAACGACAGCTTGAACTTGCAGTTCGACTCCAAAAACCTGTGATTATTCACACCAGAGACGCTGAGCAAAATACTCTCGCCATTTTGCGAGAATATGTAGCCAAGACCTCTTTAAAAAATCGACCTGGTGTTATTCATTGTTTTTCAGGTACCGCGCCCTTTGCGCAAGCATGTCTGGAAATGGGTTTTTTTATTTCATTCTCGGGAATCGTTACCTTCAAAAAAGCCGAAGACTTACGTACTATCGCGTCAACTGTTCCTCTTGACCGCATTTTACTCGAAACGGACGCGCCATACCTCGCTCCGGTGCCGTTTCGAGGGAAAACCAATTTATCGTCCTATTTGCCGGAAACCGCTCGAGTAATCGCCAACGCGCGAGCGATTCCACTCGAAACGCTTTCTAAACACACGGTCTCAAACGGCAAGCGTCTATTTGGTATTTAATTCGACCTTATCAATATACTTGCGATACTTGCGCGATTTATCGAAAACAGCCGAGGCCGACGACGAATCGAATAAATGGTTTTTTTCGCGATCCATTAACACATCGCATGCCACTCGATTCAACAGACGACACCCTTTGACCAAATAGTGATTAATCATCTCTTCAGTATAGTTATTTTTTTCGAGAGCGGTTCCATTCATTTGTTTCTGAATAGTTCTTCGTTCCGCGTCCAAAAGCGCAGCGGCCTTCAGACAATATTCGTCAATTCCAGAATGAGCGCAAGCTCGCGCGAAATACTGTAGCCCGAGTACAACATCTTTTTTCTTGTGGGTGCCGGTCGTGTAAAAATCGCCGATCACACCACAAGCAAGACCGCTTCCTAGCTTGCAACTCGTTTCCACATAATCTACACCGGCCGAAACACTAGATTCGCCGGTTTTTCCATCTAACTTATCAACCGCAATGGCGCCTCGCATGTAACAACCCATAGGAAGCCCTATTTCGCAGGCCTTATCGAAATACTTGGCAGCACCGGCGAAGTCTTTTTTAGTATTTTTTTCACCGTAGACGCGAGCGACGGCGTAGCAACCTCTTGCATCGCCTTTTTCACATGCAAGCTCGCTTTGTTTTAGCACTTTCTCTTCGTCTTTTTTGGTGCTGCCAGTTTCAAGATAAATCTCGGCCACTTCAAAACATGCTCGACCGCTACCCATCTTGCACTGGAATTTTTGGCAACTCTCATTGTCCGAAAACTTTTCCGCAGCACATGGTTTTTCCAACTTACAGCGCGACCACGTAAGACTAACTTTGCCTTCGCGGTCGAAACAACTAGGCACGGCAGAGGAATCTGCCGCGACGTTGTAGCCGGCGTATTGAGCGAGATTTAAACTATTAAGGTCCACCACGTCTTGAAGATACGCTCCACCATAACTCACTACACCGACAATTTTACCGGAGGAGTTTATCAGCGGACCGCCGCTCATTCCGCCCGACTGACTACACTGGTGAGTACGCCCTCGATCAACGTAAACCGAACGCTTCAACCTACCTAACTCACCCGTACACAAGTC
>DGKJ01000122.1:7800-49942 GCA_002387735.1 Bacteriovoracaceae bacterium UBA4573 | reverse complement strand
GTCTTGGACGGCGCCCGAGAACTCCAAGATGAAGTTGGGGAACTTGCACAATCTTTAGAACTGCACGTCCCGCCACGTCAGGCCATGATGCTGGCTCGCCGTGCCCACGCCATCGATCGCGCTGATTACGAGCCGCTTCAGCGAAGCGGCGTGCTTGCTCGCGGCATATTACGCGCGCTAATGATTCACAGCGATATTGAATCTCGCAAAAACGTTGTGAGCATGTTGCGAGGTTTTCAGAGAATTTCCGACACGCAGGCAAAACCTCTGATCGAAGACATGATCGCCAATATAGTCGATGAACTCGGCGATCCTATTAGCCTGCAGGGGCTCGTCGACACGCCGGAGAAAGCCCGAAAACTCGACCTCACCGAAGAGGAATACATCGACCTGCATTCCATGCTCGATGAATGGGTAACCCTCGATTTTGCTCCTCTCCGAGCCTATCTCGAAGAATTTCTCTTTGTCGCGGACGCATCCGAAATCGAGTCGGTAGCAAATAGATACCCGAGCGGTTTCGCGAAAATAGTTTCTGCCCTTGGCGGAATTTTCGCTCTGCGAAAGCCAAAGTTCCCGTTCAATGTCCACATTCGCCCGGTACGCGCTGTTCGTTCGCAAAATGTTCTAAGTGCAGACGAACTCGTTTTTTCGTCACAGCCTGACCTTCGTGAACAACTCGAAAATCTTTTCAAAAATGCCTCGGTAAGGGTTTTAGAATGGCAAGTGCGTCGTAATTTCTATCAACTCTCTAATTCCGAAGTTCACAGTATTTTAGACCACCCCAAGTCACGGCACCTTAGCGAAGACCTCTTGCGTTGGTTAGCGGACCGAGCGCAATTGATGCGACGGCACTTGGAAATTACGAGCCAAGAAAGACGCCTCAAAGATCAACTTAAAAAGACTGAAGCCCTGGTGGAATGGGAAAAGAAACGCACTCCCGGGGGCATGAGCTCCGAAGAGTTCGATGTTCTTCGTAAAGACATGCAAAAAATGGCGGAAGATTTTGAATACAGTCACTACTCGGCAAACTACAAGGAACCTGAACTAAGACAAGACTACACCCAAAAAGTACGCGCCTTCCAAAACCTGCTTAGACTATTTTTTGAACAATACGGCGAAACACTTTCAACCAAGCAGTATCTCCGAACTTTAGATCTCGTAATCGACAAAGGGACTAAATTGAGATCAAACTATTCCGATTATATTCCTTCTACACTTGAGATCTTTGTAAAAAAACGATTCGCTCATGAAATTCCGGACCTAACTAAGTTGCGAATTAAAAGTCTACTAGCCCTGTCTAAAACGGTGGCAAACGATACCGTCGCTGCACTGGCCCGCGAAATTGAAAGCAGGCTGACGGAGTCGCCTCTTCCCAACAACTCTCCCGAAGGCAGCGCCTTGGTTCGCGAGGCGGAACAAATTCGTAGCGAACTAGAAAGCGTCGAATACGAACTCGCCGCTCTGCGCGTGAAAATTCTACCGCTGCGCTAAGTCCTTGCCAACCGGTCCCCCTTGGAACAAGATGTTTTTGCAAAAAAGGAGCCTTCCATGAAAAAAACATACTTGCTCACGCCGGGCCCAACTCCAATTCCAGAAAATGTATTGGCGCTCTCTGCTAAGCCGATTCTCCACCATCGCACTCCTCAATTTGTAAAATTGATGGAAGACGTCAAAGTCCAACTCAAGTATGTGTTTCAAACCAAAAACGATGTGCTCTTGTTGGCTTCGACCGGCACAGGAGCTATGGACGCGGCTGTCACGAACCTTTTTAAAAAAGGCGATACAGTGATTACACTCAACGCCGGTAAGTTTGGCGAACGCTGGACTAAGATTGCCAAAGCCTACGGCCTAAATCCGGTTGAAATTAAAGTCGAGCCTGGACAGTCCGTGACCGTCGGACAAGTGGAACAGGCGTTAAACAAAAATCCCAACACTCGCGGAGTTCTGTTTCAGGCTTCAGAAACCAGTACCGGCGTTGCTATGCCGACGCGCGAAATATGCGACCTTGTGCGCAAACGCGAAAATTGCATTTCAGTGGTTGATGCCATCACCGCACTCGGGGTGTTTGACCTCCGAATGGACGAATGGGGTATTGACGTATTGATTACCGGCTCACAAAAGGCTCTCATGTTGCCGCCAGGCCTCGCTTGTATTTCCCTGTCCGACAAAGCATGGAAGTGGTCCGAGTCGTCGGACATTCCAAAATTTTATTTCGATTTAGCCAAAGAACGAAAGGCGTTGGCCAAGGGTCAGACCGCGTGGACCCCAGCGGTGAGCATCATCATTGGCTTGCAAGAAACTTTGAAAATGATCAAGGACGAGGGTTTAGAAAACGTCTTTAAACGGCACGAAACACTCGCTCGCGCCACCCGTGCGGGAATTAAGGCTCTGGGTCTTGAAATGCTCGCTAAAGATAGCCCGTCGATTGCCATGACCGCGGTGCTTGTGCCCTCGGAAATCAAAGATGGCAAGGGCATTCCAAAGACCATGCGTGACAAGTATGGCGTCACAATCGCCGGCGGCCAAGACGAACTCGAAGGAAAAATCTTTCGACTCACCCACTTTGGTTATGTCGACAAATTCGACATTCTCATAGGTATTGGAGCTCTCGAGCTCACGCTCAAAGACCTGGGCTACACTAAGTTTGAATTTGGCGCAGGTACCGGTGCGGTGCTCAAAGCACTAGCTTCGAGCTAGCGAAGGCCTAGCCTAGCAAAGTGTTTTTGCCAGGGTTCGAAACGCGAAAATGTTTTACGTAAGCGAGCTACTTCGTGGGCGCCGACGCCGACAAAGTGTTTGGTAGTTTTGTTATTACCAAAACTTATTCTTAGCGTAGCCACACCGACGAGTTGACCTTCGATTGTAAAAATCGGTCCACCGCTGTCGCCTGGCCTGATAGGATTGGTGAAAGAGATATACCCGATTCCACCGTTACGAACCTTGTAGAGTCCAAGGTATTTGCCCGAACCAACCCGAAACTTGGATTTACCAGGATTTCCGATGTTAAAGACGGACTCTCCTTTGATCGGTTCACGCGAGTCCAGCGTAAAGTGCTTTTCAGGTTCGACCGCCAGTCGCAAAATACAAAGATCTGTAAGAACCCTTTTTTCACAATTACCAACCTCAAAGTCACGAACGATTCGACCATCGAATAGTTCAAATTCGAGTCGACTAGTTTTCACTTTTACAAACGGTTCGATGACATGAAAATTCGTAACCAGAACGCCGTTATTTGAAATGAAAAAACCCGAACCGTAGGCGAGCTCTTTTTTAGACTTTGATTTTACAACTATACGAACGACTGCATCGCCCCACCTTCGTTTTACAACTGTGGCAAGCGTCCCTCTCTGGTCGGCCCATCCCGTGTTTACGAGCAAGTTTATTAGAAAACCAGCCCCCCCGAATAGACGCACAATATTCATAAGTTCTAGTTTAAGGTCTTAAAAGCGCTAATAAAACCGGATAAACTTGTCCGCATTAAAGTGCACACTTAGCCCTTATTTCAATACTATTTTGATCAACAATTAAACTGACTATTTTACTTAGAAAACAAGAGCAAATCGTGTTATAGCTCGCCCGAATGTTTTTGCTGTTTTTAATCGCTATTTGGGCCCCTGCGACCGCCTTTTCCGGCGATTTCCAAGAGAACGTGCTGTTCTGTGGGACCGCGGCGGGCTCGTACACCATAGGCGACGAACGGCTACCACTCTTCAAAGCTACCCAGGATCAAAACGGTGACCAGTACGTAAAGCCCGACGAACGTTCGTCGAGCAAGGAACGGACCTATCGAATCGAGAGTTTTAGTTATCTCGAAGACGGGGTGGTACGCATCCACCGGAAAAACAAATCCGACCTGGAACGCTCTGCATCGGCTGGTCTCATGGCCGAGTTCGATCTTCGTTCGGTGATGAATCAAAAAATCAGAGGCACTGAGATTTGCATTTTTGGTGATCTCATTTCGAATGCCTACACCAATCAATATTACATTCGCCCCAGACGCTTCGTGGTCTACACCAATGCACTGAGCTTTCTAGTACCTTCGGATCTCGACGGAGTCTATTTCGGAAAAGCTAAACACAAGAGCGACAAAATAGAACTCGAGACCAGGGTTTCATCTCTTGATTTTCAATCGATCACTGAGTCTTTGATTTCAACTTCCGGCGCCCCTTGCGCGTTCCCGAGCGCAGACGAGAACGATTCGGTGACCGTGTCTCGCATAAGCGCAAAGGAACTATCGGTAAAAATCTTACTCGCTAAGTTAGGCAATAAAGATTGCAACGCTTCCGTCACTTTGAAATTTCTTCGAGTGGCGGCCAAACGAAAGCGTCCCGCGAAGATCGAGCTTGAGGCCAACCTCGAACACTCTGCGTCAAAATATGATGTGAGTTATTCGGCCGAAATGTTGACGGTTCCCTAGGTTATGGCTAATTTCGCGCCACGGACAACCAACGGAGAAGAAAACAACATGATTAAAATTTTAATTACTGATGGTCTGGCATCGGACGCCGTTGCGCGTTTGAAAACCAACAAAGAGTTCGAACTCGACGTGCGCAAATCTACCGAGGCAAACGAGCTTTTAGAAATTATTCCCAACTACGATGTTCTTGTCGTTCGCTCTGCCACCAAAGTCGCGGCTCCGGTGATAAACGCCGGTGCGAAACTTAAACTCATTTGTCGCGCAGGCGCTGGGGTCGACAATGTCGACGTAGAAGCGGCCACTGCAAAAAAAATCTCAGTTATGAACACGGCGTCGGCTAACTCGCTGGCAGCCGCCGAACATACGATCGCCATGCTTTTTGCGATGTTTCGCCAAATCCCTCAAGCCCATGCTTCTATGCGGGAATCAAAATGGGATCGAGCGAATTTTTCGGGTTTCGAAGTTACCGGCAAAACTCTCGGCGTATTGGGGTTGGGCAATATTGGTAGACTTGTTGTTGAGCGTGCGTTGGGCCTTAAAATGAACGTAGTTGGATTTGATCCCTTCGTGAAATCGCTCCCTGGCGTGAAAGTCACCTCGTCGATCGACGAAGTACTCACCACTGCCGACGTTGTCACTCTCCATTTACCTGCAAACAAAGAGACTAAAGGGTTGTTGAGCCGCGAACGGTTAAGCACCCTGAAAGACGGTGCTTGGCTTGTAAACTGCGCGCGCGGCGGACTGGTCGACGAAAACGCGGTTTGCGACCTACTCGATTCCGGCAAGTTACGCGGAGCTGCTTTCGACGTTTTTCGTGAAGAGCCCGTACAGTTTCCGGACCGTTTGGCTGCCCATCCTAAAGCGATCGTTACTCCACACCTAGGGGCATCGACCGCTGAGGCACAGCTGCGGGTAGGTATGACTGCAGCGGACCAAATAACAGGTTTTTTCTTGCGCGGTGAACGCGCGGGCGTTTTGAACTAAAGAAAAGAGGATTTATGGCAAATGTAGCGATTCTCGGTGCTCAATGGGGTGATGAAGGCAAAGGCAAGGTGGTCGACATATATTCGGAGAAATCCGAATTTATAGTGCGCTATCAGGGGGGCAACAACGCCGGCCACACTCTTGTAGTGAACGGTGAAAAAACCGTTTTGCACCTGATTCCATCTGGCGTTCTTCACGAAGGGAAAACTTGTGTGATCGCAAGCGGCGTGGTCTTGGACCCAGCCGTTTTTATGGAAGAGATCGACGAACTCACTAAGCGCGGCCTACTTAGCGAAAAACGACGCACTAAAGTAGTGATTAGTGAACGAGCTCAAGTGATTTTTCCGTACCATAAACTACTAGATCGGCTGCGCGAAGAGCACGGTGGCAAAGGCGGCAAGATTGGTACGACTGTTCGTGGCATTGGGCCTGCGTACGAAGATAAGGTAGCTCGACGCGGAATTTTGATTTGTGATTTGTACGACCCTGAATTGTTGCGTGAAAAGCTTGAACGTGCGGTGAAAGAAAAAAACACTGTCCTTGAACACCTCTACGGCCAACCCAAGCTTTCAATCGACGAGCTGCACCAGTGGGCCATTGAATTTGGGAAGAAATTAAAGCCCATGGTTTGCGACACTCGTGTTTTAGTCCAAGAGGCACTGGCCAACGGAAAATCGATCTTGTTCGAGGGTGCGCAAGGTACATTGCTCGACGTGGAACACGGCACCTACCCCTACGTAACCTCGTCGAATACGATTACGGGTGGAATATTCACGGGCTGTGGAGTGGGACCAAAGAGTCTCGAGCACATCGTGGGTATTTCGAAGGCCTATACTACTCGTGTTGGCACCGGTCCGTTTCCTACGGAACTGGCCGATGCTCTTGGCGAACAAATTCGCGCAAAGGGCGCGGAATTTGGCGCTACCACGGGTCGCCCCCGTCGGTGCGGGTGGCTTGACCTAGTGGCGCTCCGTTACGCTGTGGAAGTGAATGGTTTAACGGCGATCGCTCTCATGAAGGCCGATGTTTTAAGTGGCATTTCGGAAATTAAAGTTTGTACGGCCTACGAAATCGACGGCAAGCGCGTGAACACGCTACCTGCCAATATTCGAGCCTTCGAGCGTGCCAAGCCGGTTTATGAAACTCTAAAGGGTTGGGGCGACCTGCCGTCGACCGCCAAGGGTTTGAGTGACCTTCCCAGAGAGTTTGCTGCTTACGTAGAGTATATAGAGCGCTCGTTGGGAGTGCCTGTCGTAACGGTGAGCATGGGTCCAGGCCGCGAGCAGACATTAATGAGAATGATGTAACAAGAGATTGTTGACGACGCCTCGCCGGGCGGCTATACACTCAAGTTCCTGTTTTTGTACCGAGATTGTCCATTGGGAGCCCGTAGCTCAGTCGGTAGAGCATTTCACTTTTAATGAAAGGGTCGACAGTTCGATTCTGTCCGGGCTCACCACTCAAAACCCAAAGAAAACAACCCAACCCCGAATCAACGCCAACTACGTTTGTCCACCAGACAGAATCGAACGGAAATTTGCGGCCGCAGCGGCTCGCAAAGCGAGTCGATGCGGCAAGTCGCACACGAAGTGCGACTTAGCAAATTTTCCATGCCGAGCCCTGAGCGCAGGAGCGCGAAGGCGAAGGCCGATTCAGAGATGAGACCAACGCAAGGCACCTCACATCCCCGCCCTAATAAACGAGCGAGTTTGAGCGAAGCGAAAACAAGCCCGAGCACAATTCAGTTCCCGCCCAAGAAAACCAGCGAGTTTGAGCGAAGCGAAAACAAGCCCGAGCACAATTCAGTTCCCGCCCTAATAAACCAGCGAGTTTGAGCGAAGCGAAAACAAGCCCGAGCACAAGCCCGAGCACAAGCCCGAGCACAAGCCCGAGCACAAGCCCGAGCACAAGCCCAAGTAACTCACTTCTTCCACTTAATCGAACACCCCATCGAAGGCCTCTGATCCTCGTTCACGTCGACCCCGGCCAAGATTGCGTCTAAGGCCCCCGCTAGTTCCTGGCGCGAAACTTTGGATTCGTCTTTCCAGTTGTCGTCAATTCGCCCTCTGTACCGAAGCTTTGAATTCGCATCGAAAACAAACAAATCGGGGGTACAAACTGCTCCGTAGGCCTTAGCCACTTCCTGCTGTTCGTCGATCAGGTAAGGAAATTCGAAGCCGACTTTAGCGGCTTGTTCTTTGAGGCCGTCGATAGAGTCTTCGGGGTAGGCATCGGTGTCGTTAGAGCATATCGCGACAAAGCGCGCCCCTTTTGCCTGGTAGGTTTTCGCTAAACGAGCAAGTCGGTCTTGTACTGCCACTACGTAAGGGCAGTGCTTGCAGATGAACATGACGACAAAGGCTTTTGCTCCTTGGAAATCGGCGAGAGAATAGTTGCGACCATCGATTCCTCTCAATTTGAAATCGGGAGCAGATTTTCCAAGGGGAATCATTTCTGAATAAGTAAGAGCCATAGTGAAAAGTCCTCCGACGTAGTGTCTAAAATTAGGATGAGTTTAGACAAAATAACAGGCCTTTGTTTAACGCCTGGTGACAACGCCTGCGACCTGACAAGCCAATACGACTCTGCTAGTTTTTTTTTATGACAACTTTTGACTACGATTTCGTAATTGTTGGCTCCGGTTTTGGCGGCAGCGTTTCGGCTATGCGGCTTTCGGAAAAGGGCTATAAAGTTTTGGTGTTAGAGCGTGGCAAGCGTTTTCGCGCGGAAGATTACGCAAAAACTAACTGGAATTTGCGCCGCTACTTGTGGATGCCTCTGTTAAAATGCTTCGGAATTCAGAACATGAGTCTGTTCAAGAACGTGCTTATTTTAAGCGGCGCCGGAGTGGGCGGTGGTTCTTTAGTGTACGCCAATACGCTCCTCACTCCTGACGACGCGTTTTACAACGCAATCCAGTGGCGCGATCTCGCCGATTGGAAAACCGAGTTAGCACCACATTATCAAACGGCCAAACAGATGCTGGGAGTGGCGCCCAACCCAAAGAACTGGTTGGCCGACGAAAAGTTGCTCGAAGTTGCCAAAGAAATGGGGCGTGAGCACACGTTTAAGAAAGTGGATGTTGGTATTTTTTTCGGCAAGCCGGGCGAAGAGGGTAAAACCGTTCCAGACCCTTACTTCGGAGGCAAGGGACCAGCCCGCACCGGTTGTTTGTATTGCGGAGCCTGCATGGTGGGCTGTCGCCACGGTTCCAAAAATACGCTCGATAAAAACTATCTTTATTTTGCCGAAAAAAACGGTGCCGAAATTCGCGCCGAGTCGAACGTAGTGGATATTCGAGCACTTGCGAGTGGTGGCTACGAAGTAGATGTCGAAAAATCCACCGCTTGGTTTTTTAAAAATCGCTACACCCTACGAGCTAAAAACGTAGTCCTCTCGGCGGGAGTGCTGGGCACGGTAAATCTTTTGCTCAAGTGCAAACTCCTAACTGGAGGTCTTCCCAACGTGTCGGACCGTTTGGGTCAAGACGTGCGCACCAATAACGAAGCCCTCATTGGGGTAACCACTCGCGATGTTTCGCAGGATCATTCCCGGGGGATCGCAATTACGTCTGGGTTCTACCCAGACGACAACACTCACGTAGAACCTGTGCGTTACTCGAAAGGGTCGTCGTTTATGCGCCTACTGGCGGCTCCCATGGCCGACGAAGGAACCTGGATCACTCGACCCCTCAAACTAATTGCGGCCACCGTTTTGCACCCACTCGACACCCTAAAATTAATTTTAAATACCCGATGGGCCGAGAGCACGATCATCTTGCTCGTTATGCAAAACATCGACAACACCATGAGGTTTAAACTCGGGCGCGGATTACTCACCTTTTTTAGAAAACGCTTAACGACCGAAGTGGATCCAACGCAAAAGATCCCCTCGTACATTGCGATCGGACACACCGTCGCACGGGCGCTGGCTCGGAAAATCGACGGCATTCCGCAGAGTGCAGTGAATGAAGTTATGCTGCAGATTCCGACTACTGCCCACATATTGGGCGGCTGCGGCATCGGTAAGGACGCAACAACTGGCGTGATCAGTACTCGACACGAAGTGTTTGGCCATCCGGGACTTTACGTGTGCGACGGCTCAATGATTCCTGCCAATTTAGGGGTCAACCCCAGCTTAACAATAACTGCTATGACCGAGCGGGCCATGGACCAGATACCCTCTAAGAAATAGGTCTATCTATTTGATATAAATAGATAATTTCACCCATTCATATTTGACTAAAAAAATCAATTATATGCGCTATAATGAGTGGCTGGGGGACGTTTCCAGTGAATCTTACGCGCATCGCACGCTTGGCGATCGTCATGATTATCGCACTGTGGTCAGAGCAGGCTGTTGCCGCGTCTGGTGCTTGCGGCCTTGATGAACTCATCGAGCGCGCATCGCAAATAAACAAAGCCTACACTCGGGTCGACGTGCGGAACGTGGCCATGAACGACCTTTACGCTGCGGCCAAAGCGACCGGGAACCCGGACGGCAGTTTTCAGCGACCTTGGGTCCGTATACGTCTTAAAGACTCTGACGAATCAATTTTCGTAGAAATGGCGCAGTACTCCGGACCCGGTGAAAAGAAAATTGCACTCCTATTCCGCGATCCCAGCAACACTCACTATGCAGAAGGACGCGTCTACAGTTCGGCGCGACTCGCAGACGAAATAGAATCTTTTGAAATTTTAAATCCTGGTTACTACTACAACCATCCGGTTACCAACCTCCAACCGGTGTACAAAGGGGTACCGTGGAAAAAAACCAAAATGCCAGAAGAGCAACTACTCGACATTTTGAGTAGAAATGCGACTCCCACCAATCCGAATTCAAATGCTCCCCGAGCTGGAAAAATTGTTGCAGCTACTTTGACCGACAACAGCGTGGTCATCGGAGAACTTCGCGCTACCCGTTCGAGCAAGGTCTACAGCATCGGTGGCAAGGATTACGTAGTCTCTGATCTACGTTCTGTGGAACTGAGTAGCGCTGACGAACCCGTCTACGCACTTCGAGTATTACGCGAAATGCTAGAGGACGGAAAAACCAGAACAGCCAAGGAACGCATTGTGCGCATCGAACTGAACGACGGTTCTATCGTAGAAGGTAAGGTGTTAGACATCGACCGCGTTGTCGAGTCTGGTAAGGAACAATACAAGGTAAGCATCGCATCCAAGGAAACCGAGGAAATTGGCGACGGACTTTATCGGGACATCGTCGAAGACCGAAGAATCAACCCGAAAAACATTACGCGCATCACTGAGCGTAGCAGCAATATCGAAACGAATACTGCGGTTTTCAACCATACGACCTCGGCGCAGCGAAAGGCTATGGCCGATTTTTTGGACATGAAGCCAGAAGAGTTCGAATATATTCACGACGAAGCCTTTTACCGACTAACTTCGCTCAAACGTCGTATGGATGGCATTCCAAAAGATCGGAAACCCGGAATTATCAAAGCTATGAGAGCTGCCGCTAAGCGGGCTGCGAAAGGCTGTTTTATTCGATGATTAGAATTCGAGAAATGAATGATCATTAACAGAATACTACTTTTACTATCCGTCTTTCTGATTTTAACCCTCGCGAGCCCTGAGGCTGCGCGAGCGGTGAAATGCGATGATTCCGACATTACGTGGATCACCATGACGCTATTTGAATACAACAACGAGGACATTCTTGTAAAAATCAAAGGGCGTCCTGACGTGGTCACTGGAAAAGTACAACTTGCTCCCCGCAAAGTCGGAAAACAAGAAATTCTCGAAGTTAAAATTGGAGATGAAACAGTCTTGGTAGACGATATCGAAGAGTGGTTCGATGTCGATTCTGTAGACGAACCGTCCGTATTATCACCAGCGGCTCGCTCTAGTAAAAAAACCAAAAATGACCGCGTGGCAGCTGCAAAAAAACGTAAAAGCGAGCATCCAACGGCGGGCACCAGGAAGAGTGGATCAGTCGCGGAGAATGCCGCCGGAACACGTAATTCTAGACGGGCCGATCAGTCTGCAACTACTGGAAAAGGTCATCCTAATGCCGGAAAGGGTTCGAAAACGAACGACGGCGATGCACCCAAAGTCGACCGGTCTGAAAAAGCCCTGGCAGACGATAAAGCAGAATTTGCCTGGAACTCTGAACTTGCTCGCGTGTACGTAGATCGGGGAAAACTTTTTCTACGCGATACTGACATCCAAAAACGAACAGAGGCACTGACAAGCGAAAATCCAAATATTAAAGCAAACTCACGTCGGGTCGGCAGCAGTGGCGGTTCGGTCGACGGATTCTCACATACTATTGGCGGAGTTAAAATTGACGTAGCGGAAGTTACCTACGAAATGCCAGTTCGACCGAGTGTACTCTTTGAAAAAATGGAAGCGGTCAAAAAAGAACTTAAAGACAGCGATTTCCATGTAAAGAAAGTAAACGAATACCTCGCTGAGGGCTACAACGCGATCGAAGCAAAGGCAAAGGCAGACAAAGCTTTCGTTAAGGAGCTTTCGAAACGAGCAGACCAACTCTTTCTTGCTGAACTTTCACAACTGGATATCATCGCAGAACATTTGGGTAGCTATAAAACCGCCGGTGGAAACGCAATTGTGGCAATTTCGAAATCAAATCCCGATGACATTCTGGTGATCAAAAAACCTTACCAAGTAAATGAAGATACATTTTCGATTGAAATACTCGAACCCACAGCCATCGCTGAAGAGATTCAGTTTTCGAACTTTCGTAGAGATGCCCTTAAAGTAATTCGCGAAAATGTTAAGGAATCGGGCCATACTCCTCGCTGGAAGGTAGTCGAAGGGCACGACGATGCCGCAGCGAAAAAACTCGAGAAGTACGGAATCGTGGTTCGACCGTACAAACGCTCAAGAACTGTAGCCGCCAGTCGAACTCCAGATAACATTCCCGTAAATAAACGTTCTGAGCGAGCGAAACCGTTTTCAGAAAAATCAGAAGCTATTGCCCGCGAATTTAAGAAAGACATAGAAGACTACGAGGTCGAGATTATTTCTTTAGGTGAAGCGCGATTCGGCATCGCATACACCAACGAACTAGGGCCCGTCTCAAGCGAGGTAGGCGCCTACTCTTTCAAGGTCGGTATCGATCAAAATTTCGGCAACAATATGACTGAAGACGGCTATGTGTTTGACTGGTGATCGCTTAAGTCCACTGAATCGGGACTGTCACAATTTTATCTTCGGACTTAGACAGTTTGATGTGCCCATGTTTCATTCCGTAAACGAATACATCTCGCGTGATCTCGACGTCTTTTATGCAGTACTCTATAATTTTTTCAATCTCGCCGCGTTTGTACCACTCGACAGCTTGCAGACCATCGGCGCTTTTGGCGGTGCCCAAGGTGCATTTTGCGATCGAGTCGAGCTTCACGTACCGCCAGCCCGAGGCTTGCTCGATATCGAGCATCATGTCGAAGACGTCGTATTTTTTGGAATCAAATCCGTAAGCCGACAGTACCTTTAAATCGAAACCAATAATGTTATACCCTACCACCAACCGTTCACGACACAGCTTTTGCAACCGATCGAGTTCATTTTCGCGGTAAGAAAGAAACTCTCCTGTTTTGGAATCGAACGCACACGCCACCGACACGCCGAGTTTATCTATGTGGGCCCAACCCCCAACGTCTTGTGCAATTTTTTGAGTTTCAATATCGACGACCAGATAGTGGCGATTACGCAAAAACAAACTCGCGGGTTGGATATCTTCTGAGAACGGAACAACAAAATCGTGCAGCCAGTACGAAGGTGCCAATCGAATTCGTGCCTTAGACGGTATTCTTTCAGTGCTCAAGCGCTAGATCCTTTTTTTAAAAGCTGTCGTACTCTGGGAGCAACCCAGAACGCTTCTTCGGCGCAGGTCTCAATGCAAGGTAACAAAAAATTATCTTGTTCGGCAAAGAAGATACTTTCTCGATGCGGTTTTCGCAAAAGATCAGGAATACCCTTTGCGTAGGTTCCCACCTTAGCCACCGGCATTGGGTGGCCCCAACGAGCAATCCGCACGCCGGCAATATCGGAACTCGTTAACCCCAACATTGGCAATATTTGCTGCACCGCCTGTTCTTCAAATTCGCGTTTGTAAGTTTCGATGGCCGGGGGACTATAAAGCATGGCCCGCCCTCCTTCGAACGGAAACGCACGGTACAAGGTTAAAACCGCTTGGTTCGACGCGTCGCCACCGTAGGCAAAATTCCCCAACACCACATCGGTGGCTTTCTTTTGAAGACTGGTGGTCATGACGTTGCGCAGGTCTATGGTTCCATTGCCAAGCATGTAGAGATCGTAAAAAACTTTTTGTGGCGCTTTTTTAAGAAAAACATTCGCCACTAGATATGCACGGTAAGTCATTTTGGAAATTGCATTCATTCGATCTGACTCGAATGTGTCCACTAAACGTTTAGCTACGAACTTAGGGCAAGCAAGTACCACCGCTTTGGCTTTGATTTTTTTTAGATCACGACCCGCGTCGAGATACACTACTTCGTTGTAATTACCTCTAGCTTGAACGTCGACAACTAGGCTTTGAGTCCGAAGCCGAGACGGCTCGATTGATTGGGATAGGCGTTCTAGTACACGTTCGGCCACTCCCGCATTTCCTCCTGGTGTAACAACCAAGTCGCCAAACTCTGCAGCGAAGTTATTTAGCCCCGCTGCCGCGCTTAGTTCAGCGCTAGAAGCTCCAAAGGTAGACCAGCAGTAGTGCTCAATCACCGTTTCGATGTGGGTGGGTATGCGACCGCCGCATTTTCGACGAACAAGGGAGTGAAAAGATTCTTGATCGAGCCCGGTGACAACCGCCCGCATTTGCGCATCGTTGTAGGGTATATCGGGGTACACCTCGCCGTTTTGGTCGTTAAAAACATTTTGAAAGTACTGTTCTAGTGCCCGAAATTTATTGGCCTGAGACCTAGCGGTCTCGCCGCTCCAAAAGCGCTCATAAATGTTCGATTCAAGCGCCACTGGGTCTTCGCCGGTTTTGACTCGCCAAAGTTTGTCGACTTCAAGTTCGGTCAGAAGCTTCTGCCAAGGCGTTCCGAGCTCGGGTTTTACGAAGTAGGCGGCACCCACTGAATAATCGAGACCATTCCAAGACTCTGCTTTCGAATTACCGCCAAATCGCGTTGCCTGTTCGAGCAAAATCGGATTGAGATCACGCAAGAGATAGGTTGTGAACAATCCGCTCATGCCGCCGCCAACGATCACAAGTGGCGCAACTTCAGAATCTCCAGATATGGTTTTAGATGCTAAAAATGCGTTTTTATTCCAGAGCACTTCATGAGGTACTGCTGGGTCATCGCCTGCGACATAGGTCGGATTTTCACTATGATCTGAACGGTCCACCGGCGAAACAGAAGACAAATCGAAGGTGGAACGGGTATTACGTTTGGCGCTTCGCCCCGCACAGGCCGAAACCAAAAGCGGCGAACTAGAAAGTACGAGCGTGGCTGAAACTCCCGACAGAGTCTTTAAAAAGTCACGACGCCTCATCTTACCCCTAGAGTCAGTTGGCATTTTCAGTTGGCACGTCTGGCTTCTGTTCGACCACTATTTCCAGCGTGGAAGATTCTCCAGTTTTTTCCTTCACCGGTTCTGATGCGTGTACGGGCAGCATCACATCTTCGATTATTTGTCGAATGTGGGAGTGGTTTACGGGGCCCGCATATTTTTTCTTGAGCGCCGCAAGATCAATTCCAGTGCCGATCCCAATAAGTGTTAAGTAAGTGTTTTTCGCAGTTTCGAGGTTTGAGTTATGGCGTTGCCACTGATCGCCTTCGCCACGCCCATGATCACTCGCAAGTATAACGAGCGTGTTGTTTTTATAGAGTTCCAACTTTTCCAGGCGTTTTTGGAAGTCCACCAACCACTGATCGTAGCCTTTAAGGGCTGCCTCATAGTTTTCGCGCTCCCCGAGGTGCGCGTAGTCATCGGTGTCATTAAGCGAAACGTAAAGCAACCTAGGTTTGTGGCAATCGAACATCAAGTTTGCGAAAGCCCAGGTGTATTTGTCGAATCGATTTTGTTCCCAAGTTGGACGATCGAGCGACTGTGCGCTTGCAAGTAGGTCGAGTTCGCTACTGATTTCGGAACACGCCAGCAAAGTTTCGCTCGGAGCATTTTGGAATCCGGAGTTCACCAATACTGTGCCTTCCCGACTTTCAATCGCTCGGGGCAGGCGTTCCCAAGACGTTACGGCCACTGCATCGGTTTTGGCCAGCCCTAGTTCTCGAACAATTTTTTCGGGAAACGTTTCGGTTTGAATTCGCTCACAATCGTTGGTCTGGCAGTCGGTTTCCTTTCCGGCGAAAATTGAAAAGTAACCGGGCATGCTGATGTAGGCTTTGTTCAACACTTCGGCGGTTCCAAGTGAGTCTTTACTCCCACCCCACTTAAGACTTTTCTCTGAATTTCGTTTCCAGAATTCTTTGAGGAGTTTGGGATTATAAAAATCTTTAGCAATCACACCATCTAGCGTGATGAGAATTACGTTGGTACGAGAGGCATCCGCACCTTGCACCGATCCCGCAGAAGCCAATAAAATAAATAGGCCAACCAGATTAAGACGTAAAACTATTGAAGTCACGAATCCCCCCCAATCAAAACGGTTTGTAGTTCGCTAGATAGGCTGCAGCCAAACCGAGAACAAGCACCCCAAACCAGGCTTTTTTTGCACAGGATTGTTTGCGAATAAATAGCGCCAACGCGCCGCCTAATCCCAGCCAAATAACAATTTTGGCATAGGCCCAGCCCGGCATGTTCGCAGCCATTCCGAGGCGCGCTAAGAGACCAAAGCCCCCTACCAACGTAAGCAGCATACCCACACCGTGGGTCAACGCCACGCCCCGTTTCCAGCGATGGGCTCGGGGGCCACCGTTAATGGCATGCATGGCCACGCCGCCAAGTCCCAGAAAAATCATGAGAATTCCGGTAAGATGCATGAGTTTGTAAATCTGGTAAGAAATCATATGCGCCCCTCTTAATTTAGGGGTGAACCTAGCCGCAACTGTTCGAAGGGTCTATTAAAAACGAAAGGCCCGTGATAACCAAACGGAATTCGATCTGTCTTCGGAGAGGTGTCTGAGTGGTTGAAAGAACCGGTCTTGAAAACCGGCATACGGGAAACCGTATCGTGGGTTCGAATCCCACCCTCTCCGCCATATCCGCCGCAGGCGGTATGGTGGTATCTAATATGAAAATTACGAAGTAATTTTTCACCCTTGGGTGGGATGAGAAGCGCCGGAGCGAGCGGGTGCCCACGCCAGTGGGCAGCGAGTGAGGCGGGCCTGTCTGCTTAGGCGCGAACAGCGCGAAGACAGATAGGCGAATCCCACCCTCTCCGCCATTCAAAATCGCCGGGATCATCCTCGAACGGCGAAAAGAGCAAAAAACGCAAACACAGTAACCACCTAGAAACTATACTGCACCCCTAAAAACTGTTTACACGTATAACCGGAAACATTTCCAGAATGCGAACCCCTGATTTAGGGTTTTAAGCAGCTATGTTAACGAACCCTTGCTACCCGGTGAGGGCCGTCTCAGATCATCACCGATTGTCACACCGGTTGGGCACACTTTGGACACGCGGTGGGCACACGTCATACCGCGCTAGAATCAAGAACTAAACTGTGGAAATTCCGCGACTTGGATTGACCCAGCGCTAACCCGAATATACTTTTAAACAATGAAGTGGCTCTCAAGAGCGCTGGTTCTCATCGTAAGTTTTCTAAGCGCAAACCTTATCGCTGAAGTCGGTGAACCCAAACCTTACTATGTCAAGTTGCCGATCGGGTTCGCTGCCGCGCTAGCGTGGGACTTTCCTCTTTGGATAAGTACTTTCAAGGTGGCCACGAAATGGCGTTGGCCGCTTGCGCTTGCAATTCTTTTGACTGGCATCGCGACTATCATAGCCATGTGTTTCTATAACTTGATCATTGCCAGTGGCGTCGCGGCAATTCATCTCTACTTAATCGTAAATTTAATAACCGCGAAAAACACATGAAGAAGTCGTTATGGCAAGCCAGGGAAGTCAGAGACAAGGCATTGGAAGAAGCTTACGAGTACTTCGATCAAAAAATTCGACTTTTGCCGAAGCTACCAACCGGAAAAGTGAATCCGACTGCTAGGGGCCTTGAAGACAACGATGTCGATGCCTTTCGACACGCATATGTCAGCGGAGTGTTTACACAAGTCTTTGGAGAAAATACGGCGGATGTTTTCGGACGACTCAACGAGCTTGATCCAACGAGTCTTTACTCGAATTCGCAAAATCCCGGGTCGGAAAACATGGATTTGTGGAACAACTCCATCGGACGCAAATATGGAAAGAAAACCAACAGCCGCAAAGTGCTTCTAAGGAAAATCCATGAGGCTTTGAAAAAAGGAGAACTCATCACCGATCCCGATGACACTCGAAAATACAGAGGAGCTAAAGGTGATCCCGGAAAAAGCTCAAAGCCCGTGGTAGCTATCGGTAAAAGTAAATCCGGACGCAATGAACGCTTCTATGATACATCTAAGCAGATAGAATTTAGCCGCGAAGAGTTTATCGCAAAAATCGAAGAAGGCGCTTATCCAGGATATACCGTGAAAAATATTCGCGGTACGCCAACGCCTGTTTCAAATCCAGATGACCGAAGATCGAATAACCATTCTTGAAAGGTCTGCGCCTTAGCACTCAATAGTCAAGCCATTCTCAATGAAGTTCTGGGCGATCCAGCGACCGCGTGGGTGTTCACGCCGGATCAACCGCCAGGATTACTTCGCGATTGGGTGGACTTAAAATCCATACTCACCGAATCATCGCGAGGTGGCCCGCGAACTGCCCAGGAGGTGAGCAGGAAAGCCGTACTTGAGGTGAGCGGGACTGCTGCTTCCGATTCTGAATCAAGACAAAGACTTGCCTCCGCTCCCGAAAGTCAAAGGCAGGAAATAGAATCGAAGTAGAATAAAGAAATACAGGGATCAGAAGAAAAAAATACAAACGGTAAAATCAGTCCCAGAGTTCCGAGCAAGAAAATGGAATCATGCACAGCCGGATCTATTTTTACCGAGGTTTATCCGTTGCTAAGCTTTTTCTCTAACCGTTCGATGCGTTCCACAAGCGATGGTTTGCGTGCGGCTTCACGTAGAGCTTGGTTCACTAGCGATTGATACTTCGTGCCTTCGGCCTTTGCGCGCTCGCGGAAGATGTCTAGGATCTCTTCATCGAGCCAAATGGTGATTCGCTCTTTGGCGGTTTTAGGATCAAATTCATCTGGACCTAAAAGGTCTTTTTTTCCGTAATTAATCTTCTTCTTGGCCATGGATTTGCCTCCATCCTTCCCAAAGTTTTTCGTGACGTTTACGAAGCTCCTCTTGGATTTGTCGAACGTCTCTCGCCGAAAACCCATCGCAAGCGATGCATTCTAGCGTATCAAGCGCAAACTTGGCGTGAGCCTCTGGTCTTTTCATACTTGGCCAGAACGCTTCGACATGGGGTGGGTCGTGATCGTTGGACCAAACTCGGATGATGATGCCGCCGAAGCGAAACATTTCGCCCATGGTCATATTATATATGACTTTATATGTATAAGTCAAGCTGCGCATCCACCTGAAAATAAGAGCATTTTAATCAACAAAATAAGGGATTCACAATGGATGAGACTTCCAAAAGCATCCCCATTGCGATTCCAGGAGATTCTCCGGTAAAGATGACTGCATTGTTCTTTGAAAATTTGACGTGGTTAACCGCTGGTGGAAGGACGTGGATTGGGAGAGCAAAATTCTCTCGGTCACGAAATCCTACAACTGCCGGATGCGAGAGACGAAATCGACGAAGGCTGGAACTTGGCGTCAGGTTCCCATGAGTAACAAGCTCATAGAGATTCTGCGCACCCAGTATAAAGCCACCGGCCAGGAGCAGCATGTCTTCGAAAGAGCGTGGCAATGGGAAAGAGGCCTTCAAGCGAAAGTGCTTCGGACCTTTTGTTATATTCATGGTCTTCCATCCATCAAATTCCATACGCTCAGAGCTTGCTTTGCTACCCAGATGCTACGGCAGGGTGTCGAGGCGGCCAAGGTGATGAAGATTTGTGGGTGGAAGGAACTCAAAACGATGCAACATTACGTAAGACTTGCTGGCATTAAGGTCTGTGGCGCAACCGAGGCTTTGGAGATTTTCGATCGCTCGAAAGAAAGATCGAACCCGCTCCAAAATCACGGGGCATCACTAGAATTGGACACATCCCAGGCACACGATTTTGCAACCACTCAAGTTTAATACGGAATCAGCGCCAAACGCCGAATCCGCCATATCCGCCGCCAGGCGGTAGGGCGGTATCTAATATAAAAATTACGAAGTAATTTTTCACCTTTGGGTGGGATGAGAAGCGCCGGAGCGAGTGGGTGCCCACGCCAGTGGGCAGCGAGTGAGGCGGGCCTGTCTGCTTAAGCGCGAACAGCGCGAAGACAGATAGGCGAATCTCACCCTCTCCGCCATCCGGTCCCATCAATGTCCTGATCCCTTAACATTGTAGCGCCAGTTGCTGTTTTATTTAACCAATCTCAAAACTTTTAAATGCTTTCCAGTGTGCCAATCGACTTCGTGTTCGAGGCCGTCCTCTGCCCAAACAACTAGCTTGTCTTCTTCTACTCGGGCTTTACCGTATACACATTTTCGCTCTTTTTGATCGTAACTTATTCCCGGGGCGGCTTCGGCTTGCCATATAATCGATCCGGAACCAACGTCGATCAAATACATATTCCCAGGTTTAGTTCGGCCCAGTCCGCCCAAAATTACAATTAAGCCACGATCGGTTTCTAAAACTTGGGAAACTCGATCGGAAAGAATAATTAGTTCAACGATTGACTCGTCAGTTTTTTTAAGAACTTTATTATCAGATCCGTAAAATTGAATTATTCCCATTCTATCCGTTCCTTTTTAATCCACTCAACAGGTAAATCTCCTTCTCCGTCCAATTGAACCTGCCACTGTTTTCCACCGCCCTTGCCCCACTTATTCGGACCAGCGATTCCTCCAAACAGGCGCGTACTAGCCGGAATTTCAACTTCAGCGATATATTTTGTTCCTGCGATGCCATTCGGTAAAGCTAGACTATCGACCAGCTCATCCTTTGTGAAATTAGTTGGATGAGTGTTTCAGATATTAAACTCTTTATCCAAAACGCCGCAAACCCGTTACTTTTAGATGTTTTCCTGTTTGCCAGTCGACTTCGTGTTCGAGGCCGTCGTAAGCACGAGCAATTAACTTTCCATCTTCTACCCGGGCGCTGGCATAAATTTCTTTTTTATCTTTACCGTCAATGCTTAGTCCGGGGCATGGTTCAGATTGCCAAACTATTGTTCCACTCGATGCATTTATTAAAAAGATATTTCCAGGTTTTGTACTTCCTTTGCCACCGAGAATTACTATCAAACCGTGATCTGTTGGAAGAACCTGCTTGATTCGATCGTTGAAAACTATTAATTCAATTTCGGTTTCAGTATCGGGATTTTTTTTAAGAACCCTATTTTCTTTTGCGTAAAATATATTTATTCCCATTTTGATACTCCCTTCACCCAGTCCTCAGGAATGTCTCCATTAAAATTCAAATACCACTGCTTCCCGCCTCCTTTGCCCCATTTATTTGGTCCAGCAATACCACCTAAAAGCTGAGTTCCCGCAGGAATTTCGATTTCTACAATATTCTTTATTCCGTCGACGCCACCAGGAAGTGCCAAACTATCTGCTAGTTCGGACTTTGAAAAATTAGTGGGGTGATGTTTCATATACCATTTTCCAGCGGCGTCTTCCGTGCGTTCGGTAACCCGCCACAACCTAACCGGTTGTTTTAATACTACCTCGTAAACATAGCTTCCGGCCATCCACGCGGGCTCTGCGCCGAATTGTGCCCACTCGGCATTGAGCTCATCTGCGCTGCGTTTAACCCAAACTCCAGTTTTATTTAGCTCGACTGCGCGAGTGACTACTTTATCCCAAATTGAACCGCTCTTTTTTGCTAACTCAGTCAGAAGGTCTGGGGCAACCGCTTTTACTGCAGTTTTTGCTGCACTTCCCGCAACGGGAAGCAACATGCCTAACGCAACAAGCGCCCGCTCGTCGTTTGAAAGTTTAAATCCAGTGATAATATCAACACCTGTAGCAATTTCGGCGATGTCTTTAGCCGTACCCACACCTGGAACAAAACCTAAGCTAAAAGAAAATATTCCCGCAGCGTAGTTTTGCATGGAATGAATTGTAGCGCGCGCTTGAATTTGTTGTTCAGTTGCAATTTTCGCCTGCGCGGCAATTGAGTCGTACGCTAAAATTAAATCTTCGCTAACCGTGAGTAATGTTTTGTTGAATTTAAATAACGAGTCGTTAGACCACGATTTAATAACGGCCTGCCGGTTCCAAAGATAACGTATTTCAGAACCCTCTGCAGTGGTTGCCTTTGTTTTGAACTTCTGAGTATCAAAACCAGCAAGCAAACCATCTTTCCCCTGTGGAGCTGAGCTAATAGCTTTTTCCAGCTTCTCTTCGAAATCAGCAATTTCTTCGGCTTGGGAAAGTTTTAGATCTTCTGCAATCTTGTTTTGATTTTCGCAGAGATTAGCAATGGCTTTTGCGCTCGAGTCACCTCGGGCGTTTAAATTGCCAAGACTTGTTTTTAAACGAATCGAATCGGCACTAAAAAGTTGAATCGACTGGGCTGATTTTTCGTATGCGGTTTTTAATTCAGAGTGGCGAGCGGTCAGAGACCCTTGAAGATCGCGAATCGAAGCCACCGAATTGTTTACGCGCATCGAAAGTCCAAGAGTAGAGTCTTGCGCTTGTTGAATTTTAAAATCTAAGTCCGCAATCTTACGCATGTTTGCAGCAGCTTCGGTGGGAGTCTTTGCGGCAATATTAAGGCGCACAAGTTCTTCACGTTGTTTTCTTAAGACTTCAATATTGCGCTTAATTTGCTCATATTGCTGTTGGTCTTTTTCGCTTTCGTAGGTGGCACTTTTTAGACGTCCGTTATCAATCATGATAACGAGCATTTTATCGGTTTCAAGTTTTGCTAAAGCATCAGAAACTTGTTTTGCCTTTTCGTCGATTTTTTTAATTTCATCATACGCTTGATTCATTGTGTCGGTAGATTCATTTAAGAATTTCGATGTATCTCCCGCTGACTCTTGCGACTTTTGAATCGCGCTCACAACGCTTGGTGGTAGCACAATCGACGTATCAACATGTTCTGCAAGTCGTGAAATGGCTTTGGTGTTTGCTTTAAATTTTTCGATACACTTTTTGTTATTTTCATTTTGTTCGTCGAGCTGCTGTTTAATTTTGCTGTGTAAATTCTGCACTTCCGCGTATAGCGACTCAAAACCATTTGCTGTTTTGCGCCATTGTTGGTGCGCGCTAGAGGTGGCCTGCTCTGCAGCTTCGATTTTACTGAGTTCGGATTGAATCTGTTGAAACTGTGAATTTATTCGTGCAAGACTCAGTTCGGTGCTGTGTAAACGCAGCGCTAAGGCTTGCAGACGATTGCGATTGAGCCGTTTGAATGCTTCAGTGGTCAGTCTGCGTTCGTTATCCCAGAGCTGTGCTAAAGAAGCATTCAGACGTTTTAGTGCCACCGCTTGAAGTTGATTGCCAGGAATTAGCCCGTCGATCGCTTTAATTGCTTCAACTTTATCGGGCAACCAGAATTGTGTTCGCATTTCAGAGCGATTTGACCAATTTTCGCTTCTAGTGCTTATTACAAAATGGCCCGCGTTTTTTGCTTCGTCGAAATTGTTTGCCGCGAGTACGTCGCGATTAAACACAATACTAACCAATATGTATAATAGCGTTTGTAGAAGTATCATTGCAATTGGACAAAGCAAACGCGGTGCCAATGCGAGTACACAGTATGCGCTGGTATATGGTGCGTATTGAATTCTGGAATTGCGTAATGGATTGTCTGGTAGGCCAGACGATTGCGAGGCGTGTTCTAAATCTCCACGAATTCGATACCCTTTTAAAGCTTCAGATTTGTAACAAAGCCAAATTTAGTGGTTCCGTGGCACCCTAACAACTTGGAATTACAGCGGAGCCCGCGAATCCGCCAATCACGATTTGTTCTCCGGTTTGGCCGATCGGTAGGGGTATGCCGAAGATGGGGGGCTGGAGGGATATCGAAACCATGATGATCTACGCTCGCAAAGCAGGCGTTGATATTCACGGATTTTATGTTCCCCACCCTCTCCGCCCTATAGACGAGAATTTTCACTCAGATACGGCCCTAGTTTTTTGCAGCGTCTCAACCACGGACTTTGACGGTTCGCCAACTTGAACGGCCGGAATTTCAAAGTACCGCTCCACCTTAGAGTTTAGCTCGGGACTGGCAATTCTGACACTCGTGCCACTCACCGGGTTGTTTCCCTCCAAATGAACAGCTCCGACCGGCACGGCCCAAGTATTTTCATTAATAAAGCCGACGGCCTCAAAATGCATTAAGGTACCTGGCCCAACTCCCATTTTGACGTCGAAAACTAAACCGTCGCCCGCACGAAGCGGCCCAAGTGCCACATAACCCACGTAACCTGGGTAGGGGTCGGGATTTAGGTAATCTCCTCCAAAAACGGGTTCGTTCTTGTCGATCATTGCAGGAGACTGATTAAATAAAAACGTATTGCCTAAAAATATTGATCCGCCGATCGATCCAATCACGAAAACGGCAGGGTCCCGAATAAAAACGACGAGCACTACATTTTCTATATCGCCCGATCCATCGTTTATAATGCCCATTCCGGCATGAAATCGATATGCGGGCCCTGAAATTAAAAAAGTATCGCTCAAGAAAGGCTCGGATGTGTTTAATTTCAGCTCTTCAATTTTTTTATCGGAATCAAACTCTGGGTCGGCTTGAAAAAAAATATTGGGTACAACCCTCAGCGAAGGTATGCGGGTAATTTTGGAAGTCGAAGACACTAGATTGTCGCCACACGTACTAGCAAGACTAGCGGCCGCCACCCCCAAATAAAGCGCGCACTTTGAAACCGTCTTATACACTTGCCCCCCCTTGAGGCGCCCACTCTCTTGAAATTCGATCGCTGTCAAGTCGACAAGGGGATTTGGCCGACCGACAGGGGTATGCTATTGTGCCTCTCATGAAATACTTTGCACTGTTCGCGGTGTTATTTTTGTTCGCTTGCTCCACTACGTCAAAATACGCGTACCGTGCGGGTTTCGAGGGGTGGGACGCCGACAACCTCAAACACTTGTCGCTTGCCGAAAAAAAATTTTACAAAACAAATAAAGAGTACCTGACTCGCGACGAATGGTCCCACTGGCTGTTTGAGGAAACTAAAACAGGCCGCGACGAAGCTTGGAAAAAATATGAACTCGACGTGATCCTCGCTGAACGCAAATCAAACGGCGAAAAACCGAACGCCTCGCCCACCAAAACCGACGAACCAACAAGTGAATCAAACGATTGATCGCTCAGTGAGAGTGAAAGTAAAACTTCTAAGACCCAAGCTTTGGGCCGACCTCGAAGCACTATTTGGAACCAAGGGAGCATGCGGTGGCTGTTGGTGTATGTACTGGCGCCAAGAAAAAGGTGAAAAGTGGGAAAGTACTAAAGGCCCCGTGAATCGCGCGCGGTTCAAAAAATTAGTACGCACTAATAAAGCCCACGGCGCCCTAGCCTACTGTGGCGCCATGCCAATTGGCTGGGTGTCGTTTGATCGCCGAACCGATTTTTCAAAATTAGACCGAGCACCGAGTCTCAAATGCTCCGATGCAGAAACTGTTTGGTCGATACCCTGTTTTTACGTCAAAGCCGGTTATCGAAATAAGGGCGTCGCCAAGGCGTTATTAAAATTCGCCGTAGCATATTTAAAGCGGGAAAAAAAAGTACGAGTGATCGAAGGCTACCCCGTGCGCAACAAAGTCTCAAAAATCCCGGCAGCCTTCGCGTGGACGGGCACCGAATCTCTTTTTAAAAGTGCTGGTTTTAAACCCACCGATTCCGAAAGCGCAGGAAAACGGCGCATGAGAATTTCGAAGTAGCTCTAAACTACATTCTTTCTGGCGCGGGTATTCCAAGAAGACCCAGCCCCCCGCGTAATACGCTCGCCGTCGCCTCTATGATTCGAAGTCTGGTGTTCTGCACATCGGGGGCAGCTGTTTTCACCGGGCAGTCTTTGTAAAATCGATTAAACAGTTTACACAAATCGAACAAATAAGCCGCCACCACACTCGGGCGATATTCTCGAGCTGCCTGAGCCGCGTAGTGATTAAATCGGCCCAGATAATACAGAAGCTCTTTTTCTATTTCGGTCTCTAGAGTGAGGTGCCCCAGGTCTTTAGGACGCCCTACCTTTTCGATTACGCTACAACACCGGGCGTGCACGTACTGCAGATAGGGACCAGTGTCGCCGTCGAGCTTCAACCACTCGTCGAGTACAAAACGAATTACAGTTTGACCGTCGACCCGAAGAAATCCGTATTTTAAGGCCCCAAGAGCTACTGCTTCGGCAGTCGCGTTAATCTGCTCGTCGGTCCATTCACCGCGATATCGTTCTAGGTAGTCTTTTTTTACTTTACCCTCAAGAAGATCGCGCAACACACTCAGACGAACGCCCTTAAGAGTGCGCGAACTGCAAGGCTCGCCACTTTCGTCTGTCACTGACTCATAGGACAAGTGCACCGACTTCGCGGCTTGTGGATAACCCATCAATTCCGCCGTTTTGAACAGTTGCTGAAAATGCAACTTCTGACGTGCATCTACTACATAAATTGATCGCGTTATTTTTGGATCTTCGAACTTTCGACGAATGAGCTCTAAATCTTTGGTTAAATACAAGCCGTTCCCATCCGACTTTAAGTACATCGCAAAACCAAGACCGTACTGCGAAAGGTCGATTCCGACTGCCCCTTCGCTTTTTGAAAAAAAGCCTTCTTTAAATTTATTTAAAACGAGTTCCTTTGAAGGGACATCGCACTCGCTTTCGAAATACCAAATATCAAACGCCACTCCCAACCAAGCATACACGTCTCGCATCTGTCCTAGAGACCACTCCCGAGTTTCGAGATAGAGGTCGTAGTACGGTCCTTTGCCTGAGTGGAGTTCCTTCAATACCTTTCCGATTTCGATTTTAATTCGCGCAAACTCGTCGACATCGTCTTTTTCCGCTGTACGAAGACACGCCTCCGACTCTGCGTACATTACTCCAAGCCAGTCAGCTCGATTCTCTGTTGCGGGCGGCAACTTCCCGCCTTTTTTGGTTTGAACATACCAAAGCGCTTTTGCAATGTGCGCGCCCATGTCACCCGGATAAGTAGCTCGAACAATTTCGTGCCCTGCATAATGCAACACTTTACAGACTGCATCACCAAACACCGTGTTGCGTAAATGCCCGACGTGGAGCGCTTTGTGAGTGTTCGGCTGGGAATACTCGACAATCATTTTTTCTTGTTCGGACTCAGCGAGAAGACTTTTTGCGAAGTAACCGCCCCCCGCTATCTCGTTTAACAACCACTCGCCAAGCACTTCGGAGCGGCAATGAAAGTTTAAATAGCCGTTTACCGAATCGATTTGACCAATCCACTTGAGCGATTGCGCACTTAACTCCTGCTTTAGCGCTTCCGCTATTTTGACGGGCGGCAAACGCAATTTTTTCGCAAATTGATGACAAGGCAAAGCAGCCTGCCCCAACCTAAATTCAGGTGGTTGTACTATAAGCCCTGAAATTTGGCGACCAAGGTCTTCATCAACCGCCCCCTGATTAATTTTAGAAAACGCGGTGATTACCCCTGATTTTACTTCAGCCAGAAAGGGCGATTCATATTTACCGGTCTTGCGTTGCATCATTTTTGGTCGAACCTCGAGTAAATTAAGTTTTCCTTCTACATAGTACGCCCTGCGTTTACAATAGGGGGAAGGGGGCCCTCCACATGCCAGTCGATCGATCGGTGGTAGAAGCACAGTTGGAAAACCTTGGTGATTTTTACAAATTTTTCACCTCAAAAGAAATTGGCTGCCTACACGAGGTCCTTAACCCCAACGAAGTTATCCGTGGCATCACGAGCGGTTTTTACGAAAATCGAACCTGGGTTATCGTCGTCACGAATTCTCGCTTAGTGTTTCTCGACAAGGGCATGATCTATGGCTTACGCCAACTAGATATGTCGCTCCACCAGATCAGTTCAGTCGCCCATCGCACACGGCTTTTTTTTGGCGAAGTTGAGGTCGCAACCGGTTCGGGCACGAAAACAATCGGTTGTATCGCTAAGGGAGATGTCGTGAAAATTTCTAATATTCTTTCCGCTGAAATTCACGCGGTACGCAACCCTAAACCTGCCGGCTCTTCAGCCCCAGCAACTACTAGCGGGGGGACAAACCAATCTTTGGCGGGGGAACTAGAACGCCTGGCGGAACTTTACAGTTCTGGTGCCCTCGACGAACAAGAATTTCGGGCTTCAAAAGCGCGGCTTTTGGGCATGGAACCGCGTACGTAAATGCAACCCATCGATTTTCCCGACCCAGCAACAGCCGACGAAGACGGTATTGTCGCAATTGGCGGTAATCTATTGCCTGAAACCTTGTTGGCCGCTTACCGTAAAGGCATATTCCCTTGGCCAGTACCTGGTTACCCTAAAAAATTTCCGTATCTGACCTGGTTTAGTCCGGATCCTCGCGGGATACTTGAATTTGAAGATCTACACATTCCACGTTCTCTAAAAAAAGCTATCAACCGATCAGACTACACCTATTCGATCGACAAAAATTTCAAGAACGTAATCGGAGCATGCAAGAACGTTCCCCGGCAGGAGAAGGGCACCTGGATAACCCCGGACATCGTCGAAGCCTATATTCAGTTTCACCAAGTGGGTCACGCCCACAGTGTGGAGGTATGGGATGGACCCGATCTGGTCGCTGGGCTCTACGGCGTCGATGCATTCGGCGTATTCGCCGGTGAAAGCATGTTCACTTTAGTAGACGATGGCTCCAAGTTAGCACTCATGTATTTTATCGAACATTTGAAAGCCCGCGGCGCTACTTGGATAGACATCCAGATGGTGACACCTCACATGGAAGCTATGGGCGGCAAGCTCATCCGTCGGGATGCGTTTTTAACCCGACTCGCTCAGACTCAAGCTCTGGATCTTCGCTTGTTCGACCGGTAACAAATAATTTAGGCTCGTCGTTTTCGAGCATCACTCGTACGTGACCACCCTTTTCGAGCGCGCCAAAGAGAATCTCTAGCGACAGTGGCTTTCGAATTTTTTCTTGAATCAACCGCGCCATTGGTCGCGCACCCATGACTGGGTCGTACCCTTTTTCGCCCAACCAGGCCCTCACGTCTTCGTCGACCTGAATTTCTACGTTGCGAGCCAAAAGTTGCGATTCAAGTTCCGCCAGTTGTTTGCCTACGATTTGGGCAATCGTGACCGGATCTAAAGCATTGAAATATACTATCGAATCCAACCGGTTGCGAAACTCGGGGCTAAACGCTTTCTCGACTTCTTTTTGCATAACCAAATGACTTTGGGCGAGTGGTCCGTTGCCCGTGGTGAGGCCGAGCGGCTTGCGTTCAAGTTCGCGCGCGCCAACATTCGAAGTCATTATTAAAATCACGTTACGAAAATCAGCTTTACGGCCGTAGTTGTCGGTAAGTGTGCCGTGGTCCATTACTTGAAGAAGAATATTCCAAATATCAGGATGAGCTTTTTCAATCTCGTCGAGCAACACTACTGAGTACGGGCTCTTACGAACCTGTTCCGTAAGCATGCCCGCTTGTTCAAATCCAACATAACCGGGAGGGGCCCCGATCAGGCGCGACACAGTGTGTTTCTCCATGTACTCACTCATATCGAAACGTAAAAACGGCACGCCTAAACAATGCGCCAGTTGTTTAGCAAGTTCGGTTTTGCCTACTCCGGTTGGTCCACAAAATAAAAAACTACCCGTCGGCTTATCGGCGGCGCGCAACCCTGAGCGAGCCAATCGAATCGCAGTGGTCAATGCATCGATCGCCGGCGCCTGACCAAAAATGGAAATTTTTAAATCGTGATCGAGGGTTTTTAGCCGGGCCTTTTGATCGGTCGCTACAGAGCGCGCCGGTATTTTTGCGATGGCGGCGACAATTTCTTCGATGTCACTGGCCACGACCTCTGATTTTTTCTTGATTCGAGCTCGCGCTCCCGCTTCGTCAATCAGGTCAATGGCCTTGTCCGGCAAGAATCGCTCGGGCAAATGTTTAGTGGACAACTCTACTGCCGCGCGAATGGCCTCATCCGTGAATTTCAGTCCGTGGTGATCTTCGAATTTCGACCGTATTCCCTTTAAAATCTTTATCGAGTCTTCACTCGATGGTTCTGAAACTTCGATTTTTTGAAACCTTCTCGCAAGAGCAGAGTCCTTTTCAAATACATTCCGATACTCGGTGTAGGTTGTAGACCCCATGCACCGAATTTCCCCCCGCGCGAGCACCGGTTTTAACAAGTTCGCAGCGTCTAACGAACTGCCGGACACTGACCCCGCGCCAACTATCGTGTGAATTTCGTCAATGAACAGAATAGGTAACTTGCCCGCCGCGGTTCGTTTTTGTAACGACGTGATAACTTTTTTTAAACGACTTTCGAAGTCACCTCGAAAGCGCGCTCCGGCAAGAAGTGCTCCTAAATCCAAAGCAAAAACTTCGGCATTCAAAAGCAAGTCGGGCACTTCTTTTTGAACGATCGCGAGAGCCAGGCCCTCGGCAATCGCAGTTTTTCCCACTCCTGCTTCACCAATTAACAGTGGATTATTCTTTCTACGCCGACAGAGTGTCTGCACCACTCGCTCAATCTCCGTAGTTCTTCCTATCAGAGGGTCAATTCGACCTTCGGTCGCCCAGTGATTTAGATTCAAAAGAAATCCCGCTTCCACTTCGGAATCTTTTTTGTTTTTAGATGCCGGTTTCGACGAAGATTCTGAGCCCGATTCATCGGTGACTTCTTCATCCTCTTTGCGGGATTCAGTTGTTCCGTCTTTTCGAATTCCGTGACTAAGAAAATTTAATACGTCGAGTCGTTCAACTCCCTTTGACTGCAATAGTTTTACAGCAAAGGAATCGGCCGATTGATAGAGTGCCGTTAAAAGATCTTTAGGTTGAACTTCGTCTTTACCCGCTGACTGTATATGAAATACGGCACGCTGGATCATTCGCTGAATCGCAAGCGTGGCGACCGGCGGTTCTGGAACCTCATCTCCGCTCTCGCGTTTAACGAGCGATGCTTTTGGGACTTCCGTATCAAGATGTTTTTCTAATTCCTGGCGCAGGTCATCGGAATTCACAGCACACGCTTCAATAATTTCGACGATATCGTCTTCTTGAAGCAAACTCCAAAGTACGTGTTCCAGAGTGCAATACTCATGGCGTTTTTCAAAAGCATACCGCCCTGCGCGGTTGAGTACTTCTTCGGATTGACGAGAGATCATTCGATTCTCCTTCCTTCAAACACTCTGTTCAACTGGTCGGTTCCGCCGTGCATCGAAGGGGGTGCCCGTGAGCTTTGGCGTAATCACTTACTTGCAGGACTTTGGTTTCCGCGATTTCGCGAGAATATATTCCCGCGATGCCGCGCCCTTCATGGTGAACCTTTAACATAATTTCGGCAGCTTCTTGGTCGCTCTTCTTAAAAAAGCGCTGTAAAACTTCAATCACGAATTCCATGGTCGTGTAATCGTCGTTGTGTAGGACTACGGCCCATTTGCCGGGCGACGATACGTCAGGCCGCTCGAGCTCCAGGTCTACGTCCGACTGGGAATCGTCTTGGCCGGACTGCCCCGCCCCACCACCGCTCATGGCTAAACCCCTTCCTCGGGCCAAAGCCAGGCTGCCCCGCGGACCCCACTCGAATCACCGTGTTTTGCTTTCACTAGCTCGGTGTCGAGCGCGTCAGAAAACATATACTTTTTCCATCGCTCTGGAACGTTGCGATAAAGCCGATCCTCGTTCGACATACCGCCGCCAAGCACAATGGTTTCGGGATCCAGAATATTGATCAAGTGTATTAAAGCGCGCGCCAATCTATCTTCGTAGTGTTCAAGCAGTTTTCCGGCCGTCGCATCACCCTTTTCCGCCAATTTTGTGATTTCCTTAGCTAGCAGTGATTTTCGCGTGGCTTCTTCGTACATTCGCTCCAATGCTTTGCCAGACAGGAAAGTTTCGATACAGCCTCGTTTTCCGCAATAACACTCTGGTCCTGGGTATTCGTTAATGGCCATCCAGGGCAGTGGATTATGGCCCCACTCACCGGCGATCGAATTCGCTCCGGCAATCACCTGACCATTTACGACAAGTCCCCCACCAACGCCGGTCCCCAGAATGACTCCGAAAACTAATTTTCGATTTTTCGCTGCCCCATCGGTAGTTTCCGATAAAGCAAAACAGTTCGCGTCGTTCGCCAAGCGCACCGGGCGACCAAACGCGTCTGCGAGGTCTTTGGAAAAAGGTTTTCCGATTAAGCAGAGCGAGTTGCTGTTCTTTATCAGTCCCGTTTTGGATGACTCAGCTCCAGGAATCGCTACTCCAATTGTGCAATTCCGGACGCCGGTGGCTAGTTCGGCTCCCGTCACCAATGCCACCATTTCGCGAATCGTGCCTTCGTAATCACCTTGCGGAGTAGCGGCCCGTTTCCGAAATAATTCGGCCCCGCTCCGGTCCAAGACTAGCACTTCGATTTTCGTACCGCCTAAATCGATTCCTATTCGCATGACGCTCCATTCTCTGTGGTCTCGAAGCCCGATTCCCAGGCGTCGCTACACAGGTGAATGGATTTACGATAAACTAGACGAGATTCAGCGTCAAAGCTTCGGCCCCATAATACTCGAACCGCAGAATGCCAATTCCCACCGGTTTATTAAAAAGACGCGAAGGCGTTATTTCTAAAGAGTTAAATACCTTGTCCTGAATAAACATTTCCGGCTCGTTGTTTGGGGAAAAAGTTATTTTAAGATCGAAATCTTTGTGGGAGCCTGAAAGTACATTGGTATAAAAACGTACGGTTACGATCCCGCCTTTGACATTAATTTTTTTGGCTCGCAACTCAACGATGTTACGCCCCTGCTTGGCGTAAATTGGAACCCATTTTTTTAAGTCTTTAACGACAAACGTGCGGTCGACGATTACTTTTCCGGGGTCCTTTTCGTAATCGGTAATCACGAAGAACCGTTTAAAGTAATACTGGTAGCCGCGATTGTTGCCTATCTGGGCCAGTAGTGAGCCCGAACCAAACCCCGGCTCCGATGCACGTTGGAGCAGCATGGGCGTGAGATGCGCGACACGACAAAAATCTATCGGTACCCCAATCGGAATGGCCTTGTCTTTGTCCGGACAGTCTTTAGGCGCCTTAACTTTGGCCTGCGCTAGAGTAGCAATGTGCAGAAGCACCAAAACGCTCGAAAGTGTCATACCGACACGCCCGAACAACCTCGTGTTGTTCATAATGTTCCCTCCATGAACGGTGAACCGCTTTGTAGACTCAGTTTAGCGCAAGTTATTATTCAAAATATTAATTTTTTGTTGTTTTTGTGTGGGATTTGCGTAGATGGTTCCTGCAATGGGGTGGTTTAGTTTCGCATTAGGGGTGTTTTTTTTCGTTCCTGCATTAAGTTTTGCTGAAAATTTCGATGAAATTTCAGCCGAAATTGTGTCGCCCACGCTTATCGCATCGGAAATTTTTCATTCCTGGGAATATCAAATTCCCTCCGGCTATCGCATTAAAACGCACGGCACTGACAGCACAACTGAGGGGCAACGCAAGTCGCCAACCAATGCGGCACTCACTCGGAAAACCCAGTCTGAAGTACTCCCCATATTCACTGAGCTGATGAAGGAAGTTCAATTAATTCGAACAGATCAACAAAAAGAGAACTTCCTTCGCGGTGCTTTGTACTTGGCGAAAAAATACGAGCGATTCAAAAGAAAATTTAAGCATTATACTGAAGACTTTAGAATCACGCGCGACCCACAGGCTGCGGATCGACTCACCTCGCTGCACTTTGCGACATCTAAATTTCATTCCGAAACCATTCACCTATTGTTGAGCCTTGCCAAAAAAACCGTCGCAGCCAACGAGTTTGGAGAAGTTGCTCTCAGTCAGTTTTTCGATTTCGTAGCAAAAAATGAAGCAAGGGCGAGCGACGATGCATTGCTCATTGGCAGTGAAATCACCCGACCTTTGTACCTTCATATAATAGACCGTGTTGAAGAGCTTGGTCCGGAAGGGCTGCAGACGATTGCAGAGACTCTCTTTCACACTCAACGCGCGCTCTCGACGATTGCTTCCGCTGATTCAGAGCGTTCGGCTAAGATTCTGCTATTGCGCGACACGGTTCGCCCTTTACTTGAACATTGGGACCAAGCGGGTGAGGCAGAATTCGACAAAAGATCCTATTATTTCAATCGCTTAGAACTCTTAGCGGACGCAGACTGCAATTCGATCATGGCGAATTAGCCTTCCCGATTGTAGGCTCCAATGAGCGATGACCTATTTTGTAGTGATTTAGACGGTTATTTATGGTAATTTCCCCCCAACAAAACGGAGTGTGCTTATGAATTTAAAGTTATCTGCTCTTTGCCTACTTTCGGCCCTTTTGGGGAACCTGGCGCTAGCTCAACAAGCAACTCCGGTACCGAGCCCTTCCCCGGCCGCACAAGCTGAAGAAACTAAGCTCACTCCCGAAGAAGAACTAGCTCTTCAAAAAGAAAAATTCGAATTCACCGAAGAAGAAATTAACGACTTTATCGAGCAACTCCTACCGACGTTCAACGCACTTAAAGAAGACGTGCTGGACCCTAAAGTTATTAAAAGCGCATTAACTATTAAGAACACGCGAGACCGCGCGTCGGCCATATACACTGGAGTTTTGCTTACTGACCTCAGCGAAGGTGAAGACGGAATTCCGGTTAAATTGACAGAAGCGGTTTTGGAAACTGCGGCCGACCTGGCTAAACGTTCCATCAAAAGCCCCCTAGGGCTTGGTCTTTTGAGTTGCGTGGCAACCGATGAACAAGGCACTTCTTGGCTTCAATGCAACATCGAAGACCTGCGTCTATTTTTTACCGCTGTGGCAGCTGCAAAAGGTAAAAAAAGCTCGGAAGTACTTACGACTATTTTCAAGTCGGTTTACGAGCAAGAGCTGGATGCAGAAAAAAAATTACGCGAATCTATCGGAATTCCAGTGACCGACGAATCGGAAGTGAAAGAAGAAAATACCAAAATCTTTACCTGCTCTATGGGCGAGATGCTGTTGGATGCGCCAATTTTCCGAAAGCCCTGCCGGCGCTTCAAACCATACGTGGAGTATCTTGAGAGACTCAAGAAGGAAGAAGAAGAGCTCCGCGCAATGGAAGCACTCATTGAAGAAATGGAAGCCTCAGAAAATCAGTCGAATTCGAATAGTGAAAAATCCGAGACGGACTCCAATTCCGAGTCGGATTCCGATGAGGAGACTGATGCCAACTCCGAGCCTGAGCCCAGCACTGAAGCCGCGGAATAATTCTGCCGGCCTTCAGCGACTCAATTTCGTGCTGCGCTCCGCTGCCGCCATCACGGCATTAATTAGCGTCACGCGAAGCCCGCCTGCCTCCAGCGCCATCAATCCATCGATAGTGCACCCTGCAGGGGTCGTGACTTCGTCTTTTAGTGCGGCGGGATGTTCACCCCGCTCGAGCACCATTTTAGCGGCACCCACCAACGTCTGAGCAGCCAGCAACGTGGCCGTTTTGCGGGGCAGCCCGACTTTAACTCCCGCCTCAGAAAGTGCTTCGATCACCAAATAGACATATGCCGGTCCGCAGCCGCTTAAACCGGTAGCGCCGTCCATCAAAGATTCATCGAGTACCACCACTTTACCTACGGTCTCAAACAACTCGCTTACCAATTTTAAATCAGAAGGTTTAGAGGTCGCCGAAGACGCGATGGCCGTAACGCCCTCGCCGATCAAACACGGAGTATTGGGCATCGACCGCACAACTGCACATCGCCCGCCACTCCAACTCTCCAACTGACTAGTAGTGATGGAAGCGCAAACCGAAACTAAAAGTTTTTTCTTAGTTAAACTTTTAGAATTTTCGTTTAAAACGGCCTCTACGTGCTGCGGTTTAACACTTAGAAAAATTACGTCACACTTTTCGATAAGCTTCTGGTTATCGGTAAACACTTTAATTCCCAGCCGCTTCGATGCCTCCGCCGCAGACTTTGCTCGTCCGGTAGTACCAAGAATTCGATTTTTGGCGACTCCCGCGTCAAGCATTCCGCGGACTAGCGCTTCGCCCATTTTCCCAAGTCCCAAAATGCCAATCGTGTTCGCCATGTTTTACCCCTTCTTGTTTTTACTCTTAAATCCGAATTTGTCCGCTGCCTCTCAGTACCCATTGTTGGCAAGTAAGCGCTTCAAGGCCCACAGGCCCCCGAACATGAAGTTTTTGGGTACTAATTCCAATCTCGCCGCCCAAGCCAAGCTGGTGTCCATCGGTAAAACGAGTAGACGCGTTCCAATAGACCGCTGCCGCGTCGACCGAATTTAAAAATGCCTCTGCGGTTTTTCGGCTCTTCGTAACTATCGCCTCGGAATGGCGCGATCCGTAGGTCGCGATATGCCTCTGCGCCGCCGGGGCGCTAGAAACTACCGCAGCATTTAGAATGAGTTCAAGGTGTTCGGTATTCCAATCTTTGGGGCTTGCTCGGCGCAGATTCAGCCCCGGAGCTAGGCGCTGGTTCGCCAACAATGCAGCGTGAGAACGCTTGCAGGCTCGAATCTCCAAAGTTTTCTTTTGCCGACCAAGTTCGGTCAAAAACAATTTAAAAAACCGTTTTGCCACCGTTTGATGCACCAAAACCGTTTCTGCCGAATTACAGACTCCCGGGCGTTGCATTTTTGCGTTTATTAAAATTTTAACAGCCATTTTTAGATCAGCCGCGCGATCGACGTAAACGTGGCAAAGGCCACGATCATTTTTGATCACAGGAATTTCCGTATGAGACACAACGAACCGAATGAGAGCCTCCCCTCCTCGGGGAATAACCACGTCGATGAGTTTTTTCATACCCAGCAATTGCAAAACCCCCGAACGGTCAGTACTGCGAAGCGCCCTCAAGAGCGCAGGCTGCAGGCCTACATTTTTTAAGGCCCTCTGCATGAGTTTTTCTAGCACTTTAATGGTCGCCGCTGATTCGCGCCCGCCTTTCAAAATCAACGCGTTACCTGACTTGAGTGCGAGTGCGAAACTCTCTACCGCTACGTTGGGCCGCGATTCAAAAATAAGAAATATGACTCCTAACGGACGAGTGATTTTTCGCGCCTTTAAACCGTTTTTAAGCGTTTTTACTTTGCTACTGCGCCCCAACGGATCACTCGCACTGGCTACTTCGCGCAAGACTGCGGCCATATCTTCAAGGCGTTTGTGGTTTAACATTAAGCGATCTAAAAATGCTGAAGTTAGTTGCGCTCTTTGGGCAGCCCGAACATCGACTCCATTAGCTCTAAGCACCTCTGCCGCATTTTTTTTCAATAAACGTGAAAACTCTACTAACGCACGGTTGCGAACCGCGACCGGAGTCATCGCGAGCTGGGCCTGAGCAGACCGTATTTCAGCGGCGTTTATTTGCATGCACGTGCGTCCCTGTTTTTTTCTGTTGCGCCACAGTCACCAAAACACCTGCTCGATCGCCTCGCACCAAATGTGTATCGATTCCAGCCTGTTGAGCCAACCTAGCCGCCAGGAGTTTCGAGTACATTCCCCCAGTTCCGCGCTGACTCTTTCCTCCGGTACAATAGCTCATAATTTTAGCAGTGACGGATCCCACACTCTCAACCAGTCGGGAGCCACGTTTTTTGGGGTCTCCATCGTAGAGACCATCAACATCGGTTAAAATAACCAGTCGGTCAGCCCCCAAAACACTTGCAACCTGAGCCGACAAACGGTCGTTATCGCCAAACTGAATTTCTTCCGTCGCCACCGCATCGTTTTCGTTTAATATGGGCACAACTCCCCATCGCAGCAACTGCTCGGTGGCATTTACGAAATTACTTCGCCGTTCTTGGTCTTTTAGATCTGATGCGGTCAGTAGAATTTGAGCCCCCAAGGCACCACAAGCTTGAATCGCGGTATTATACAGATCCATAACAATCGGTTGGCCAATGGCACTGAGCGCCTGTTTCTGGGGAAGAGTTTTTTTTAAGGCTGCGAGCTTTCGATGGGGTCGGGTTCGTTCGGCAGCCGATGCTATCGCTCCTGAAGTGACCCAGACCACTTCGATTCCAAAATCACGACGCAAGCGAACCACATCGTGCATCCAGGCCTTTACCAACAGAAGGCCACCGGAACACACCATTTGACTGCCCGCTTTCACTACCCATCGATTACGAATTGGCTTTGCCACGTTCTAGATTTTAGACCGAAATGCATCTGCCAGAAATAGGGTTGTCGAATAAACATGCGTTTGTTAATGCTCCCCTTCGATTGTTTGACCACTAGCAAGCGCCGACTTAGCTCAGGTGGTAGAGCAACGCTTTCGTAAAGCGTAGGTCGCCAGTTCGAGTCTGGCAGTCGGCACCATTTTTAATATGACCCAACCCACTTCTCCAATGCACCGCAAGGTTCAGTGCTGGATTCTTTCGAGATCCGGACGATGCCTACTTTTGTTAACCAACAAACGAAGAGGCGAGTTTTGGCAGCCTGTTACAGGTACCGTGGAAGACGGTGAGAGCTTTGAGCAAGCCGCGCTTCGGGAAGCCACTGAAGAAACGGGGTTCCTTTTTAGGGATTCACCGGTCGATTTGAATTTCGAATTTCGCTTTCGCTCCAGCCGAGGCGCCGCGGTAGAGCAGTGTTACGCTTTTTTGGTCGACGGGGAGCCTACACCCAAACTAGACCCCGTCGAACATCAAGACGCGCAGTGGACAGAGCCTACCGAGGCATTTACGCGGATTAAATACCCCTCCAACGCCGAAGGGCTACGGCGAGCGCTACGAATAATGTTTGGCAGCCCTACTAACTCTAAGGCAAAATGAAGCCATGAGGCTTTGGTTCTTATTCTCGCTAAGCTTAGCGCTTGGCATTAGCTCGGCTTATGCCGCTCAAGACGCGATGATCGCAGTCGAAGAAGCCCCTATTCGGTCCGAACCCAATCACGAAGCACCGGTTTTGGAATTCAAGAATCTAGGAAGCCCAATTCGAATTTCTACTTACGCCCGCGAAGGCTGGTTTAAAGTTCGTACAACGAAGGGCGACTACGGTTGGGTATGGCAAGCGGACGTAGTGGTACCAACCTCCAAAACAGACTCTAAGGCCGCCCAGATGGATTTCATTCCCCGACCCGAAACCAAGCGCAAAGACCGCGTAGCTCCCTGGTTGTTCGTACGAGCAGGGCCTAAAGCAGTAGCCAGTTTAAACGGTGGTTTAAGCAACAAACTTGGTTTGGGTGACAATCACTTTTATCCTCATTTAGGCGGCTACGCCGATATCGCTTTTTCGCTCGAAGAGTCTATTCGACTGGCATTTCGAACTGAATTTCTTTCGATGTCGCAGTCCGTTAGCTATTTTACGGTGAATTACGACCTATCCCAATCATCTACTCTCTTTTTCGTCGGTTTGGATGTCGATGTAGTGCGCGGCGAAAGCTGGGATTTGGGTGCTGCCGCGTATTTTGGCGGAAACTCCAGTTCCCTAACCGTAAAGTGCACAAGTTATGTGGCGCCCAATAGCTTTACGGTGGATCACTTCAATTATGCTGCATTGATTCAATTCACGAGTCGATACTGGTTCAACCAACGCTTGGCTTTTGTGGGCGAACTCGGCGCACACATAGCTCCAGCTCCTCGCTCCCAGATTCAAGCAAACTTCAACGGATCTGAGCCTTTTAGAAATCCTGATGGCGATGTGGGTCAAGTCAAAGCCTCGGCTTCGGGGCCTTATATCAGCGCAGCGCTTCAGCTCGCGTTTTAAGCTGGACCATCTGGTCGTTTGTGATAAACGTCGGCCTCACTATGACCGAAACGCTCGCGCTAGATTTCGAGAATGTCTCCAAGAGTTTCGCTGCGAACTCGGATAAGTCCTCGGCTATAAACGTCGTGGTCGATTCGCTTTCCATGCAGGTGCGAAAAGGCGAGTTTTTTTCGGTTCTCGGACCAAGCGGTTGTGGAAAAACAACTACCCTTCGCATGATTAGTGGTCTTGAAACTCCGACCAGCGGTACCATTCGCATGTCGGGGAGGGTGGTCAACGGCGTTCACCCGCACAAACGAAACGTTCATACGGTTTTTCAAAAATACGCTTTGTTTCCCCATCTCAATGTTTTCGAAAACGTCGCCTTTGGCCTTCGCATGAAAAAAGTCTCGAGCGAACAAATAAAACGGCGCGTGAATCGCATGTTGGAAATGGTGCGACTTGAAACCTATGCCGACCGCATGATCCAGCAGCTCTCGGGTGGTGAACAACAACGCGTTGCGCTAGTGCGAGCATTGGTCAATGAACCCGAAATTCTTCTTTTAGACGAACCGCTCGGTGCCCTTGATCTTAAACTACGGGAGCAAATGCAGGTTGAACTTGTTGCTATTCAGAAACAGCTTGGAACAACCTTCATTTTCGTAACCCATGACCAAGGCGAGGCTCTTACACTTTCCGATCGCATCGCCATCATGAATCGGGGTCGCATTGAACAAATCGGAACACCCACCGAAGTGTACGAGCACCCTGCTTCTATATTTGTGGCGAAGTTCGTAGGCACTTCGAATGTATTCGAGGGCACTTCAGAGTTTGAGAGTAATTCCCAAGGGGCTTCCTTCGTAGCAATACAAACCTCGCTTGGTCGTTTGCGGGCGAAGTTTCACAACGGGAACACTCGTTTTCATCCTCGTGATGTTCCAAGCGCAGCGTTGATCGTGCGTCCGGAAAAAATCCGGGTGCGAGTCACTTCTCCGTCTGGGGAATCGGGTTCGGCCGATCTAAATTCAGTGCGCGGCACCCTCGTGGAGCGCACCTATTTTGGACCAACCACGCAGATAAAACTTAAAATAAACGACCAGGCGGCACCGCTGATCGCTCTCATCGCGAACCAGGCCTCTGTCAAAGCGCCCACACTAAAACTTGGTGAAAAGTATTACGCGGTCTGGGACCCCGGAGACAGCATTATTGTTCCCTCCGACGCCAGGGTCGCCGCGGCACTCGACGCGCCCATTTCCCAACCCTTGGGTTCCACGGCTACCGCATGAACCACGCCACACCCGCCTCTGTACCACTTTCGCCTTCTCCAAAGAAAAAGTTCCCGCTCATGTTGGTCCCAAGCGCGCTTTGGTTCGCGATTTTTTTGATTATACCAATTTTAATCGTCATGTCTTTGAGCCTTCTGCATAAAGGCTCCTACGGACGCATCGAATTTACCTTAGACTTTTCGAATTATGCGCGAGCTCTTGAGCCGGTTTATTTAAAAATCATTCTCCGTTCTTTGTGGCTTGCGACTTACACTACTGGGCTTTGCCTACTTTTGGCCTATCCTTTAGCCTACCTCATGGCTCGATCACGGCCGCGAACACGTAAAATTTTACTCGCTTTGGTCGTAGTTCCTTTTTGGACCAATTTTGTGATTCGCATTCACGCGCTTAAACTAATTATCGGTGAAACCGGTCTTCTCAACCAAATACTAACCGAACTCTCAATCATAACTCGGCCATTGCAAATGACGGACAATGCTTTTGGTGTTGGTATGGGCATGGTTTATAACTATCTACCGTTTATGGTGCTCCCGCTATTTGTCGCTCTCGAAAAGCTTGATTTTACTTTACTCGATGCTGCCTACGACCTTGGCGCTAGTCGGCTTCAAAGTTTCTTTAGAGTTCTGTTTCCCCTGAGTATGCCTGGGATCGTCACCGGTAGTCTTTTTGTTTTTATTCCGGCCTTTGGCGAGTTCGTGATTCCCGACATGTTGGGTGGCTCCCAGAGCATGTATGTGGGAAATATTATTACGGAAACTTTTCTTAAATCGCGAGACTGGCCGTTTGGTAGCGCGCTCAGTACGTTTCTTGTTTTGCTCGCAATGGTGGCATTTATGATCGTATTGAGTCGTGAAAACAAAACTCAAGGAGCTAAGTTTTGAACACGAAACCCCGCCCTCTACTCACCACCTACGCGGCTGTAGTCTTTGCATTTTTGTATCTTCCCTTAGTCGTAATGGCGGTCGCATCGATTGGGGGACCACAGGGCTTATTTTCATCGTATCAAAGGGCGTTTGCGGACCCTGCGCTCATGCTTTCGCTCAAGAACAGCGTGCTTGTTGGTATCGGAACCACCATACTTTCAACGGCACTTGGGGTGACCGCCGCGTTGGCATTAAGGAGAAAATCCTTTCCAGGTCGTCTGGTTTTTGAATCACTTCTTAACCTCCCTCTCGTTCTACCCGAAATCGTCATGGGACTAGCGCTGTTAATTTGGTTTGTGTTTCTAAAAATTTCCCTAGGATTAGTGTCAGTCGTTTTGGCTCACACTACTTTTACGGTTTCGTACGTTACACTTATCTTAATGGCCCGCCTCAAAGGCATGGACCCTCTAATCGAAGAGGCCGCTCAAGACCTAGGCGCCACGCCTATTCGAACTTTTTTTCACATTACCTTTCCGCTGTTACTGCCAGCCATTGTAAGCGGGGCGCTGCTTGCCTTTACCCTTTCGTTCGACGACTTTTTATTAACTTTCTTTACGGCGGGGGTCGGAAGCGACA
>DGKJ01000122.1:0-7668 GCA_002387735.1 Bacteriovoracaceae bacterium UBA4573 | reverse complement strand
TCCCAGTCCGTATTTACTCGATGCTTAGATTCGGTGTGACTCCCGAAATCAATGCGATTTCTTCGGCGGTACTTTTCTTAACTCTCGCTGTGGTCGTTCTTGTTTTCAAGCTGCGAAAAGAGTAAAAGTTCGGTCATATGAAAAGCAAAAATCTTCTTTCGACATTGGTATTGGGCTTGTTCGCACTTTCAGTAGCCGGTGGCTGTAGCAAGAAATCAGGCTCAGACGAAACTTCCAAAACAACGGAGACTGCCCCTACCGCTCGTGTGCTCCAGATTCACACTTGGTCCAACTACATTAGTCCCGCTGTAATCGAGGCTTTCGAAAAAAAGACTGGCGCCAAGGTCTCGCTTAATTTTTTCTCCTCAAATGAAGAGCTCTTAGCAAAATTGCAGGCGGGCGCCCGTGGGTATGACATAATCATGCCTTCGAGCTACATGATCCAGGCTCTCAAAGAACTTAACTTAATTCAGCCGCTGGGTTCTCTTGATTGGCCAGAACTTGCAAAGCTTTCGAAACGATTTCAAAATCCAAGTTTCGACCCTAAACACGAATTCACGATTCCTTTTGCGTGGGGCACCACCGGAATTGCAGTGAATCGAGCGAAAATTAAAAACGCGATAGATAGCTGGGATTGGATATTCGCCCACCCGGAGCTCAAAGGGCAGGTAACAATGTTAGACGACGCTCCCGCTGTGGTTGGGGCGGCTCTAAAGTATCTCGGTTATCCCTACAACGAGGCTAGTCCCGAAGCTTTTGCAAAAGTTAAGGCGTTGTTGATGAAACAAAAAAAATGGCTCAAAGCCTATTCCGCAGAAGTTCTTCCGTTGCTCGAGTCAGGGGAAGTAGCCTTGGCGCAAGCCTATTCGGGTGACGTTTTGCAAGCTCGCCGTAAAAATCCAAATATCGAGTATGTACTTCCAAAAGAAGGCGCTGAACTCTTTGTCGACACTATGGCGATCCCCGTAGGTGCGCCTGTGCCTGAGTTAGCTAAGGAGTTCATGCGGTTCACGCTTCAGATTGAAAATGCTGCGACACAAGTGAAGCATCTTTTCTATTCGCCTGTGGTAGATCTCACTGGTGTGGCCGGAACCGAAGAACTTCTTAAAAATCCAGCCATCAACCCGACACCCGAACTCGACAAACGACTCGAAATCATGATCGAGAGCGCCGAGCGCAGTGAAGCTATTCAGCGACTTTGGACAGAACTAAAATCTTCGTAACGATGACCAAGAGCAACTCGTCCGATCGCACGTCTTTTCGGATCGCAATTGCCTTGGTAGTAGTTTGGACCCTGGTTCACTTGTGGCTCGCCTCTCAACGATCAATGTGGCAAGACGAGATCGCTCGTTACGACCAGATGAGAATGCCCGTTTGGGATGCCTTCAAGTCCCTATTTTCAGAACCTAGCCCTTTCGCCCCCGGCGAACTCGTTTTAGGTTTCATTTCTAAATTTTTATTTGGTTCGTGGACTTCATTTGAGTTTTGGGGACGATTACCTGTCGTGCTTTGGGGTTCGGCTACCCTTGCCCTTGCCGTTCGCCAACGGGACCCTTTATTAGTCGGACTACTAATTTTCTCTACCTCACTAACTAGTTTTACTACGCAGTTTCGGCCGTACGGTGCATTAATATTTGGCGGCGCCCTAGCTTTTCGAATGGTGGCAATTCAAACGCCGCTCGCTCGCTGGGAACGATTCCTAGTTTGGTTTTCTATTCTATTCGGACATTTGTACGGAATATGTTTCGTAGGATTAGCGTGCTTTTTAAAGCGGCGTTGGTGGCCAACCGTCACTGCGGCGCTATATGTGGTTGGATTACTGATCATTTATCGTAGCGTACATGATGGTTCTATCGTGGTCTGGAAAGACACCCACACCTGGAATTTTGATTTTCGCGAGGCCGCCCAACACACGTTGAGAGCAGTGTTCAATCCCTATCGCACGGCTTTTTTGCTTCTACCAATTGCAGCTATTGGATTTATTTCGACTTGGAGACGAAATAAAACTTGCGGACTTCATGCCACGATTATTCTATTGGTCATGAGCATTGGTCCGGTAATTGCGAACTATTTAGGAAAGTATTATTTTACTCCACGCCAGATCGTTTCACTGATATTCCCAGCGTTAGTATTTTCGTCTTTAGGAATTAAAAACCTGATTCATTTTTCGCGTCGGTTTAAGTTCCATAAAATTATTAAAGTCGCGATTAGCAGCCTCGTTATTTTAGTTATGCTACGAGCTTGGACTCTTTTCGTGATTAACGGCCGCCCTCCTTTTGCCGATCAGCCTCTTCACCGTCACAAACACATTGCCGAACGTTTATTAAAAGAAAATTCAGACTTGGTAGTTTTGGTTGATCCGGGAGGAACGGGATATCACTATTTTATACGGGCACTCGGCCCTCCCTCGATCGACCGAATTGTACGCTTAGGGGAATTCGAATTTCGATCCCGAGTATGGACTCATGGTTTTGAGCTTTTCCACTTCGACCAGTCAGACTTCGCTTGGCGCGATTTGGGCGAATTGGCCCACTCCGAGGTATTTAGAGACTATCTTAAAGCACATCAGAGTAGAATCGACGGCTTAATCTATAACTCTGAAAAGTTTCACCTAGAGACATCGATCCCCTCATTTCGGGCGTGGTAACTCGAACACCTGTATAAAAGTTCGTCACTCTTTTTTCGTCACCTTAGGTGAGGGCTCCTCTCAAGCAAAAACCCCCGTTCGGCTAGGTCCTTGAACTCACTCGCAAAATTTCATTGGTAGCACTTTGGCACTATTGCTGCACATAGGCCCGACGAACACGTTGAACGGCAGAGATAAAGCAGAACGTAGAACTGTAAGTGTTTGGAGTGATATTTATGAAGAAGAAAAATTTTATTGGTCTAGCGCTTTTGTTGCTCGCAGTGGCCGGCCTCACGTCAGGCTGCGGCGGAGCGAGCGAAGAAGAAACGCTTCCGAATAACGGCGTACACGGCGCACCGAACGTGCCAGTACCACCGCAACCTAACGGTTACCCGAATGGCGGCGGCGGCTATCAAGTTCCAGCTGGTAACTACTGTTACTGGACACCCGGAAACAATCAACCAAGCTGTGGCGCTTGCCCCCTCGGTTACCAACAATCAAGCCCTGGCTATTGTACTTCTAGCGGTGGCGGTAACCTCGGTTGCCCATCCGGCTACACAGTATCTCAGTGGGGCACTTGCGTACCTCAAGGATTCAACTGTCCGGTTGGCACTAACTTTAGCTGGCAATACGGCGGTTGCGTAGCAAGTTCCCCAATTTCGAGTGGCTACTACTCGTGCTCGAGATCCGGTTACTTCTACGTGTGTCGCTACACGTACAACCCTCCGTACCCGAACCACTACTTCAACGGTTGGGGTTGGGTTCGCTAACCAGATTTGAACAAGTTGTCCCTGTCCCCCTACTCCTCTCTCTCAGGCGAAGGCGTCAATCGTGAATGCGATTGGCGCTTTCGCTGTTTCTGAGCAACTGAATGCCGTAACCAGGGAGTCCTTCTTTTTCGAATACCTTTTCGAACAGCGTTTTATGAGAAGTGAAACAGCTGCTACTTCCGAACTCTTCAGCTGGTAAAGTAGCGGCGTACTCAAATTCGAAAACTCGCTTTAAAAGCACGCTCTCGGGAGGAATATCCCCTCGTAATGACCCCGCCGGTAACCGAACCTTCACTTGCTTGATACGGCGGCTGCGGGCTCCGGCCTTTACCTGGGCGTCGGCCAAGGGGTCGTAGTGCCCAACCCGGGGCAATGGCTGCCCAAAGAGCGCGTGCACCCACTGGTAGTAACCTGGATGATCAGTTTTAAAATAGATGCGCCCACCGGGCTTTAGAAGTTTCGCTAGCTGCACGAGCTGAGTCTCATTCATGATGCGGTTTTTAAGCTGCGCGACCTTGGCCCAGGGGTCCGGGAAAAAGATCCAGATTTCATCGACTTCATTTTCAGAAAAAAAGTGGTTCGAATTTTGAACTAAGCCGCGAATGAGCCCAACGTTTTTAAGTTGCTCGGCCGCAATTCTCTGAGCCCCTCGATAGAGGACTTTGAATTTCCAGTCCAGGCCCACAAAACCAACATGGGGGTTGGCCTTCGCGATTTCGCAGAGAAACTGAGCATTAGAGCAGCCAATCTCATAAACTATCTTCTTGGTGGATTTTGGAAAGAATTCGGCCCAACGCCCGATAGGAATGTCGCCCGAACTCTGGTCCCACGCGTGCGCGCGAAACTCCAGTAGGCGTTCGAAATAGGGGTGCCGTGATCTTGGTATCGGTTCCATACGCCGCCTTATAGCGCCAAAAACTCTCGGGTGCCAGGTTTCCCCGGCACCCTTGATGTTTCTGTTATAAGGACGAGAAGCGTATGAGTTGGGACGACCAATACGCTGCTACTACACGAACTACTCTGCTAAAAACTCTTCCTGATATTCAGCCGAGAAGCTTCAGTGCGAGCAGACCATTGCTATTGGCTTGGGCTAGCATTGCGGTGCCAGCTTGAGCCAAGATATTGCGCTTGGTCAGCTCGGAAGATTCATTCGCGAAGTCTACGTCGCGAATTCGGCTATTGGCAGCTGAGAGGTTCTCATCTGCTACGTTCAAGTTATTAATGGTAGACTGCAATCGGTTTTGAAGAGCGCCAAACTCCGATCGGTTTTCACTCACCATATTGATCGCTTTGTCGAGCACATCGAGGTTCGCTTGAGCGGACTCTTTGTTCCCAACCGTCATGCCTGCGATACCGAGTTTCCCCGTCGTTACGTCAGTAATCGACGTATCGTAGGTCAATCGATCTTGTTCTGGTTTATTGTGAGTACCGACTTGGAACTCAAGCAATTCGCCACTGCCATTCAATAAGTAACGACCATTGAATTGAGTTACATCTGCAATACGTTGCACTTCGTTAACAAGGTTTTGAACTTCCTTGTCTGTGAAGCTGCGCTCTGTATCGCCGATCGTGTCTGTGGCTGCTTGCATTGAGAGTTCGCGCAAACGGATTAAGATATTTTGAATTTCGTTCAATCCGCCTTCGGCAGTTTGCACGAGAGAAATACCATCGTTTGCGTTTCGGTTTGCTTGACGCATACTGCGGATTTCAGCTTTTAATTTTTCTGAAATCGCGAGTCCTGCGGCGTCATCGCCAGCGCGAACGATACGTTCACCTGCCGACAACTTTTCGAGCGAGCGTTTTTGCGCATCGTTCGTCAGTCCTAATGTACGCTGAGCTGCTATACTCTGCGTATTTGTTGCTATACGAAAACCCATACCCCTATCCTCCTATTAAAGAGACGCTTCACCTCCGTGTTTGAAGTTTCGAATGGGCCACTCCGTGCACCACTCGCGAATGACTTTGTGCGCTTTTCACAACTCTCATGTTGTGAAATTGACGACTCATCATTTGCAAAACCATTCGGTGTCAAAAGCAAAACACTTTAGTATGACTCAACAGTGCTTGCGGTAAAAAACGCTCTATTTACGGGTGTTTTAGTCAAGTAATAGCCACGCAAGCTGGAATGTTGTATGTAAAGTGCCTGTGATGAAAGCGAAAAAAACCAGAGTAATTCACTACTGTAATCAACTAAGTCTTGGGGGAACAGAAAAGACGATGGAGCTTTTTTGTAAATATCTACCCAAAGAAGAGTTCGAGGTTTTTGCGGTGTCTCGACTTCATCGGCCGCCAACTACTCAGAAAATCAGAGTTTCCTTAGGTGCTCTTGTCGGTCACAAGAAATCTATCGCAAAACAAAAGCTCTGGCGTTCTATGAACGCAAGAATTCCCAACTTTCAATCTATTCTCGGTCCCGACAAAGTGCGCTTTGCTGAGTCTGATCAAGACTTGCGAAAAATCATTCTAGAAATAGGTCCCGATATTTTGCATGTGCACTATTCAGGGAATTCGGAACCACCAATTTCCGATCCCGAAATTATGAAGAAGGTGCCAGCAGTCATCACCACCAATCAGTTTGAAAAAGAAAACGTCTCACCATCGCACCAGTTAGTACGGCGAATTCTTTTTGTTTCGAACTGGTTGCTGCAAAACAAAGCAACCTGGGCAAAGAATGACCCGCGCACAACCGTGGTTTACAATCCCGTCGAAAAACCGCTTACCAATGATGATCTGCGAAGCGAACTTGGAATTTCTAAAGATACATTTGTAATCGGTAGAGTTGGTCGACCAGACCCCGGAATTCACGACCCGATTTCCCTCGATGCTTACGCCCGGATTGAAACCGACAAAACTCTCTTTCTCGCCTTGTCGCCGCCCGACAACATGGTTGCCCAGGCCCGCGAGTTGAAGCTCAAGAACTTTAGAGTTCTACCGCCCACACCAGATCCGCTCTGGTTATCGAAGTTTTACAACACAATCGACGTTCTTGCGCATGCTCGCAAAGACGGCGAAACCTTTGGCTGCAACATTGCCGAAGCCATGGTGCACGGCAAACCGGTCGTCTCTCACATTTCAAGGGTTATGGATGCGCAAACAGAGGTCATAGGTAATTGTGGTTATATCGCACCCTACGGCGACCAAGACGCCTACGCCGAGTATTTAAGGCAATTGCGCGACAATTCGACCAATCGCTCCGAACTCGCACGACAAGCGAAACAACGGGCACTAGACGAGTTCGAAGCTGAAAGACTTACCCTGCGACTCAGCGAGATCTACAAAAATGAACTCGCCAAGCCGCCAAGGTAAACTAAGTCTTATTTTTTACTTTAAAAACGGCAATCCGGCTTCGCCACGATCCCCTTTAGAAAGGGCCTTCCGGCTTTTCAATTTGCCGAGCTTCAGCTTGCCCTTATTCTTTTTACCAGAAAGCTTCGCCTTATAAGCTTTCGCTTGGGCAGGGGTTACCTTGCGAAATCGAACTTCGCCCATACACACCGAACCATCAGTTGGTTCCTGCAAGAACGACTCAAAAAAACCACTATCAAGGTCCGTGAGCCCGCCAGGGTAGATGCCAAAAATATCTACTCGGGTAGGTGTTTCGGGGCGGCTTAAATTATTTGCTCGAATGTACCCGTGGAGCAGGCCTCGCTCGTGCAGATAGTTCATTTCCACCGCCAAACTATAGTTATCTCCGCCATCTACACCGCTGAAGTTCAAAACTGTACTCAAGTCATCGTGAGTGTTCAGATCGAACTGCACTTCAGCGACGTTTTCTGCCGCACCTTCGCAACGCACCGACATTTCCCAAGTGCCGTTATACAAAGAGTCCATACGGTAGACCGCAGTGGGTTGGCCTAAGATGTTGGTGACGTCGGATAACCGCAGAACGCGAGGACCACGCTTTTGACCGTAATTTGCGAGACAGTCTGTTTCATTGAGGTGATATCCGTTCGACTGAAACAAAAAGCGTGAGCCGTTCATCAGTTGAAAGACCATTCCAATGTGATTTGGCCATACAACGATGTCACCAGAAAGGGACTGACTTTCAACTTGATAGTTGATCGCCGGCCCGACATCGCTAAAGCGAACATCCCATCTTTTTCCGCGATCTTGACTGCTATCAAAAGTTTCCAGGGTATCATTGAGAGTTGAGACCAACTTTTCCGGAGTATCGCCTCTAACCTCAAGACCGGACCAGTGCATTAAGTAGCGCATCAACCCAATCGCATCAACACCGCGTATATTACGAAAATTGCACGGCCCCTCTTGATC
>DGKJ01000069.1 GCA_002387735.1 Bacteriovoracaceae bacterium UBA4573 | reverse complement strand
AACCGGAGTTGGCGCCGGAGTAGGAACTGGAGTTGGAGCGATCGTTGGCGCTGGGCTTGGTGTTACGCTCGGTGCCGGCGTCGGCGAAGCCGTTGGTGCAGGCGTAGCGTTGTTAACTAATATTCCGAATAATACGGCTTGAGCGCTATCAATCGTTAAGCGCATGGCAGCGGAACCGCTTTGAACCACTTTGATCATTATGTAATCGAGGTCGCGAGTTGGGTCGATTTGAAGAAAAGAAGTAACCTTTCCTTTGTCGCCAAAGGAAGCGGGAACGTATTGGCATTGTTCTACAAACGCAGTAGTGCCGGCGTATTTGGCCACACCACAAAAACCGAAATCAGAAGCACTGGCAACGTCCGAACGTATGTGAGCTGAAACTTCAAGTCGTTCTGCGCGACGAAAGCGCGCGTGATTTAATACCGAATAGCGCCAATAAATATTTTGACCAATTCCACCCGTGACGATTTGAATACTACGAGCACCAGCAATGGGTGCGATGCGATTATTTCCCGAAGGCACCCAGGTCACGCTTGTGCCGCTTTGGTTCGGAACAAAGTTTGACACTCCGGATTCAAATCCGGGGTCGGGTACTAAGTTTCCGCTGTTCGCTTTAAAAAATGGTTCGATTAGGGCGGCTGCGCCCGAGGGGTTCGATTCTAATGAACTCTTGGTGGTGCTAAATTCGCAGCCCGCTGATCCAAGCAGCAAAAATACGGCGCCGATGGTCGAGGAACGCGTAAAAACGCTCGTTAAACGTAGCATGGCGAGAACCCCCTCTATCAACCTGGCTTTGAAGGCCCGGTTTTTTGTCGGCTGACCCCTTACTTTCAGCGCGACCGCTGCACACCACCTACGTACCGCATGCTCAAGATGTTGACTTCAACTATCAAGTATAGCACCAATGCAACGCGATGCAATGAGGACTTTACTTTGATCGATCTAGCTGAATTTATTGAGCAAGATTATTAATAATAATTAACAGAGGAATTAATGTCAGCTCTTCGAGGGCTCAGTGGGGCGGTCCACTGGCGGGTTAAATCGCGATACAGGCTTTCGAAAGAATCGGTCTCGATAGCGTTCCGAATTTGCCTCATTAAATGTTGGTAATAATGCTGATTATGGAGCGCTAACAACCGCCATCCGGTAGGTTCCTCACACTTCGAAAGGTGGTTAAGATAACCAAGCGAATATTGACGGCAGGTAGAACATTCGCATTCTGGATCCAACGGTTGATCGCTCAACCGGTTGGCCACCGGCAGAACGTTTTTCTTACCCTGCGAAGTAAACACTTTGCCACGCTCCGCGTACATGGTGGGAATGACGCAATCAAACATGTCCACACCGCGGCGAACCGCTTCTAATAAATCGATCGGAGTGCCCACGCCCATAAGATATCGGGGTTTGTTCTGTGGCAATCGTGCAGCGACGAGTTCCGTAAAATCTTCACGTTCCCGTTTAGTTTCACCGACAGCAAGCCCGCCAATTGCGAAGCCGTCGAATGGGTGTTGAGTCAAAAAATCAACGCTTTCATAGCGAAGCGCCTCATCCACCCCACCTTGTACGATGGCAAATAGGGCTTGAGTGGCGTCGCTTCTTGCTTCGAGACTTCGCAAGGCCCAGCGATGAGTGATCTCCATGGCCTTTCGAGTAGCATTAATATCCGCTGTAGATTCTATGCACTGATCGAGCACCATCATGATGTCCGAGCCAATCGCAGTCTGAACTTCAATGCTCTTTTCAGGGCTTAACATAAAGAAACGTCCGTCGTGATAACTTCGAAAACGAGCGCCTTCTTCGGTGATCGTGCGATGGTGAGGAAGGCAGAAAATTTGGTAACCGCCGGAATCCGTAAGAACGGGTTTTTCCCAACCGATGAATCCGTGAATTCCTCCGAAGTGATTAAAGACCTCAACCCCAGGGCGCAACATGAGGTGATAGGTGTTACCGAGAATAATGTCAGGATTTAACGACTGAAGATCTGCCAGATCGAGAGTGCGAACTGCCCCAAATGTACCAACCGGCATGAAAGCGGGCGTCTGAATGGTGCCCCTACGTGTGTGTACGACCCCTCTGCGGGCGCTCGACCAAGAGTCTTGTTTTTGCAGCTCAAAATGCATTCGGAAACGACCTCTGGCCTCGGGTACCAGAAGTTTATAATGAAATCCAGACTGAATCGATCATAATATAGATTTATTCAATGATTTCATGTTTTTAGATTCGTATTGTTGCTTTGCGTCGTATCCATGCTAGAATAGATAACAGATCTTAACAATTTCGTTGTGCGGTACGTGTGCAGAGTAGACGGGACGCTGAGAAAATGGGGTCAGCGCCCAGAATTGGACCGAGGGTCCGATTCGATTGAGGGGGCTCTGTCGTATGTTTACTGCGCGTTTGTTTTCAAATCCAATACTAGTTCCGATAATGGCAGTCTTTCTGTTTACCGCCACAGGATGTGAAATTTCCGGTGGCGGAGCTGGCGGCAGTGGCGGCGGTTCTCTTGGTGATGCGATCGCCCGAGCTACCGCTCGGTTCGGGGCAACTCCAACTCCGGTGCCTTCGGTTTCACCGTCACCTCAAGCATCCGCGTCTCCTTCTGCCTCTCCCGCTCCATCGGTGACCCCAGCACCGTCAGCTTCTCCTGCACCCACTGCTTCTCCTGCGCCTTCTGCTACTCCGGCTCCGGGAGCATCGAATAATTTGGTCGCAGATTCTGGTTTTGAAACTGGAATCGATCTCATGAGTGACTTTGACAACAATGTTAGTGCCTACCGTTCGTCAACCGCTCCCATTTCGGGGGCCTCCAGCATGATAGTGTCAATGCCAGAAAACGCCTACGGTAGTGCTGCATGGTGGACCTATCGCGCTAACGGCGCGGTCACTGCCGTGTCCTACGATATTGCAGCCCGCCTGCGATCAAACGTGCAGAGTACTTCGAACTTTGCTTTTTGCGCCTTCATCTATTATTCGACCGGGCCTTCGCCTGTTTCGGCTTGTAGCGAAGTAAGTGGCGCACTGGGCGATAAAGGGACCGTACGTACTCACTTAGACTTGGATTCCACTCGTGCAATTGAGTCAGTGCGTATTCGTTTTGTTCAAAACGGAAATCCACGCACCGAATTTGCAGTAGACGAAATGTCAGCCATCTTGAACGGAATGACCGGAGTAGTACCAACGCCAGTGCCAACTCCCGCTCCAACACCGGTGCCGACTCCCGCTCCGACTCTCGCGCCGGGCGCTACTCCAACGCCAACGCCTACTCCGGCGCCAACTCCGGTTAGCGCTTATCCCGGATTTAACTACACTCTACCAGTTCAACGTCCGTTCATTCCTATGAGCGATTTCGCTTTGGCACCGTGTAATTCGCCAGAAGTGGTTCGTCTTAAAGAGTGGGTCGACCTGGGTATGCGGCAACGGCAATATGATTCTGTCGTTCATGATGCAGTTATTATTTATTCCAGGGCGGCAGAATGCGGCTGGGCTAATTCGCGAAGTTATATCGAATATGTAGTAACCGAAGCTGAAGCGCACGTAAGAGATGCAGAAGATTGTATTAACGGTGTTAATGGTTCAGTAACTTGTCTGCGCTCTTGGGAACAAGATCTCAACGCCGATCGTGATACCAATGATCCCGGTGAGTTCACGCCAATTCTCGCTAAACCCAAAGTGAGTCGGGACCAGTATTTAGAAATCGGACATGAGTTCCACATTCTAGCACTAGCTTACGACTGGGGTTACGATTTAATGACTCCTGCACAACGCTTGCGCTGGGCAACCTACATTGACCGAGCGTTAAAAAACGTTTGGGATTGTAATGGAAACAACGAATTTTGGATTCGCAGCGACGGAAGTCCCGTAAACGCTGGTTATCAGTTTAGTTGTTGGTCGATCAATAATCCGGGTAACAACTACCATTACAGTTTTTTAAACGCGACTATGGTTTGGGCGATGGCAAGCCAAGATCCTTACTGGCTGAACTTTCTGCAAACCCGAAAATTTCCGCCACTGGCTAACTACTACGCTCAGTTGCCAGGTGGGGGTAGTCGTGAGGGTACTGGTTACGGCACCGCTCAGATGAATCTCTTCGAAAATTACCGAAATTGGAAAGCGGGCATGCAGGAAGATCTTTCGGCGCTTTCCACTCACGCGCGCGACACTATCGACTACTGGGTGCACGCTACGGTGCCGACTCTCGATAGATATGCTTCAATTGGTGACCAATCTCGCGATGCTTTGGGGTACGTGTATGACTATCACGAACATTTAGTGCGTGAAGCCGTCAAGCTCGCAACAGGTACTCCACATGCCCAACGCGGCGTGTGGTGGCTCAACAACAACAGCGTGGCTCGAATGGCTCAGCGGGCAAATGCGAAATACGACCTATTGCAAACCAACGATCAACCTGTAGCTCCGGTTGAAACAGCGTATTACGCAAGCGGAGTGGGTGCCTTTTTTGCCCGAAGCAGCTGGAACCGCGATGCCACTTGGATCAGCTTTGTGGCAGGGCCATACGAAGAATCCCATGCGCACCAAGACCAAGGCTCATTCAGTATTTTTCGCGGCAGTTGGCTGGCGGTGAATTCTAATATGTGGTCTGCCAGCGGGATCAATGGTTCGGTAGACTATCATAATACGTTGCGTTTCGAGAGCGGCGGATCAGTGATAGGTCAGCGTGAAACCACAGCGGCGCGGTCTTCGATGTCTTACCGTCAGGCTGCGGGAATTACTTACGTAGATGCCAATTTACGAAACGCCCATTACGGCGACAATCGCATACAAGCGTGGACTCGCAGTCTGGAATTTGAAGGCGGTCAACTACGAATACGTGACCAATGTACGGTGACTGCAGGGGTTTCGGGAATATGGCAAGTCCACGTGCCGAACCAACCGGTGATCGAAGGCGATGGCACGATTCGAGCCGCAGGCGCGAATAACGGCGTGCGCATTATTCCAGTAGTACCGAGCAGTGCCGGCAACGTGACGATCGTGCCTGTAGCGGGCCGCGCCCCAAGCTGGCGCGTTGAGATTCGCAACCCCGCCGGGTGCGAATTTCAGGTCACTTTAGATACGAACTAAAACGTTTTGGTCGGGAAATTGCGCTTAATTTCGCATGGTGTTATGCCGCTCCTTTAGCGTTTGGAGTGGAAAATGAAAAAACATCTTAATTCGTGCCGGCATTTCGCCGGTGTGGTTCTGTTATTTTTGATCGCATTTACTGCGCGGGCTGCGGAATTTCCGGATACCTGCCAATTCGACAAGTGTTTCGAGCGGCTCTCGCCCGAGAAACAAGCTGAAATCTATGAAGCCGTTCGAAATGGTGACCCATACATCGATGATTCTGAAGTCGATCCTGTGTCTGGGCTGAAACATTTTTATTTTTACACCTACGTTCCGTTCGAACCGCGCCGGGTGATTGAGGCGTTTGTAGACTTCCCAACTCATCAAGGCGTGGCGGGAATCACAAAAGCGGAAGCTCGCAAGACCCCTTATGATGCTTCGGCTAGCCGCGATCAATTCTTCGAAGTGTATTACGAACTTTCGGTAAGCGCTTTCACCAGTAAGTACGTAGTTGATCACCAGTTATTTCGCGACGAGCGAAACGGCTGGGGTAGTATGTGGCGCTGGAGCCCCGAAACTGATCGTGTTCAAGGTGGCTTTTTTGGGAGAGCAAAGGGCGCGCTCACGAAGCCAAGTGACATTCGCGGTTATCTATATGCCCAGCCCTACGCCGGTGGCGCCATTGTGACCTACTACAGCTACCAAGTCGCCAATGTGCAAAAAGTCGGAGTTGGCACAGGTACCGCTAATCGCGTGGCTCGAGAAGACCTTACAAAAACGGTCACGGACTTTCGCCGATTGTGGATGCGTTCATTGGTGGATCCGAATTATTTGGGAAAACTAGACCAAGAATGCAGTCGAATAGTTTCGACCGCACCGCAGCTTAAAAAGTAAAGTCGCGGCTATTCTTGTCGGTAATCTTTAACTTCGATTTCGGAAAAACCCGAAATCTTCGTGAGTTCTTTTTTTAACTTGGCGGCGTCGCCTACTACGACCGCCGTCAAGTTTCCTGGGTTGAAAAATCCTTGTAGCGCTTCGGTGACAGAGCCTGATTTAACGTCATCTATGTTCCCAGCGTAGTTTTTGAAATAACCACGTGGAAGCAGGGTTAAGTGCTCAGTCGTAGCATTTTCAACTCGTTTTTTTGCGGTGTCATAGTTGAAGGGCGCATTGTTCACGAGCGCCGATTTTGAAAAAGAGAACTCCTCTGCCGAAATGCCCTTTTTTAAATAGTCCTCGAACAAGGATATTGCGAGTTCAATAGCCGGACGCGTGTCAGCAGTTTTTGGAAAAAAATAGAGAGCGTAGTGACGCGGTTGCTGCCCATACTGAAAGCTGGAGTAGGCGCCATAGGTCCAACCACGCTTTACGCGCAGCTCTTGCATAAGTCTGGCTTGAAACGAAGCGCCTCCGAAGCTGTGATTTGCGAGTTCTAAGGCATAATAGCCATTGGTTTCGGGTGTGGGCCCAATGCCGCCCAGCAAGATTTGTGATTGGGTGGCGCCGGGCTTGTTTACCAGCAACAATCTGCGGCCGGCGTGGGGCATCGGGGCTTTTTTAACTATTAAATCATCTGCGGTCAGTGCTTCAGGGTGCAGCGCTACAAGTTTTTCTGAAAGGAGCGTAAACCATTCTTTTAAAATACTTTCGTCGGCGAGGCCGGTTCCAAAAAAAGCTAAATTGGAACCACCCATGGTGTTCGCAAAGTGTTCGACCATGTCTAGGGCGGTGATTTTCTTGATTCCTGAGAGCGTACCCACGATGGGGTTGGCGTAGGGGTGGCCGGAATAAAAGAAACGTTGAAAATGGTAAGTGGCTAAGTATTTGTCGTTAGATCGATTATCTAAAATTTCACTTTCGATTTCTTTTTTTATTTTGGCCGTTTCGACTGCCGCAAATCTCGGAGAAGTTAGTGCTTCATAAACTAAATCGAGAAAAGGTTTTAAATTTTCCGACAAGACCGCACCGCGAAAGACAGTTCCCTCTGTGCGAACGTCAACACCCAGCCGACCGCCGATGTTATCGAGAGCTTCGTCGAATTCCACTTTTGAACGCTTTTGAGTACCCCTTAAAAGCATTTGGTAGGTCATGTTAGTCAGCCCCAGCTTGTCTTTCGGGTCGTTGGCGGAACCGGCGTTAACGACAATGTTGAAATAAACAATAGGTAAAGCTTCGTTTTCTTCGAACGAAAATGTCGCCTGTAATTGGCCAATAGTGGTGAAAAATAAGAAAACCGAAAAGACACCAATTCGTTTAATCATTGTGGCACTCCGTACACCACCGAACGTTGGGTGGGTTGCAAATACTGCATAGCCATTCTTGAAACGTCTTTTGATCGAATAGTTTTATAAGAGTTTACGAGTTCGACACCTTTTTTAAAATCTCCGGCGATCGATTCGTAGTAACCGAGGAACATTGCGCGATAGTGAAGCGATGCCTGGAAATCAATAAGCGAAAAACGATTCTGTGCTACGGCTCGATCGATTTCGATTTGAGTAACTCCAGATTTTTGAATTGCCTTAATTTCTTGATCAATGATTTTGAGAGCTCGTTTCGCAGAGCGTCCTTTCTGAAGAGTAACGAAGAATACCATGAGACCTGGATCGCGCGACTCACCGTCATCTACTGAAATTTCAGATGCTATTCCAGCGTCTACGAGTTTGCGATGTAGACGAGAACTTTTTCCGGTAGCCAGAACGCTGCGTAATACTCCCAGCGCAGCAGTATCAGGGTGAGTAACGGGTGGTATGTGATACCCTACCACCAATTTTTCGACCTGAATTTTCTGACGAAGTGTTTGGGTGCGCTCCGCGATTTGTGGTGGTTCAACAGGGCTTTTATGGCGTTTAATTTCAGTAGGGGTGAGGTGTCCGTAATGCTTCAAAATAACTTCGGCGACATCGTCGGGCACAACGTCTCCAACGACTACTATGGTTGCATTGTTTGGTGCATAAAATCGTTTGTAAAACTCGTAGCACTCAGCGCTTTTAGCTCGCTCGAGATCCTCGGCGTAGCCGATCACCGGCCAGCGATAGGAATGTTTCTTAAAGGCGAGGGTAAAAATACTTTCGTATAGTTTACCGTCTGGGTTGTTTTCGTTTCGGAACCGTCGTTCATTTTGAACCACTTCGCGTTCTTTGTTGAGGGCTTGATCGTCGACGATTAAATTCACGATGCGATCAGATTCGAGTTTTACAAGAAGTTCCAGGTGTTCGTTGGGCATACTTTGTACATAGGCAGTGTAGTCTCTACTGGTAAAAGCATTCGTCATTTCGGAACCCGCTCGTTCCAATGTCCGATCAAAGTGTCCATCTGGATAATTTTTGGTCGCCTTAAACATCATGTGCTCAAACAAGTGAGCCAAACCTGTGAGGCCAGGTTGTTCATCTTTTGAACCTACGTTGAACCAGGTGTGATAGGTAAAAACTGGCGCGCTGTGATCTTCCAAAACCAAAAGCTTCAAGCCATTAGGATATTCGTAACGATGCACCGAATTTGCACCAAGGTACGGGTAGCTTCCGATTTTTTTCCAACCCAGGGCGGTTTTGGTTTTGGGATTGTGGGCGCAAGAAGTAAGCAACATCAGCGCAACGGCCCCAATGATTTTTATCGAAAATTTTGAACACGAAAAGTTGCGAGTCGTAATCATAGTAGGGTAGCGTATACGATGATGAAGCAAAAGCAACAACAACGTGCCTTGGGCAGTCAGAGTAGACGGCGGCGATCTCGTCTTTTATGGCTTAGTGTTGTTACGCTTGTTGCGGCAGTCATATTAATAACACTCGGTCCTAAAATATTATTTGAAACATCGCATTGGATTACCGAACGAGTATCTAGAAACTTTTTGTTAGAAGAAATCGAGTGGCAAGAAATAGGCGATTCGAATTTGAGTGCGTTTGTTACTCAGGAATTATTGTGGCAAACCTCAGGTCTTCGAAAAGGCGATGAAGTTTTGAAAGTCCAGCTCTCTGAAATTGAAGCTCGGTTACTTTCGATTCCTTGGATCGAGTCGGTACAAATTCAAAAAAAGATTCCGTCTTCATTGTTAGTGCAATATTCGGTTCACGCTGCGCGAGCACTTTTGTTGAAAAAAAATCAACTCTGGTTTCTTTCAAACGGGGGACAAATAATTGCCCCAGCTAGCGAGATGAGGACCGTAAATTCGTCGGATCTGCCTGTTGTAATACCGGCGCTTACGTCGGACGGGGGAGAGCTAGATGCTGCGCTGAGTGTGATGAACGCATTGGAAGAGGCGTCGCGCGTTGTTTACGAAGTACGCTTGGCGAAAGATCGGATCGTGGTGTTGTCTGAGCTTCCGTACCTGTCGGCTGGTCGAAAACTCGAACTGTGGTTCCGTAATGGCGATAAAAAAGACGTCGGGGAAGCCCCCGCTGATTTGCAAATCGACAGCGCACTCAACCGACTAAATCGGGTGGCGCAATATCTTATCAAAAACAATATCTTAGTTTCGAGTATCGACCTCCGCGGAGCGAAGAAAGTAGTTGTAAACGTCGGAAAACGCTCGTAGAATTTTTTCTAGGGTAAAAACGGAAAATTTTGCCTGGCCTGCTTTTCAAAAGCGAATTTCATTGTCTTAGGGAAGGGACACATGGCGCGTACACCCAAAAAAGATTTCATTGTCGGTCTCGATATTGGCACCACCAAGATCTGTGCGATCGTTGGAGAAGTTACGGAGTCCGGCGTAGACATCGTTGGAATCGGAAGCCATCCGTCCACTGGTCTGCGCAAAGGTGTGGTGATTAATATCGAAAGCACCGTAGAGAGTATTCGTAAGGCGATTGACGAGGCCGAACTCATGGCGGGCTGCAAAATTACCTCGGTATACGCTGGAATTGCTGGTGGGCACATTAAGAGTTTTAATAGCCACGGCATTGTCGCAGTACGAAATAAAGAGATTACCCAAGAAGACGTAAATCGCGTTTTAGACGCTGCAAGAGCAGTTGCGATACCGATGGATCGGGAAGTACTGCACGTCGTGCCACAGGAATACATAATTGACGACCAAGACGGAATAAAAGAGCCGATAGGAATGAACGGTGTTCGTCTGGAATCGAAAGTACATATCGTCACTGGTGCAATTTCCAGCGCTCAAAACATTGTAAAGTCCTGCAATAAAGCAGGTCTCAACGTGGCCGAAATTGTGCTCGAACCCATCGCATCGGCTGAAGCCGTACTTACCCAAGACGAGCGGGAATTGGGTGTGGTTTTGGTGGATATCGGCGGTGGCACCTCCGATATTGCCCTATTTTCCCAGGGGTCACTGGTTCATACTGGCGTATTAGCTGTGGGCGGTAATCATATCACCAACGATATTGCCGTTGGACTGCGAACGCCTCAAAACGAAGCTGAAAAATTAAAGGTACGGTACGGCTGTGCCATGTCGTCGCTGGTGAAATCTGAAGACACAATCGAGGTTCAGAGCGTAGGCGGCCGTAAACCGCGAACAGTTCCACGCAAGTTGTTGGCTGAAATAATCGAACCTCGGGTCGAAGAAATTTTTTCGCTAGTTCAGCGAGAGGTTCAAAAAAGCGGGTACCAGGAACTAATGGCCAGTGGAATTGTGATCACTGGTGGCAGCACCATTCTAGAGGGTATGCCGGAACTTGCTGAGTTTATCTTTGACATGCCAGTCAAACGCGCTCTCCCAATGGGAGTCGGGGGGTTAAAGGACGTGGTGAATAGTCCCAAATACTCTACCGGCGTAGGGCTCTTAAAATACGCAATGCGCAAACAAATGGGCAGTAAAGGAAAGTTTCCGATTCGGATGAGCAGTACGATTAATGCATATGAAAAAGTGCGGGCATCCATGTCGGGTTGGATCAAAGACCTGTTTTAATCAGAACAACGCCGAGCGGAGTCTCGGTTCAATTAATCGGAGGAACAACGGATGTTCGACTTCACTGAAGAGCAAGGTACTCAAGGAGCAAAAATTAAGGTCATCGGCGTCGGCGGCGGCGGTGGAAACGCGGTTAATACGATGATTCGCATGGGGCTTTCGGGCGTGGAATTCATCGCGGCCAACACCGATCGCCAAGCCCTCGAAGCTTCTCTTGCTTCGGTGAAAGTTCAGCTTGGCAACGAGTTAACAAAAGGACTGGGCGCTGGAAGCAATCCAGAAGTTGGTCGTCGCGCTGCGATGGAAGACTACGCCAAAATTTCGGAACTCCTAGCTGGTGCCGACATGGTGTTTGTGACCGCGGGAATGGGAGGTGGCACTGGAACCGGCGCCGCTCCGATTATAGCAAAAATTGCGAAAGAAGTAGGGGCCCTAACAGTAGGGGTGGTTACTAAACCCTTTCAGTTTGAAGGTCGCAAGCGCATGAAGCAAGCCATGGAAGGATTAAACAATCTTCGCGAGAGCGTAGATAGCTTGATCACTATTCCAAACAATCGTTTGCTAACGATTGCCGGCGCTACCTTAACAATCATTGATACTTTTAAGAAGGCTGATGAAGTATTGTTGAATGCGGTCCAAGGTATATCGGATCTGATCAACCACACTGGGCTTATCAACTCTGACTTCGCGGACGTGAAAACGATTATGTCGAACAAAGGTTTGGCGCTCATGGGGATCGGCGTTGCGAGCGGAGAAAATCGTGCAATCGACGCAGCGACTTCGGCGATTTCATCACCGCTTCTCGAAGATGTTTCGATACATGGCGCTACCGGCATAATCATTAACATCACCGGCGGTTCCAATATGAAAATTCATGAAGTTAACGAAGCAACTTCACTTATTATGGAAGCTGCCGATGAAGACGCTGAAATCATTTTCGGTACCGTTATCGATGAGAGCATGAATGATTCGGTGAAGGTCACTGTGATTGCAACCGGTCTAGGGGTTACCGAAAGTAAGGTGGCAGCCGCAATCACTCCGGAGCAAAAAGCCCAAGCCGTTCAGGAAATGAAAGCAGCGCAAGCTGAAGTTTCAGAGCAGCCACCCGTCTCAGAACCAACGGTTTCGGCCCCTGTAGAGGCGAGCGAAGTGGTAGAGCCCAACCAAGCGAATCAGAACATTGAATTAAATCTTTCGGCTGAAATCGCTAACGAGGTAGCAGCTCGAAATCAGGCCGCTCCCATGCAGGCAACACCTCCGCCAGCTCCGCAGCGCGCTATGTCAAACACGGTTGCTCCGAGTCAGGTGGGTGGCGTGAATGAAAAACTCATGGCTTACGCGAAAATGGCTGCGCCATCTTCGTACTGCGATGATGGACTCGACGAAGCGGCCGACATGGATGCAGGCCCGCTGAGCGATCCAATGCCGGCAACTGGAACTCCCATGCCCGGCGCAATGACGCCAAAACACGCCGAAATTGCGCGTGCAAAAGCAATTGCGCAAAAGCTGGGTCTAACGAACCTTACCGACGACGAGTATGACATACCTACGTTTATTCGTCGTCAGCAAGAGGCAGGCCCTGACGTTTGAAAAGCATTGTTCTAGTTTTAGTTTTTTCGCTCTTTGCATTCGCGAAGGTCGAGCGATCGGCCTGGTCCTACGAGATTCAAACGGTGTCACCCGTTTTGGAAATGGTCGACGCCGATCTTCGCCGAATGTACCCCGATTTAAAAAGATACGAAATTCGAGAAATCACTAGCGCAGCCCTTTCAAACAAAAAAGTTCAGCAAAAACTTAAAAAAATATCCGGCGTTGATTTCGGCAAAGACTTAGATTCGACCAATCTTTCCCGCACGCTTTATGTGGCATTCGATTCCGACGATCGGTTTATAGGAATAGCGTTTGGCATGGCCCATCGATTGCCTTCCGGCATTATTCAGCTATTCCTGGCCACGAAAGGGTCGAGTGTCGGGCCACTAAAAATCGATTCTCTTTTCTTTCAGCGATCTGCTTCCCCTAATGTCGCTATCCTTAAAGACCCCGGCTACTTGTCGCAGTTCAAGCAGTTTTCTACTCATCGAGTTCCCGAGCGCGCGTGGGTGCGTCCGCCACTTCACGTAGAGCGCAAACGTCTAGACAAAGAAGTTTTGGAAGATCATCACGCCTTTGTCCGAGCGGTCCGAAAAACTCTAGGGTGGCTGCAAGTCATTCGTGGGCTCAACGGATAATTTCAGCTAATACCCTGCCTTCGGATCCAGTCGTTGGTGAGACTCCTACCGAGGCAGCGATGGTCGGGGCGATGTCCGCGAGCGTAGCCTTTTGAAAATAGCGGCCAGGTTTAAACGACTTGCCGACAATCATGATTGGTACCGAAGCGTCGTGAGTGTAACTATGTCCGTGTTCAGCGCCTTGAACCCCGTAATGTTCGTATTGTGGGCAAATTCCTGTTGTCGAATAAACCACGTCACCCGAACGCACCGCGTGTGTGCTAGTTGCCAAGCGTTTCGAAAAATGTAAATTGGCGTGTTTACCTGCCAATAATTCCCACTTGGTGTAGGCCATGCCAAAACAGGGCTGCGTCGCGAGCCAGCGAGCCAACTTTTGTGCTACGACTTCGGGGTCTAATTTATTGACCACGAGTTCCTTAGTGTTGAGATAGAGGTTGTTTTCGCTAATGTATGCGACTGGTTTATTTTTCCGATTAAGACCGAATTCTTTTTCTAAAAAGCTCTCAGCCTTGGCATAAAAATCTTCCGGCGCCATTGCTTTAAACGGCATGCCGACAGATTGAGCGATAGAAGGAATTTCGGTAACACCGTGATCGGCAGTCAGCACGAAAGTAATCGAGGCGAGGCCGCCCGGCACAGTGTGCTGAAGCTTTTTTAAGAAACTCGCCAGTAGGCGATCCTGTCTAATAAAGAAATCCTGCATTTGTTCGGAGTTTGCTCCGAATGCGTGGCCAGCAATATCGAAAGATGAAATTCCAACCCCTAAGAAATCGGTAATTTCATCTTTACCCATTCCGGTTTTCGAGGCCATTTCAAGCGCGGCTTCGAGCACATAGGCCGAACCCCAGGGAGTTCCCTGAAAGGCTACGCCGCCTTTTTCAATTTGGTGTGGAAACTCCTGACCGAGTCCTTTGTAATTTTGATAAACGTTTTTGGTCGGAGCTTGCGTTGAAAAGGCGTAGGCTCCTCGTGGCAGCATGCGCTCCCAGGCTAGAGGTACGTTTTTATCGATCCAATTAGTTTTGTTCCATTGCTCCACCCACTGCGGCAGTTTCATTTCTTTGGAGTAGTAGGAACTGGTAGTTAAGCCTCGAATCTTGTCGTCAAACCAAAGTGCGTAATCCGCGCGGTGCCCGCCCATGAGAATGGCGGCGCGGTCCTTGATCGCCACGGTGCCGACAATTGATTTTCCACCGAAGGCGGTCTTAATTTCGTCAGATATGGTGGTTGAGAGTAAATTTTTGGGTGATCGGCCCTTTTCCTTGGGGGCGTCGGTTTGCGTGAGCACCTTAGAATTGTGATCTTCCAACCCATAAACCACTTGATTGGTTTCGGAATCAAACCACCGATTAGCGACGATTCCGTGGGTGTAAGGAAGCGCTCCGGTAGAAAGAGTGGCATGACCCGGCGCGGTAACGTTGGTGCCGTGCCCAGTTTCAGCAGTCGGGTAAAAGGCGCCTTTGTCAGTGAAGTAGCGAAATCCACCCGGGAGCCCATTTTTTTGTACTGGTGGAAGTAAGAATTCGCGAAAACGGGTTAGGTAATCTGCGCGCAACTGATCAATTGCGATGAAAACGACTAGTTTCGGGCGCTCCGCTGCGTTAGTATTGGGAACTGCGAAAAACGTTACAAAAAGTAAAATCGTGTAAAAAGATATTTTAGATAGATACATGAGACCCCCTAATGACTAGTCCTTTTTATAAATCCTTCCTATCTTTTCGTAATTAGATTGCGAACAAGATTGTGTCAGGGCAATGTTTCCGAGAAAATGAGTAACAAAGAAGTAACAGTGCCAGTATCGACCCATTCAAACGCACTTAAGCCGGGAGACGCCGCAGCTTCGCCGCAACGCCAGAATTCGCTGGTTCCGACCACATCAGCGCTGCGCCGTCGATCGCGATTTTCCTGGATTCAAAAAAATTCTTTTTATTACAAAGATTTAGAAAAACTGTTTTCATTTCATGTGCCCAAAAACGGAAAAGTTGTGGAAATTGGGCATGGCGTGGGTCGCTTGCTTTCAGGGTGCGTGCCTGCCCAAGGATTGGGTATTGAGCTCGATCTTTCGACCGTAGAAGAGGCACGGTCTCATACCGAGTATCCAGTCGAATATTGGGATGGCACATCTGAGCTTCCATCGACTGTGCTGCACCAAATGTCAGAAGGAGTGGACACCATTTTGCTCGTTAATACGGTGGGCTATTGGTCAGATATTGAAGTGGCCTTAAAAAAAATGGCGCCGCTATGCCGCCCGCACACTCGAATTATTGCGGTGTATTACAATTTTTTATGGGCTTTTCCGTTTAGAATCGCCCAAAAACTACGTTTAAAAATGCCTCAAGCCGATCAAAACTGGCTCTCGGCTGCCGACGTTGCTAATCTCTTTCGACTCTCGAATTACCGAGTAGTAAAACAGGGCTATCGTTGTTTGATGCCAGTGAACTTGGGTCCCATTTCTTGGTTTATGAATCGAGTATTGGGCAATCTCCCAGGGCTTTCGCGACTCGGATGCACTCACTTTGTGATTGCGCGACCTGAACACAAGATTGAACCGAAAAATGTGTTTGCTTCGGTCATTATTCCAGCGCGCAATGAGCAAGGTAATATCGAGTCCGCGGTGCGTCGTATGGCTCAAATTGCCAGTGAAAGAAAAGAGAAGTACGAAATCGTTTTTGTTGAGGGAAATTCAACCGACGATACCTGGGGCGAAATTCAACGGGTGATTAACGACCCATCTATTCCTAAACCGTTTCCGGTTCGGGCCTTTAAGCAGCCAGGCAAGGGTAAAGGCGATGCTTGCAGAAAAGGCTATGCGCACGCAGACGGTAACTTGTTTTTAATTCTCGACGCCGACCTTACGGTACCACCGGAAGATCTTCCAAAGTTTGTAGACGCCTATTGCGACGGGCACGGCGAATTCATCAATGGTTGTCGTTTGGTTTATAAAATGGAGCGCGAAGCGATGCGCCCCCTTAATTTGCTTGGTAATAAATTTTTTAGTTACGCCTTCACCTGGCTATTGGGTCAGCGTTTCAAGGACACGTTGTGTGGGACCAAAGTTTTGAGCCGTGATAACTATCGTCGTTTAGAAGAAGGCCGCGCCTATTTCGGTGACTTCGACCCATTCGGAGATTTCGATCTCATTTTCGGCGCCTCCAAACTGAACCTCGAAATCGCCGAGGTTCCGATTCGCTACCTCGAGCGAACCTACGGTCAAACTAACATCAGCCGTTGGAAACATGGTTGGTTGCTTTTGAAGATGTGTTTCTTTGCCCTGGGTCGCATTAAGTTCATTCGGTAAAGAAACCAAACTGAGCCGTTCTCCCCGTGAGAGACCCCGGTTTTTGCGTCAAGCTGTACCCGAGACCCACCTCACGATCGTCCTACGCAGTTGGAAAACAACAATGCTAGAAAAGGCAAAAGTTTGGCTAAGACTATGAGCGCCCACGTCTTTTGCTTAAGTTTTTCTAGTTGGATCCGATACGTAAAATACGCTTTGGTATTTTTCATAAGGGATCACCTCCTTTCTTGCGAAAAGGAGGTAGATCCTTCTACCCAGCCCAGTTTGGCGACAACCCCTAAAGCAAAAGCCGGACCAGCCTCACCCGTATTTAATTGTAGACTCATTTAGTTTAGTCATTTGATGTTATGCGTTAATAGGGGCGCCATGAACAAGGCGCTAGTTTTATTCGTTTTTCTGGGTTTTTTCAGTTCTGAAATGGCATTTTCGATGGCGCGCATACGCCGTTTTCGTGAGCAGTCGAAAGTTAAGGTTAATACCGGGATTACTGTGGGGGGGATTGGCTTTCAGGGGTTGGTTCTACAGAGGTCGACCGCAACGCAGTGATTCGTTCGGTTGACGCACTTCAAAGCGTGTTGGAATACGGAATTTGATTCCGTAAAAAACAGGCGCTGGTGCTGGGAGGCGTCCGTTCCCCCAAGCACCAGCATGTCAGTCACTCCATCCGTGGAGATCAGCACTTCAAAATTCGAATCTCAGCCGAACCGCGTCATAGCCGTGCCCAGACTCTTGTGCCTGCGGCCGTCGGCGTTGTGCAGTTCTTTGCGCTCTTCGTCTTCTTTGCAAGATATGCAAAGAGTGGCCGTTGGTCGGGCCTCCAAGCGTCGGAATTCGATTTCGTTTTCGCATGCGTGGCAGAGACCGAAAGTCCCTTCTTCGATGCGTTTTAATGCTTCATCAATTTTTTTGATGAGCAATACTTCGCGATTTCTCAAACGCATGCGCATGGACTGTTCCACGTCGCTTGAAGCTTGGTCGATGTCGTCCATTCGGTCGTCATCTTTCACGTGGAAATCGTCACGAATGACGCGATCGTTATACAACACGTTCGCTTTCTGCTGTTCAAACAACTTCTTAAAACGCTTCAGAACTTCCTTTTTCATAGTCCCCCTTACCATCTGCTTGCCGTGCCTCGCGGCGCGGCTCCATACAGCGTTGTTGTTGTGTCGTGTTAATACGATTACTACTTTACTGTGATCGTCGACACTTCGGCCCCTAATGACCAGGTGTCGCGATCCTCGCTTACCTAGCCACCTTTCAGATCCAATAGGACCATTTTGGTTATTTCGGTCAGAGTTTCAAAGACGCCTAAGCCTTTGTGCGCCACCGCTTCGAATTCGGGCGCACCCAAGCGATTGAAAGTTTGTGAGAGTTCAACAATAGGAACAGCGGAAGGAAGGTCTCTTTTGTTGAACTGTAGAACGACAGGAATTTTGCGGACATCGTATCCTTGAATTTCGAGATTTGCTTCGAGACTCTCATAGCTTTCGAGGTTTGCCTCCAACCTCTCTCTTTGGGAATCTATTACAAATACTATGCCATCAACGCCTTTCAGAATGAATTGGCGCGAGACTTCGTAAAAACTTTGCCCGGGAATAGTGTAAAGATGAAAACGCGTTTTCATGCCGCGCACTTCGCCCACGTCCAAAGGCAGGAAATCAAAGAACAATGTGCGTTCGTTTTCGCTGGAAAGGCTGATCAGCTTGCCTTTTCCAGCCGTAGACGTCTGATCGTAGATATGCTGAAGATTCGTGGTCTTCCCACTCAGGCCGCAACCGTAATAGACAATCTTACAGTTGATCTCTTTAGTATTATAGTTAATGAACGCCATTCGTTGTAATTATTACAAGTTGCAAAATCTCAGTCGGTGTCGTGGTGGCCCCGTTTGGGATCACCTAGAACAATAAGGCAATACCATACCTAAATCGGTCGTGCAAAATTCTTGAATATCTTTAATAAGTTACGACTATTGGCGTTAGGCGCTGTGCGTATATCCGCTACTTCTTTGAGCGGGCACCAACGATTTGATTGCAGTTCAACCAGGTTCGCCACTTGCGTTTGCCGGGCTTCACGCTGTCGAAGTCGAATTCTGCTTTCATTTTTTCGACGTCAAATTCCTTGTCGGTGAACACTTCGTCGACTGAAAGCGGATACACTTCTTTGTAGGCGGCAACTAAGTTTTTGCCCGAAACTTTGTCTTCAATTGCGATGCTTGGCCCATCTTCGCTGAATTTTATAACTGGTGGGTGCAGCAGCATTTGAAGGAGCGACACTTTTTTGATTTTCGGTAGAAGTTTTTTAAGGTCAGCAATTGTAGTAATCTCGTGCATCTGGTGTGCGATAATGATTCCCCTTAGGCGGGCAGAATGAAGAGGGGCATCGACTTCGTCGCCGGTAGTGTCGGGAATTACTCCGTCAATGTATACTCCCGCTTCTTGACCGGTGAGTCGCCAAGCTTCGAGCGAGTTGTAGTTTCGGAATACGATCCCAGAAATCGCCACGAAATCAGTAGTTCTTTTACTGTTTTCCAAACCAATTTCTATGATCGGTTCCATGATTTCGACAATCTTTCCTGCTCTTAAAACGAGAAACTTTACTTCGTTTTTTGCTCGCGCAAGCAAGCGCCGAAATTGATCGGTTTTGCCATCAATTGGCTGATCATTGAGTTCCAGCAAGATGTCGCCGACTTTGAGCCGGCTCTTCGCCGAAATGTCATCTACAAATATGGCAGATTTATTGCGGTGAAAGTATTTACGATCGTACTTAGCCCTAATGTGTCGATCATAACCCAGGCGCTTGAGAAAGCCTTCACCGACTGCCGTCAGATCTGCCAAAACAATTCGATTTCGGGCGAACGTGGAATCCTCTCGCCAGCTGTTGAAATCTTCTAGCAATCGAACCATTGGTATTGCGAAACCAACGCTGTTGGCGCCCTCGATGATAGCGGTGTTCATACCGATCACTGATTGAGATTGAAGCTCAATGAGAGGACCACCGGAATTGCCAGGGTTGATAGCGGCATCGATTTGAATGGAACTGCCACTGGAGTCTTCCCATTTTCCGCTCACGGTACCGAAAGTCGAGATGTCATTGCCCTCGAATGGGTGACCAAACGCCATTACATGCAAACCTTGAAGTGTTAAAAGATTGCTTTCCGGAACACTCGCGAACTTCGCCACTCTTAGGTATTTTTTTGATCTTTTCAGAGACTTTGTTGGAAACTCTAGAACGGCGAAATCTGTCACCGGACTTACGAAAATAATTTTAGCCTGTATGATTTCTGGGCGCTCTCCCTGTTTGCCGGTGGGAAAGGCGATTTCAATTTTTTGTGCCTCGTACTCGCTCCCAGAAATAACATGTCGATTAGTGAAAACCAGGCCCCGTTCTTCATTGAGTTCCGCGATAAAACCCGACCCGTGGGAGTTTTGATTTTCTGGAGCGAATATACTGCTGCTGGTGTTGAGAATTTGAACTGTGAAACGGCTTACGACATCAATAATGTCAGCTTCTTCGTCGGAGCCTCGCGCCAAGGGGGGGAACGCGAACGCCAGAACTAATGCGACTTGAAAAATCGTTCGAAAAAGAAAGGACCGAATACCCATGAATACCCCCAAAAAATGTAGCTTTGTCGCTAGCATCGTCAATGCGTTGAGTCAAATTTAGGGGCTAAAACTTGCTCGCCACGCGATTTTCGAGCGCGCGGCCAATGGTTTGGCGGTCAATGTATTCGAGCACCCCGCCCACCGGAATGCCGTGGGCGATTTTGGTGACGGTTACGCCCAGTGGTGAAAGTAGTTTCGTTAAATACACTCCCGTCGCTTCGCCCTCGACCGTGGGATTGAGCGCCAGAATCACTTCTTGAATCTGGTTCTTTGCAATTCGCGCGATGAGTTCGCGTATGCGCAATTGATCGGGGCCAATGCCGTCGAGCGGCGAAAGCACTCCGTGCAGCACATGGTACTGGCCGGTGAATCGTTGGCTGTTTTCAATAGCCATCAAGTCGGCTGGTTTTTCAATCACGCACACAAGCAGGCGGTTGCGGCTGGGACTCGTGCAGGTTTGACACGGCGAAAGCTCGGTAAACGTGAAACACTCTTCGCAAAAACGTACACGTTCTTTGGCTGCAGTAAGAGCCTCAGTGAGTTGTTGAATGTCGTGGGCGTCGGTGCGCAACACGTAATAAGCCAGACGCATGGCGGTTTTTTCACCCACGCCCGGGAGTTTCGAAAACTCCGAAATCAAACGCACGACCGGGTCGTTTGGCTGCATTAAAACATTCCAGGAATATTCATGCCGCCCGTGGCTTTCGACATGGCATCGCTTACGAGAGTAGAAATGTTTTTCAGCGCTTGGTTAGTAGCCTCGAGTACCATATCCTGTAACATTTCTACGTCGTCGGGGTTCACAGCTTCTTTATTGATAGTCACTGATAGAATTTCTTGTTTGCCGTTGGCTACTACTTTCACCACACCACCACCTGCGCTACCTTCGGCGGTTTTTTCCGCCACCTCGGATTGTGCGCGCTGAATGCGCTGTTGCATTTGTTGTGCTTGTTTCATGAAATTGCCAAAGCCACCCTGCAGAGGATTTTTCCCCATGTTGTTCTCCTTAGTTTTGAAGGTCGAGGCGTTCGAGCTTGGCACCGAGCAATTGTTCGGTGGCCTTGAGCGCGTCGCTCTCTAAAATAGTTTTTCTTTTTTGATCGATAGAGTTTTTAGTTTTTTCTTCTTCAATTGCATTTAAAGACCGATTGGTCGCGCTCTCTACTAATTCGAGCCGAGTAGGCACCCCTGCAAACGCCTTGAGCAGGGTTTGTACTTGTTCCATGTAAGCGCGAGATTGAAGCTGGTCTTTGTAAAATGAAACGTCTTTATTGAAACCTAACGTAACGAGCAGGTGGTCTTCGTGTTTCTTTAGACGCTCAAAACTCGCGTTCTCGATCACGTTACCGATGAGAGGTTTTTTGCTCTTTACGTAAGCGACGGCTTGTTTCCAAAAATCAACGCCAGCAGAGGCCCAATCAATGGAGGGCTTGGTGCTAGGAGTAGCACTCGCCGAGGGAGCAGTAGCGGCGGGCTTGGTCTGTTGAGTTGGTGCCGGGGTCGGGGCACGCGGGGCTGTAGGAATCGACTCAGAAACAGAATCGGAATCAATTTTCACAAGCTCTTCGGATGAGGCCATCTTGATGAGCAACACATCGAGTACCGTTTTAGGAATGGCGCTTCGGGCTACATCTTCTAATCCGTGATTGAGAATCAAAAATAGCAAATCTAGGTCGCCGATTTCACGCAAAGGAGCAAGCGCTCGCAAATCGGCGAGATCGACGTCCGACAAATCAAGAAAAGGTGCGGCGTCAGCATTTTTTTCTTCGATCAATTTAACGACCATGATGGTGCGCAAAGTGCGTAGTATTTCGCGACCAAACTGTTTTAAATCAAACCCGTGAAGGTGTACAAGACCTGCGGCTTCGAGTGCTTTAAGTGGTTCGCGCTTGAGAATGGCGGAAACGCAATCAAGCACGGTTTGTTTGTCTACCAAACCCAACGAATTCGTAACCGCTTGAGCAGAAATTTTGCCACCAACGTCGTTCGACGCCAAAACTTGATCAAGTAGAGACACCCCGTCGCGCATACTACCTTCAGCTTCACGCGCTAGAATAACCAGTGCATCCGAGTTGATTTGAATTTTTTCGGACTCACAAATTTTCTTTAAATGGTCCTGCAGTTCGATTTGCGAAACACGCTTAAAATCAAAACGCTGACAGCGTGAAAGCACAGTGGCCGGAATTTTTTGAGGATCAGTAGTGGCAAAAATAAACACCACATGCGCAGGCGGTTCTTCGAGCGTTTTTAAAAGCGCGTTGAACGCGGCGGTCGTGAGCATGTGTACTTCGTCGATGATATAAATTTTGTAGCGGCCACTAGACGGTAAAAACCTAGCTGCATCGCGCAGCTCCCGTACCGCGTCGACGCCGTTATTTGAAGCACCGTCAATTTCAAGTACGTCAATTGAACGGCCCTCTGTGATTTCTACGCAATCGGTGCATTTACTGCAGGGAACACCGGGGCCGACAGGTGCGGTGCAACGGAGTGCTTTGGCAAGAATGCGCGCCGAAGAAGTTTTGCCAATGCCGCGAGTGCCAGTGAATAAATAACCTTGGCTAATGCGTTCTTGGCGAATGGCGTTTTGAAGTGTGGTGGCAATGTGTTTTTGCCCCACGAGGTCTTCAAAGGTTTTCGGGCGCCATTTCCGCGCAAGTCCAAGGTAGCTCATGTATAATTTGGTCGAATTAAAGCCCAATGTTCGCTTCGTAGCGTCCTGCTACTTCGCTGGATACCCAAAAAAAGAGGACCTCCTTCCAGGAGGACTCATTTATTACTTTCCTTTGGAAAGTAGGATCTCCACCGTCTGGTCCGGCCCTCCGGCGACCTACATCACCATGAACGCCGAGTACCGTTGCTTCCTTCCGGACCTGGCGGGGTTCGTCGGGTCGCATGTGTCTAGGACCAGAGAGCCGGACCAGACGGTGGGGTATCAATCCATCTTATAGAGCTTTAGGGGATCATTCGCAAGTCGCGAGATTGGCGGAAAAGGCGCTACCACTGACCATGTTGCTTACGATTACCCGCCTGCAATGGTTTTTAGATTACAGAAGGTCGTGCGTCACAGAGCCCTGAATCATGAAGCGGTGTTCGGTGCCGATTTGTTGTTCAGCGGCGTTCGACTCGTCGTTGGAGTTGCTGTCGCGCACTTGCTCGTACCGGCCCCCGAGCTGAACTCGCCCGACTTGACCAGTGAGGTCAGCTGCGATTTCGCGAGAACCAGGTTTGTCGTTTTCGATCAAAAGATTGTATTCGGTAGCTAATTGCAAAAATCCAGGACACTTGGCCACTGCCATTGCGCCAACAGCCGGACGCAGTCCGTTAGAACCTAGGGTTCCCCAGTCGAGACCGGCGCGAACTCCTGCTGCAGCTCGGCACGAGTCGGATTCCAACATGAGGCCGATTGTACCGCCCAACGTAAGGTCGATATAATCGTTGTGATTAGAGTGGGTTCTAAACGAAAGGTCAGGTCCATATGAAAAGAAAGGAGATAAGCCAACGTCGGTTAGAAATTTGGAAAAATACTCCGCGCGATTTTCTCGAATGGTACCGGTCAAACCAAGGCCGCGATTCCCGAGCTCTAGGCGCGCATGGATCGACCCAACAGCGTTGTATTTATTGTCGGCAACGTGCGCGTGGGTGCCAGTTGCGGCGACCGCGTATTCTCTGTTTTCATCTTTGGCTTCTAAGGAGTCGGTCGCCGTGACTAAACCGAACCCGTCAATTCCATCGGCTTGAGCGATAGATGCGGTCAAGGCTAACAAAGTAATTAAAACTGAAAAAGATTTTGAAAGGTTCATTTATCTTGGTCTCCTCTGGTTTGTCTCTCGAGCTAAGTAAATGCAACGGCCGGGCCAGGGAGAATTTCGTTTGGTTTCACAGGGTTGGTTGTGGGCAAATACAAAACTCCGAAAAAGGCTTCTTTCGATTCAGTCACCTGTTTGAAAGTTCGACAAATCAACATAGTGGCTACTGATCATAAATATTGGAAATAATAGACATTTTAAGGCTTTAAATCTCTGAAAACCGGCATGCCGTTTGCTTTATTTAGGCTAAGAGAGAGGCATTTTGTGGTTTTTCGAAGAGGCATTTATAGTTTTTGCACGTTGTTTGCGATGGCGATTTTCGCACGCGCGGCGGGCGATTCGGGAGCGCACGTGTTGCGTGTTACACGGCCCGCAGATGCGGTCAGGGCGGAGACTTCTTGGCCAATCCACTGCGGGGCTGTGGCAGCGAGTGTGGTTGATTTTTTAAAAGACTACGAATTAAAATTTGTTGGCGAAGAGTTTTTAGATGTTTCTGGCCGCATGTTGGTTAAGCGAAAACGGCCCCTGCTTATCGAATCCAATCCTGCCGAAAGGGCACTAGCTGCTGAAAAATTTCACGCTCAGCGCGAATTTAGAAAAAACTCTGACGTGGTGCTACACCCGGAAGTCTGCGATGAATTGGTCGACGTTGAAGGTGTGACCGACCGCCGGGCCTGTGAGTTTACGTATTACCTCAAAGCGTGTGGTCTACTTGCTAGTCTTCGCTAGTGCGCCACTAGCAGTCTAAACTGTCCGCGCGACACCATTCCAAGATCGTTCGTGCGTCTTGTTTGTAAATTTTTCGAACATTGTCGAGATAAGGTTCTTCCCCACGCTTGAGTAAAGGTTTTACCTCGAAGGCGTGCTCAATTGTTTTTTCAATCAAAGCGGGTACTGCGATTTTCTTGCCGTTGAACGCGTGATCGGCGGCGATTTCGTCGAGCGTGACCCAGGCGCCGACGCGTTTCATGTAGGTCTCGAGACCGTCTTTCAAGCTGGCAGTGCCAAATATTTTTTTATTGAAGTGCTCGATCTTCGGACCAATCGTTTCGGCGTCGAACTTCATGATTCTGGGCAATAAGCAGGAAAGTCCACGTCCGTGCGCAACATCGGTGTAAGCGCTCAGTCCATGTTCTAACGCATGAATTGGCCACCCACCATCTCTACCGCTGAAGACTCCCGAAAGAGCGAGTGCGGCACACCAACTTAAATTCGAACGGGCCTCTTGGTTTTTAGGATCTTCAAGTGCTCGCGGGAGCGCCCACACCACGGTTTCAACAACTGCTTCCGTAAGGCGGTCCTGAAAGTGTGCGGACTTTTCGGTGGAAAGATAAGATTCCATGACGTGATTGATGACGTCAAATGCCCCGTCCACAGTTTGTTCGGGGCCGACTGTGTAAGTAAGTTCGGGGTCGATAATTGCGAGCTTTGGAATCAACGACTCTCCGAATACAGCTACTTTGCGGTTGAGGTCAGCGTTAGTGACCACCGCGTATAAGTCAGTTTCCGAACTGGTGGCAGCCACCGTAGGGATGGCGACCACTGGAGTGGCAAAATTAAAGTGGCGCATTTCCTGTCCGGGGCCACGGTAGGAATATTCCCAAATCGAGCCTTCGTTTTCGACGAGAAGGGCGATGCACTTGGCAGCGTCCATTACGCTGCCGCCACCCAATGCAATAATAAAACGAGGTTTGAATTCGCGGGCGATGGTCGCCGCTTCGTCGATCGTATCGGTTCGAGGATTTGCTTCGATTTTCGAAAAGGTCTGAAGTTCAATTCCTGATTTAGTTAGTTGTTCGGTCAAATTTCGCAGTAAGAAATCGCGAGGTCCGCCGAGAGCAAAGGATTTGCTCGTTACAATTAAAACTCGGCGCCCCATCCCTTTTACAAATTTATGCACTGATTGAAAACGTCCGGCACCGAATACCACGTGGGTCGGAAACTTCCATTCGAATGGCTGCATGAGTCACCTCGTTAGCAATAATTGGTGGTCAGGCAATAGCTACCAGATTTGGCAGTGCAAACAAACTAGGTTGACGATGCAAGCTTTCGACTTCTAATAACGTCTTTTTTAGACCGAGCTGCCAGCTTGCCGGGGTAGTGGTTCCCATGTAACCACCGAGATTACCGTCTTTCTTAACCACCCGGTGACAGGGAATGATGAGGGGAAACGGGTTGGAACGCATCGCCCCGCCAACCGCCCGTTCGGCACCGTATTTTTTAATCCGCGACGCGAGCCACGCGTACGCCCGAGTTTCTCCGTGGGGAATACGGCAGGTTTGCTCGTAACAAGCCAATTGAAAAACAGAAAACCCTTCGAGCCGAGCAATGCTGTCGTCGTACACGTTCGGTAACGGCAACCCCTGTTGGCAAAAGCTCTGTAATACGTCGGTGACTTGGGTTTCACGCATCTGCAAAAAAATCAGACGTTCGCGAAGTCTGGCGTGGTGCAGGTTGCCAAGTTGTTCGTGTAAAACGCGTAAGTCTGGGGTCGGTGTGAGGATCTTGAGAACTTCACACCCTTCTGCTCGTCGTGCACCGAATGCGACGGCACCTGTGTAGGTTTGCATTTTTCCGGTACTAGTTTCGACGTACATTTCGTAAAATTCGATCGACTGCAGAATTGGTTTTTTCATAAGAATGGGTTCCCAGCATTTTCTAAAGTTTCTACCTCGTCAATTCCGATTTTTGAGTTTAGAGTTTTTGTAGGGTGCTAAATTGAGCGACGATAAAAAAAAATCGGGCTTTGCCAACACGCATTATCCCGGAATCACTGCCGACCCCAACGAGGGTCAATTCGACATTCCTAAAGAAGCGTTAGATTTTCTAAAGCCCCAAATAGATAAGTTCGGTCTTGATGCGCAGCGCGCAATATGGAGACGGGCAGTATTGTTGGTCGAATTTAATTCGAAAGCTGCTGCGGTTATCGAGCAATTGGTTCAATCGGGGGTGGCGCGGGTCGGAGTGTTAACTACCAATGCATCACCCCAGGAACGTGACGAAATTAAAAAACTCTCCTCTGATCTGCGATCTAAATACTCATGGTTAGAGTTTGAGCCATTTATAGGCCTGTCGCTCGCTCGGGAACCATTCGACGTGCTCAAGGGGTTCCAACTTTTAATTGATTTTTCGGAAGGTCAGCTCAATTCGAAGGTTCAAGAAACAGCGATCGAATTAAAGATGAAAGTTTTGAAGGGCTCCGAATTACCGGAGAAAAAAGTTGAACATCTTGTCGCACTCCTCGTCGGCTGAATTTATAAAAAAAACAGCATTTGAAATTGGCTTCGACATGGTCGGTTGTGTCGACGCATCCAACTCAGCATATGGAACCGCTCTTAATTTTTATAGCGAATGGATTAGTCGAGGAATGCATTCCGAAATGGAGTATTTAAAAAACCACAACACGATCAAATCTTGCCCGGACAATTTTTTGTCTGACGCGCAATCGGTAGTGGTTGTCGGGGCGATTTACGCTTCTGGTAGTGCCGCCGATTACGAAAAAGACGACAACACCCTTAAGCCACTGATTTCGAAATACGCTCACGGACCCGATTACCACGAGATAATGGAAAAAAAACTCAATGAGTTAATTGAAAAAATTTCTGACCACCTGGGAGGGGCACATCGATTGTTTGTTGACCGGCACCCGGTGATGGATCGCACTTGGGCAACTCTCGGTGGACTCGGATGGATAGGAAAAAATACTTGTGTGATAAACCGGAAGGCGGGTTCGTTTTTTTTTATTGGCGGCTTTTTTTTCACGTTAAAAATAAATGCCGATCGTCCAGCGACAGACCATTGTGGTCGTTGTCGGTTGTGCATTGATGCTTGCCCAACTCATGCGATTCTTGAGCCAAAACAAACAGGACTCAATCGACACGTGATTCAGAGCGATTTATGTATTTCCTACCAAACCATTGAGAACAGGGGCGAGATTCCCTCTGCGATTCAAAACAAAATGGGGTCCTGGGTGGTGGGTTGCGATATCTGTCAGCAAGTGTGTCCTTGGAATCGACAAAGGGGCGAAACAATGCAACCACGTCAAACCTGGTTCAAAAGCCAACACTCGCTTGCGTCATTGACCTACGAGGAGGGAGAATCGTTGACCGCATCCGATTGGAAGTCGCGAGTGAAGGGCAGTGCGATTTCTCGACTTAAGTATCAGCAATTCATTCGTAACCTGAAAATTGCGAAGAAGAACTCTAGCTCTGAGTGAGCGAATCGAAGAAAAAGGCGTAAATCTCAGCCGTGTCCGGACCTTCGGGGTCCACAATCACTGTAAACCGATGGGTCCCGTAGTCCAATTTCGAAACCGCATGAAAGAGTCTGGGATCCCGCACGATAAGTTGGGGTCGGTAGGTGTCGCCGTAGGAAATATCTTCACCGAAATTTTCTTCGGCTAAAGGTTTACCGTTGATGAGAAAATTGAGTTTCACCGATTGAGTAGGATCGCCCAAGATTTTTGATTTAGTCTTGGCCACTAAAAATACGTCAGTTCCGGTAAACTGAATGGTTACGCTGTGTTCACCTTTGTGGGCCCGCTTCGGATCCACCGGAACATAAACTTCCATATGGTCCGAGTGAAGTGACCAGGCACCCTTAAAGTACGGAACATCTGGAATCAATGAGTCCGAAGTTTCATCGGTAAACAGAAACTCCTCGTTGGGCCGCAAAGGCACGGCTTTATTACCAAGTCGCTGTTTGTATTTGGTGCCAAGAAATATTTCTGAAGTGGTTTGCGCGGCACTGGCCGTTTCGTCATCCACATCTCGCATGGGTTTTAAAATTGGCGGGCAGGGAAGTCCTGGTGAGAGGGCCCGCAAAAGATCCTGCATTTTTTTTTCGAATTCAGGATATGCGCCCTCTCCTACGAAATCGGCGTGTGTTTTTCCCTTCGAATCGATAAGCACCCTTCTAGGCCAAAATCTATTATCGAATGCTTTCCAATAAAGGTAATCGTTGTCCATCACCACGGGGTACTGAATATCCATAGCGTACAAAAGCGCTTCTACAATTCGGCGGTCTTTTGCAAACTCATAAAACGGGGTGTGAATTCCGATAACCACTAAACCGGCCGAGGAATATCGGCGATACCACTCTTTTACGTATCTCGACGATCTTCGGCACGGAAGCAATGTGAAGTCACAAATATCAAGAAGAATGATTTTATTTTTTATTTCGTCGTTATTGATAAAAAATATAGAACTTCGACCGTCGTCTTCGATGTGAGCACTTAGTAACGGTTCGCTATTTATCCAATGTGTCCAAATATTTTTTCGAACTTCGGCGACGGCGTCTTCTTGGGTCTTTGGTAAATCGTCGGTGAAAATCGAGAGAGATTTTGAAAGTGGGTGTTTATCGGGAACAATTTCGTTTTTGTCTTCGCCTATATCAATTTTTGCCATTGGATTTCGCGTCTTCTCTCAATAAAGAGGTTAACACACCTATGGCGCAAAATGCTGCAATGGCGATAAAGGTGAAACGAAGCGCCGCAGTAAAATTATCGACCGGCCTCGAGGCCACACCATGAATGGCAATTTGTTCCCCGTAAAAGTGCATAAGCAAACTGGTGCTCATTGCCGCACCCGTGACCAATCCAAAGTTTCGAACAGTTGCGAGCAGGGCAGAAGCAACACCCAGGTGTTGTTTTGCCACAGAACTCATTAAAGCGTTGTTGTTCGGAGCCTGAAAGAGTCCAATTCCCGCGCCCACAAGAGTAAGGTAAAACACCACCGCGAACGGGTGGTCAGACTGCAGGCCAAAACCAGGAATAGCAAGCATCGCCAAGGCCGAACAGAGCACGAGCATGCCAATGGCACTCAGTACTCGAGAGCCGTATTTGTCGGATAAGCGGCCCGATATTGGGGCTACGAAAAAAATAGTCGCGGGAATGGCCGTCATCAATAGGCCCACTTGATCCGGAGGAAGGCCTCGAACGTTTTGAAAGTAAAACGGCATTAGAAGTGTCACGCTGCTGATGCCGATAAAATTTAGCAAACTGCTAATATTGGCTGCCAGAAATGAGCGAGATCTAAATAAATTCAGATCAAGCACCGGATCTTTAATGCTAGATTCCCAAATCAGAAAGAGAAAGAACATAGCGGCAGCGCTAAACGACACTATGCGCTGCAACGGGCCTCCCAGGCCGAGCGCGTTTGTTTGGTCAATAGCGAGACTGTACCCCAGTTGGGCGAACATCCATAATATTGCCCCCAACCAATCGAAGTGTCGGAGTTTTTCCAAATAAATTTGAATGCGTACGCCAAAGGGCAGCCGAGCCTCGCGCTCGAGCATGGCACTTTCTTGGGGATTGATGGCGGTCGGAACGTAACGATGAACTAAATATGTTCCTAAGAAACCGATCGGGATATTGACGAAAAAAATACTACGCCAAGAAAAATATTTTACGAATAGACCACCCAAAAAAGGTCCAATTGCGAGGCCCGCCGAAACGATCATGGCGAGGGTTCCTAGAGCTTTTCCCCGCTCCGAGGCCGGAAAGGCACCGGTAATGATAGCCGGACCATTGGCCATAATCATGGCTGCGCCAAAACCTTGGATCCCGCGAAAAAGTATTAATTGATTAATTGTTTCGGCCAATCCGCAAATTAGACTACCGAAGGTAAAGATTACGAATCCAATTTTGAAAATTAGTTTTCGGCCAATAATGTCGGCCATTTTTCCGAAAAAAAGCAGGAGCCCAGTAATACTGAATAGATACGCGATTACGACCCAGCGCGAAAAAGACAGGCCAGTTCGAAAATCAGTCGTAATGCTGGGCAGCGCAACATTGACTATGCTGGAATCTAAAGTGGCCATGAACGTACCACAACCCACAGCCGAGAGAATGAGCCACTTTTGTTGCATCGTTTAACAGTCCTCATTTCATTTGAGACGCCATGGCTATGTTTGTCAATCAACAACCGCCTGTGTTACCCGAGTGATATGGCATACGAAAGTTTACGTGAACAGGCTCAGAAAATGAGAGTTTCGATTATCGAAATGCTCACCGAGGCGAAATCCGGCCACCCGGGCGGTAGTTTATCTTGTACCGAAATCGTGGCGGCTCTTTATTTTTCCGAAATGCGGCACGATCCGCAGAGGCCCGATTGGTCCGAGCGAGATCGTTTTGTGATATCGAAAGGTCACGGAGTGCCCGCGGTGTACGCGGCAATGGCGCATGCAGGTTATTTTCCAGTTCAGGAATTAATGACTCTGCGAAAGACGGGAGCGCGACTACAAGGGCACCCCGACCGAAGACGTTTGCCGGGAATCGAAGCATCGACAGGGTCTCTTGGCCAGGGACTTTCGGTCGCACAAGGCATCGCGCTAGCGTCGAAACTTTCAGCCAAACCCTGGCACACCTATTGTTTATTAGGTGATGGAGAAATTCAGGAAGGTCAAGTTTGGGAGGCCGCGATGAGCGCCCCGAAATTCAAACTTGGGTCCCTGACGGCAATATTAGATTATAATCATGGTCAAATTGACGGACGAGTAGATGACGTCATGAGTCTTGAACCTCTGGCTGATAAATGGCGGGCATTTAATTGGAACGTGATCGAAGTCGACGGTCACAAATTTGAAGATCTTATTCCTGCACTCCAGAAAGCACGCAAAGCCACAGATAAACCCACCTTCGTAATTGCGCATACTATAAAGGGGAAAGGTGTATCTTTCATGGAGGGCAAAATTGAATGGCACGGAGTGGCGCCGAATAAAGATCAAGAGACAGCGGCCATCAAAGAGATAAACGCTAAGGGAGTACGATCATGAGTTCGAATCAAAAACCCAAGGCAACCAGGCAGGCGTTTGGAGAAGTGCTTGCTGAATTAGGAACGAAACATACCAATCTCGTCGTATTTGATGCAGATCTTGCGAAATCTACCAAGTCGGAAATGTTCGCCAAAAAGTTCCCTGATCGATTTTATGAAATGGGAATTGCGGAGGCCAATATGATTGGTACTGCCGCAGGAATGGCGATGCAGGGATTTGTACCGTTTATTTGCAGCTTTGGTTGTTTCGTTACGGGGAGATTTGATCAAATACGAATGTCAGTAGCCTACGCGGGCGCGAATGTACGAGTCATTGGAACCCATGCGGGTGTCGGCATTGGAGACGACGGACACAGTCAGATGGGACTTGAAGACCTTTCTCTAATGCGGGGTCTACCGACCATGACAGTGTTGCAACCTTGTGATGAACTTGAAACTAGGCAGATGATCGAGTTTTTAATGACTCACGATGCACCGGCGTACGTAAGACTTACTCGACAAAATTTAATCCCAGTACATGACGGCGAATATCGGTTTCGGCTCGGAAGAGTAGACGTTCTTCGCGAGTCGGCAACCGCCAACGTGGCCATTTTAGCGACGGGAGCCACTGTTCAGGAATGTGTGAGAGCGCACGAAATTCTGCAAAAACAGGGTGTGCAAATCACGTTAGCAAATGTTCCTACGATTAAACCCCTAAACTCAGACGACATTCTCGATATTGCAAAAGGCCATCGTTGGCTTTTAACCGTTGAAGATCACTACACGATTGGTGGTTTAGGTTCAGCTGTGGCGGAAATTATTTCAGATCGCTCCGGTCCGACGCGTTTAGTTCGCCTCGGGGTAAATGACCAATTCGGAGAATCAGGCGAGCCAATAGAACTTTATGATAAATTTGGAATATCAGCGGCCAAGATCGTTCAGACCGTCAGTGGACTTTTGAATTCCTGATTTAGCGGATCTTATTTTTCGAAATACCGAAAGTTAGACTCAATTGCTTCTATTTCATTGCGATCTTTAGAAACGTCGTATTCTAGTGTTCGCAATGTTCGAGGAAGCTTAGATTTTGTGCCTTCGCGCGTCGAACTTATCATTTCGAGTCGAATCTGAGAGATTGTGCCTTCAGGCGTTAAACTAAAACTGCGAATAATACCACTGAGAGTGCGGCCCTCGAAGTCATATTCGATTTCTTTGTCAGACCACAGAGTTTTTCCATTGGCGAGTGTGTGAAAGCTTTCAGCAGGAATTATCATGTCAACCACGTAAGGGTTGGCCATGAGCTCCGCGTAAGTTTCGGCGTTCACGCGCTTGTAAGTTTTTACAAACTGGTCGATTAAGCTTTCATCTGCAGTTTCGCTCTGAGAACGTGCGCGCATTGAGCGAACTGTGAATTGGCTTCCGTCGAGCTCTATCAATGACAGCGAAGTTAATTTATTATCTTCGATCATAAAGTCAGTGATAATTGCCATTTTTGGCGCCTGGGTCGCCGGATCGATGTATTGCGCCAAACTGTGTATTCCGAAATTTGCAAACCTAAACTCGCCGCGTGGAGTTCTAATCGAGGCGCGTTTTAGATTGTCCGTCATTTCAAACCGACTCCAGAGCCGGTCGAGTCGTTCGCCGTCAATAGCGCCGCTAACAGTTGTGCGACGTTCCCATTCCTGCGGGTTCTTTCGTGCGATCTTGTTTAAAGAATCAATCGAGTCATCGGACATCGTGACTGTGTCCGCACGGCTGTGAGCACGAGCATGTCTTTTTCGGAGATCCTGAGTTCCCGTCGCGACACTTGGGAGACCACGTTCAGTGCTGGGACGCTTTACGGGGTTTATGTCCTGAGTGATTGCTGCATTTGGAACGTTTTCTGCTTCTTCCGCGTATTCAGGTGCGACAATAATTGTGCGTTTACTCTCGATTTCCGAAATAGGCAGCATTTTTGAGCTGGAAATTTCTTTTACGTCTAGAGGTACGTCGTTTTCTCCATAGGCGCTTGAACGCTCAAGCGGCAATTCGGATGATCGCGAAGCGTTGCCTTTTTGAGTCACGGTAACTAGTACTATTTCACGTAATGCGGGTGCATTTTCACCACGGTGTTCGCCGATTTCAACACGAATGTCGCCGGGACCATTGTCAAACAAGCCGTGTACTTTGCCAGAATATTTTAGTGCAGGTGCGAGGTGAATGAACACATCGATTTCGGACTCTGTCGCATAAGCCGACTCGAGTTGTTCCTGAACTTGTTCGTGGGTTACGGTTGCTGCTTCAATACGACTATTGAAAATACGACCAAACTTTAGAAAGTCGGCGGTATCGAATTTGGGGCCGAAAAAATTGCGATCTAGATATTCTTGTACGCTGACAGATCGAATAGTAGCAACTTGTACATCAGCAAGAGGAACATCGATTACACCGGGGGCATCGACTTTCGCCACTCGATTGGGATGTGCATAAAACGTACTTTCGATGCGGTTGTAGAACGCAGTTGTCGTGTCAGGGTTCTCAAGTTCCTTAATCATTTTATTGAGATCTACTCGAACATTCGTATCGATTCGAACAAAGTTTTTTCCGGTATGTTTGCCAGAAACCGGCGCCTTAAAGGTTGAGAGAACAATACCTGTAACAGTTTCCCCTTTAGATTGGCCAGGGAGCGGAGTTTTCTCGAATTCTACGACATAGACTTGTGCTAAATCAGTTAACTGTTTTTGCGCATAGGACGGTACTCCGTCTTTTCGAGCTTGCTCTCGAATATTCTCAGCCTTAGCAATTTGGTGTTCCAAACTGTAGGATCCGAAAATGCCAGCAGCCCGCGATTGACGCTCCAGTTCGGCCACGTCTTTGGCGCTATCGTACATTTTTCCATTTTTGACATAGTCTTGAAGAGAAAATTCTTTAGAAACATTTTCATGCCAAAATGCAGTAGGAGATAAATTTCTAACGCCTTCGATCTGATCTAGTGGAATGTTTCGCACTTGAACTGCGTCGACCGTTCGTGTGGATGTATTTGGCACGCGATAGCGAACTTCGCCTTTTCCTGCAGTGGGAAATTCGAATCGTACTTTTTCGTCGATGCGTACAAATTTTTCGCCGCCCAAGCCGGTTGCAACTTCAGAAATATGGCCAGTAAAGGTTTGTCCGTCTTTTAACGTGATCTCTGCCACGCGAACTTTGCCGACGACGTAGTCTAACAACTGTTTGCGACTTGGACTTGAACTGGAACCACGAGAGTCTTCGAACATTGCATCTTTGGTAAAGTCTTCTTCACGCTGAGCGCGAGCCGACTCAAAGAGTTTATCTAAACGATAGACCGACAAAGCTTCTTCGATCTGCCTAGTGAGACGATTGTCTGTATTCCGATTGCCGATGGTTTCTTTGGCGGCTGAGGCAACACGAGGTCGCGCTGGTTTTTGAGGGATTGGAGGGGGAGTTGGCCTGCTCCGTTCTGACTTCACTACTTCCCGGCAAGCGAGCGATTCAACTTTGTCCAGTTTTGGACTAGCAGCTCGGCGAGCAGCGTTGACACTGTCGACTCCAAGTATGGAGGCGACGATGACACTTAGTATTGCGTATTTTGCAGCGCGTCTTATGATCATGGAGACGGAGAATAAAGGAAAGTAGGACGGAATACAATACAAAAATAGTACGAAATTACCAAGCGAAGTAACTTATTGAAAATAATATGTTATTTTAATTTTCGCAAACCTTTGATTTGGCCAAACCGCGTTAAGTCTACTTCGACTTTTTGGCCGGGCACCCATTTTAAAAACTCTTCTTCGGAAGCGACTTCGTAAGTTCCGAGCCGTGGCTCTGTGACTACCGGGGAATTCGACTGACGATCGGTAATATCGAGTAAAATTCGCACTTCATAATATTTGCTAAATGAGGGGCGCTCGAGAGGGCCTAGAGTTACGGTTGGCCACCAGGGCTCAACTTCGGGACCGAGGCTTCGATCGGAATGAGGTACTGTGAACGACTCTTTAAAGACCCATACGTAGGTGTCGAATGTGCACTTTTCTCGATAAATAGCTTCGGGGCACGAAGACTCTCGGTGGTCTAAACGGCATGGGTCGCGACGAAAAAGTTCTTCCCTGCAAACTATGTTTTCGGCACCCGAGACCTCCCCTTTGCCGTTTACGGGCAACTTCGGGGGTGTGTTCGGAACCTCCTCGAGCCACGCGGTCTTCTGGGTCTTCTCAAAGGCTTCTATAGTCACGGTGTGCTTCCAACGGCGGTCCACGATAGTTCCCGAAGTGCGTTCAGTCTTCGGTTCGGATTGGTTGTTGGTGTAAACGACAGCACTACCAACCGCCACCATGGCCAGAGTTCCAATCGCGGCTCTGCGGAGTTCGTTGCGAGGATTTAGTTGAGCATTACACGTGAGTTTTTCGTTCGCAAAAGTCGTAAAGGGCGAGGAAATCACCATAAAAGCAGCTAGATGGAATGTTGCGGCTGGTAAACTTAGGCCCTTCATAAGCGAGTGCTTCGGTACCATTGTTTGGCACTATGCGGCAATGAATAATCGCTGAGGGACCCGAAAACCTTAGCGATAGAGCGCCAGAGTGGTTCCGTGGGCCGCTTGAATTGGTATTGTTCGGCGACACCATTCTTCGCCGCACCTTTCGAGGAACTGGTTGTCTACAATAAGCCAAGCACTCTTTCGGGAGTCTAGTTTTCTAGCTAACTCCGAGATTGAATCGATCTTTTCAACTCGTTTGCCAAAGTACCAGTCGCCGCTAGTTGCCACCATATTGTGGTCGCCAGGGGCACCAAAAAAAAGAACATTACCTTCAACGTTCGAGCGGCGAATGGTTTCTTTAAATGCTTGGACTTCGGGCACTCGTTCCCGATGTAGGGGGATCGGAAGAATCGAACCCACGACAAACCAGGTTATAGAAGCTGCAATAATGATGTTCCGAAATAATGGAGCTTGAGCCCACTTTCTTACGCCACTGTACATCGTTGAGGCAATAAAGAGGGCTAATGCCGGATAAGCCGGTGCGATATAGTACCAAAATTTCCATTTAACAGCTGAAAACCCGACAATAAAACCAAGCGCAAAGACTCCGAAAATCCAGGAATAAATCGCCTCGTCGGTAATTTCGAAAGTAAAAAGCCATTTTAAACTGCGCCAAATTCCCAGGAGTAAAAAGGGCATCCACGGCCAATAGTATTGGGCCAAAATTTTAACAAAATAAAGCGGCTCACCTGTTTGAGCACCCCCGCGCCCTTCGAGTGCACTTGAGAGGACTTGATCCCTAAAATAGGCCTGCCAGGTGGGTTGATAGCCGTTCTTTACAATCCACCAGTAGAGAAGCAGAAAGCACACGCCGGTGGTAATTATATAGGTTCCAAATAGGCGAAGGCGAGCTCCAGGTAATCCACCCAGCCATATTAATAAGATCGTAAACGCCAAAAAGGGCCAGAGTGCGGGCGGTCCTTTGGAAAAAAAAGCTCCGAATACGCAAATGCCAGCCCCAACAGCCGCCCAGTAGCTGCGGCGACGACGCTGGCGGAACACTAACCAGAGGCCTCCGTAAATAAAAAAACTAAGTAGTGGCTCGATGTAACCCCGAACATTGCTTAAAACGAAATCTCGCGTAGCCGCCAGTACCAATACTGAAAGCAAAGCGACGCCGCGAGAAAACCCTATTTCAATGGCAATGAGCCCCGTGAACAACAGCGTAAGAGCGGCGAAAATTCGACTCGGAAAATTGGCAGCGAAATCGTTGATTCCAAAAATCTTGAAACTCAATGCCGTAATCCAAACGAACAAAGGTGGGTGATCGTGTACTTCGGCGCCTTGATAATAAATAGGAAACCAGGTTCCGGTTTCCACGATTGTGCGAGCCTCACTTGCGCGCACCGCTCCGTCTACCGTTGGTACAGGCGCTCGATCGACTCCGACTAAGAATACTGAAGCTGCGAGCGCGCAGATTGCAAAAAAAGTCCAGTCGAACCGCCAATTGCTTTTACCGTATTCGTACGCCATATTATCAGACACTAACGATGAAAACGGCAATCATCAAGCAGCACGGCGCACCAAACGAACCAGGCGTGATCATGTTCGAGGAGCGGCCGACCCCGATACCGAATGCCAACCAAGTACTCGTTCGCGTTCGAGCGTGTGGTCTGAATCACCTCGATACCTGGGTACGGCGAGGTGTTCCCGGTCATACATTTCCTTTACCCATGATTCCAGGGAGCGATATCGCTGGAACAGTTGAAAAAGTAGGATCCGCGGTTACCAAATTCAAACCAGGTGAGCGGGTAATCGTGAACCCATCACTTAGCTGCGGGCATTGCATGCAGTGCGATTCAAATCGGCACCAACTTTGTCCACAGTGGGGATTACTTGGTGAAACGTCCGACGGTGGGTGTTGCGAATATATCGCAGTCGAGCAACGGCAGCTTTACCATTTAGCGCCCTCAATTAGTTTTGAACAGGCAGCTTGTATTCCAGTAGCCTTCGTGACGGCTTGGCAAATGCTCGTAAAAAAAGCCGCCATTCAGCCCGGACAAACTATACTCATTCACGGTGCTGGAAGTGGTGTTAGTGTTGCGTCGATTCAAATTGCCAAAATGTTCGGCCTACAAGTTTACGTTACATCCAGTTCCGAAGAAAAATTAAGTCGGGCAAAATCACTTGGTGCTCATAGATTTATAAATACATCTAAAGAATCATTTCGTGATGCTGTTCGGAATTTAACTGGGAAACAGGGGGTCGATGTTGTGGTCGACCACGTGGGCGAACCCACCTTTTCGGATAGTGTTCGCTCACTCAAGCGGGGCGGGGTGCTGGTGAGTTGTGGAGCTACTGCGGGTAGCCGAATCGAAATTGATTGGAAAATGATATTCTTTAAAAACTTGGCTTTAATGGGCAGCACCTACGGCTCGAATGGAGATTTTTGGGAAGTTTTGCAAGCCTTTGAACGAGGGAAATTATCTGCGGTCGTTGAAACTACCGTTAAGCTGACGGATTTGCCAAAGGCACATGAACAAATCGAATCGCGAGGGGTTTTTGGAAAAATTGTGGTAGTTTTTCCAGCCTAAAAAATATGTTTCTTTTTGGACATACTGGTCTTGCAGTCGGTACCGCACACTGGATCAATAAGAAATTCAAAAAAAAAATAGACCTGCGTTATGTGGCGTTAATGTCGATGAGCGCTGATCTTATAGATAAGCCGCTTGGTCTTAGTTCGCCGGAATTTTTTCGATTCAATACTCGGCTAATTGGCCACAATCTTTTTGCCATAGTTTTTGCTGTGAGTTTGCTGCTGGCGTTCTCTCGCCGAAGGTCGGCAATCATGCTTTACGCTTTATTTTATTGTTCGCACCTCTTGCTCGATCAAATGTGGATAAAGAGCCCCGACATTTTTTATTTTCCCTTTGGCGGTCCCGTGCAGTGGCATGAGCCCGATTTGGTGAGAAGGTGGACCGATGTTCTAAAAACGCCGTATACCTTGGGCGGCGAAGTGCTCGGATTTTCTATACTGTGTTATTTGCTAGGCAAGTACCAATTGTATCGTGCCAAAAATTATTCGAATTTTATTAAAACTGGCACCCTGTAGTTTAAGGGTTAATCCAAATGATAGCGAACGCTTGTTACGACCTTATTGCGTTTGAACAATAAAGCAGCACGAATAATTAATGCAGTTTGGTTGTGTAAGAATTGTTGCCACCATTTGGCTGTCACAAATTCAGGAATAATCACAGTAATCATGTCGTCTTGATTAGAATCTTCCACTTCGTCGATGTAACGAAGTAGGGGTGTTACGACAGAGCGATACGGTGACCGTAAAACAACAAGAGGAACTCCACGGCCCCACCGTTGCCAATCTTGTTGAAACCGCTCGGTACTTTCTTTATCGATTTCCACGTAAACCGCTCTAACGTCAGTCGCAATGGATTGTGCGTATCGCATCGCTTCGATTACTCCGCGATGCACACCCGAAATCGGCAGCAAAACGGTGTGTTTAAGTTCGTGCGGAAGCGATTTGGGGTCTACGCCGACAAGAGAAAGTTGTTTACCCACCGAAAGGTAGTGGTGGTGAACTTGGCGAAATAAAATTATCAAAGCCGGAACGGCAATCGTAATGAGCCAAGCTCCATCGGTAAATTTCGTGGTGAGAATGATTGTAGTTACGACCGCAGTGACGGTCATGCCTATGCCCGAAACAATTGCGTGCCGAATCCAGCCGCGGGCTCGTGAACGTTCCCAGTGACGCAACATACCGGCCTGGGAAAGCGTGAATGATAAAAATACGCCGACTGCGTACAACGGAATCAAAGCATGGGTGTCAGCATCGAACAGGTAAATCAATCCGGTAGAGACTACTCCGAGTATTAGAATGCCGTTTGAAAAAACTAGGCGATCACCCAAACTGGCAAACTGTCGTGGAAGGTAGCGATCTTTTGCCAGAAGCGAACCGAGTCGCGGAAAAGCTGCGTAACTCGTATTGGCCGCTAAAAAGAGAATACCCATAGTTAATATCTGTATCGAGTAATAGGGCCAGGTGCTGCCGTAAATGGAACGGGCTAATTGTGACAACACGGTCTCTTGTTCGTTCGGGGCAATGCCATGGTAGTGGGAAAGGTAAGTGATTCCAAAAAACATGGTTGTGAGCAAACAGGCCATGATTATAAGCGTCTTCGATGCATTTTTTGATTCCGGAGGCTGAAATACCGGCACACCGTTAGCAACCGCTTCCACTCCAGTCATGGCAGTGCATCCAGAAGAAAAAGCATGCAATAGTAAAAAAACCGTCAAAGGTTCCAGGCCCTCAGTAGCAGGAGGGTCGATATGAGTGAATTCACCGGTGTACAATTTGTAGGTGCCAATGGCCAACATCGACAAAATTCCGACGATGAAGCCATAGGTCGGAAACGCGAAAATAGTGGCGGATTCTCGTACCCCACGTAGATTGGCGATTGTAAGCACACCAATAGCCACTGCACAAATTGTAATTTTATACTGAAACAAAGAGGGAAAGGCCGAAGTAAGTGCCGCTACACCTGCCGCGACACTCACTGCGACAGTCAGTACGTAATCTATTAAGAGCGCCGCACCAGCCACCAGGCCCCACGACGGGCCAAGATTTTCTTTGGTTACTGAAAACGCCCCGCCGCCGTTCGGATACTCTCGAATCGTTTGGCGGTAGGATACTACTACGAGAAAAAGTAAACAGATGATAGCGCCAGAAATGGGTATTGAATAAGAGAGCGCTGCTCCACCGGCAAGCACTAGTACCAATAAGATTTCTTGAGTAGCATACGCTACCGACGAGAGGGCGTCAGAGGAAAATACCGCGAGCGCCCGGCGTTTATTGATGCGTTCGCTATGGGCGAGGGCCGATGCAATGGGCGAGCCTAATAGGCGACGCTTGAGGTTTTTTATCATATAGAATGAGAATCCACTGTTACACCGATGGGGTAATGACGGCAAGCGTGTCTTATGGCATAGGTACTAAATGACCAAATTGTTTAGGCGCTGGTTGGGGGACCTTAAAGAGAATTTTTCGGCCAACAAGGGCGGAGTTCTCTCGGGAACCCGCTCCTGGGAGCGAGATTTTTCGGGTGATATTCATTCTAACGACGCCCAATACGGTGTATTTTTAGGTGCCCTTAGTCTAATCCCAGCGTTGGCAACCGCGTATCTTTGGAGTCATTCGCTCCCCCCACCGCCGCGGGTGCACGTGATGGCACACCTATTTGGAGCCCCTCTGCAATTCGTGATCACTGGTTTTTTGTGTTCCGTTTTGTTTTTTCTTGGTTCCCATGTGAATCGGGCTCCAAAAATATATCCGGTAGCATTTAAATTAATGCTGCGAGTGATGGCGGTGTATCCCATTCTTGCAACCATGTTCTACTTTAGGTTTGGTGGGGTTTTTGTTTTACTGTTGTTCGGGGTGTTTGTTATTCGGGGCGCGCTCCGTACCTATCGGATTCCCAAAGCAAACGTGATCATCTTTTTTGGGATCGCTTACGTAACGTTCGCTCTTTTGCAGCTTCAGAACGCGATCAGTCCCCCGCTTGATCGGCCACAGAAAAAACTAATTCAGCAAAACGAAAATCGTTAAGCTTAAAAATTTTATTCGCCAAAGGCTTTGCGAGTCGCTCGGTGTACGGCGCGAACAATCCAAGTTTGGGGCAGAAATCGTAATAAGAACACCATGATTCGATTCATGACGTCCGGCACCACCTGAACACTGGTGCGTTTCTGAATTGCGCGGACAATGCTAGCTGCCACTGCCTCTGAAGTTATTGCAAACGTTCGAGGTGCTTTGTTGGGATCACCGCCGGCCCGTGAGGCAAACTGGGTATCGGTATAACCTGGGCAAATAGAACAAACGTAGACTCCTCTTCGTTTACCTTCGAACCAGAGCGAAACCGTAAGATTGTGCACAAAGGCTTTGGTCGCGGAATAAACGGCATTGCCGGGCAGGGATATAAAGGCCGCCACGCTTGCGATATTTACGAGTGCGTCTCCCGGTCGGGCGCCTCTCAGAAATGCATGAGCTAAAGCTACCAGGGCGGTACAGTTCAGCTGAATCATACTCTCGAGTTTTTGAAGTGGCGTTCGGGAAAATTCACCGTAAGCTCCGAAACCCGCATTATTAACCAACACGTCGTAGTGGTGGCTCTCAATGAAGGCACCTAAGCGGGCAACGTCGCTTGGTTGTCCAAGATCGCAGACCTGAAAATCATGGGCCGCTGGGGAGATTTTTTTTAATTCGCTAATGAGCGATTCGAGTCGGCTGGAGTTTCTGGCCACCCCCGTAATTGTAAAACCTTGTTTAGCTAACAATACGCAGAGATCTCGGCCTATTCCCTCACTAGCGCCGGTGATAAGAGCCTTTTTTTCATTTGTGGTCGCCAAGTAGTATTCCTCCGCTTTGTGGAATAATTTTAACTTCTTCCTTTAAGAGAATTCCAAATTGAGCCTTAACTTCTTTTTTTGCAAGTTCGATTAAAGAACGTACGTCTGCAGATTTGGCATTGCCATTGTTCACAATAAAGTTGCAATGCATCGTACTAATTTCGGCATCTCCTGCACGCCGCCCGCGAAGGCCGGCGTCTGAAATTAATTTCCAGGCGCTTTGAGTGGCAGATGGGTTCTGAAACACACTTCCGCAACTTGGCTTATCAATCGGCTGAGATTTTTTTCGTTTAAGTAGTAGGTCTTGAATGTCGTTTTGTACACGCTCCGGTTGGTCCCGAGAAATGCGAAATTTTGAGCGAATAATTATTTCGTGGGGCGCGAGGAAGGTTTGGGACCGATAGATAAATGATTTTTTATTCGTCGAATAGGATCGAATTTTTTCGTTAGCTAAATTATAGGCACTAACTTCAAATACCGAATCGACCACTTCACCTTTTTGTGTGCCGGCGTTCATGAATACGGCACCACCGACGTTTCCTGGAATTCCAACCAAAAAGTCTAAACCGCGCAGTCCTTCTCGCATGCACAAACGCAACAACTGAATATTCGTCACTGAACACCCGGCGTCTACGGTCTCACCTTCGAGTGTGAGCCGAGTGTCGAGCTCTGAGGTGTTAATTACGACACCGTTAAACCCTAGATCGTCGAACAAAGTGTTCGAGCCAGCCCCCAAAATGTAATACCGCAGTTGGTTTTTTTTTATCCAGGCAACAAGTTCGGGTAATTCGTCAATATTTCGAGGAGTCGCGAAGTAGAGTGCGTTACCACCGATGCGATAGTAACAATGTTTTTTCAGGCTTACATTTTCTTTAACGCAAACCGGCAAGCTCATTTTGAAAGTTCACTAGCCAACAAGGGACCCAGAGTCGTGATATTGCCCGCACCCAGAGTTATGATTAGGTCTCCATTTTTTATTCGAGATTTTATGGTTTTCGCGACCACTGCTAAGCCCTCGGCAGCACTAGTCTGTTCCGGCACAGGAAGATATTCCACGGGTACTCCCGAAGTTTTGAGTGCCTCAGTCAGGGTGGCTGAGTTTACGCCCGTGATGGGCGCTTCGCCTGCAGCATATACGTCGAGTAAAAATACCTGCGCGGCTTTAGAGAGGCTCGCTGCGAATTGATTCCAGCAAGAGGCGGTTCGTGAATACCGATGAGGCTGAAATATAACTACAACGCGCTGGTGCCCGTTGGCTTTCTGACTTAAATAGGCAGCTGCCAATGTGGCGTCGATTTCAGTTGGATGGTGGCCATAGTCGTCGACAATTGTAATGTTTTGTTTTTCAAAGCGCGCCTTCGTTTCAAATCTGCGGCGAACCCCTGTAAATGAAGCGAGTGCTCGTACTGCTATTTCAACTGACACGTCTACTTCTATGGCTGCAGCTAAAGCGCCTACGGCATTTCGCGCGTTGTGTTCACCCGGAATATTGAGCGTGACCTTGGTCAAAAATTGTCCGGAACGCCAAACACTAAATCGAGAACCATTGATTCCAGCGTGTTCAAAGTCCCGAATTTGAAAATCGGCCGCCTTCGAGAAACCATAGGTCCACACCGGTTTTTCAATAGACTTGATCAAGTCTTGTACTTCTGCGTCATCGATACAAACTATATTGCGTCCGTAATAAGGCACACCATTTGCGAACTCTGCAAAGGCGGTGCGCAGCAATTGCATGCTACCATGATGGTCGAGATGATCATTGTCGATATTGGTAATGATCGTAACGACTGGAGAGAGTTTTAAAAAGGAGCCGTCACTTTCGTCAGCTTCAGCTACTAAAAACTGTCCTTGACCAAATTTAGCGTTTCCGCCCAATGCATCAACTTTCCCACCTACGATAATTGTTGGGTCCAGTTCCGCGTAAGTAAGTATGCTGCCAAGTAAACTGGTTGTGGTGGTCTTTCCGTGCGTACCGGCGACCGCGAGACCGTATTTAAGGCGCATAAGTTCTGCGAGCATTTCCGCACGCGCCACAATTGGAAGGTGGCGGCGATGAGCTTCGAGCACTTCGGGATTAGTTTTAGTCACGGCACTAGAGGTTACGATAGCCTTGGCGCCTTCAATGTTTTCAGCACGGTGGCCAATCTCTACTCGCACCCCGAGATCCCGGAGACGTCGAACGGTGTCGGAGTCTGATAGGTCAGAACCCGAAACGGGAAAACCCATGCGTACGAGAATCTCGGCAATTCCACTCATGCCGATTCCACCGATGCCTACGAAATGAATGTGTTCTTTTATTCTCTTATACATTTTGAGTAAGTACCCGAGTTTTCATGACGTCGACAATTCTTTTGGGGGCGTCGGGTCTAAAAAAGTTGGTAATGTTTTGTCGCATAACGGCCAACTGTTCAGGGTTCTTTCGCAAGGCGAGTATCATTTCTGCTAATTGGTCGCCATTACTTTCGGTCTGTAGCAACACCTGACCGGCCTTGGCCGCTTGAACGTTACGAGCATTATGCTCTTGGTGGTTACCGGCAGCATACGGAAAAGGAATAAATATTGCGGCATTTTTAGTGGCACCTAACTCCGAAATTGTGCCACTACCAGCGCGACAAATAACAATGGAAGCTTGATCATACATCTTCTGCATGTCGTCTATGAACTTAAAAACCTGAGCCGGATATTCAATTTTTTTGTAGGCCTCAACGACCCATTCGAAATCTTTTTCACCTGTTTGGTGAATGATCGCGATTCGGTGTTTTTCTTCGGCAAGTTTTTTTGCCGCGTCGGTAAGTAGACGATTGATACCAGTCGCGCCTTGGGACCCGCCAAACGCGAAGATCGTAAAGTGATCACCAGTTTTTTCTTTAGAATGCAGCTGGCTGCGAGTGGGATTGCCAGTTACGACACATTTGTGACGAGGAATGCCTTGCGGAATTTCGTCGAAAGCTAAAAATATGTGATGTGCAAGGCGAGCCGAGACGCGATTGGTAAAACCCATTACCGAGTTTTGCTCCAATACGCCAATTGGAAGACCAAGTATACGAGCCGCGACTATGCAGGGCCCTGCGGCGAAGCCGCCTACTCCGATTACCATATCTGCTCGATAGGATCTTAGAACTCGAATGCACGACCAGACGGAAATAGGAATTTGGAGCAACGTCCATAGTCTACGTAAAAGACCCTGGCCGACTAACTTGCCAATTTTGATTGTATGTAGTGGAAACCCCCATTTGGGTACCAGTCTTTTTTCGAGTCCGTATTCAGAACCGACAAATAGAACCTCGTTTGCGGCACTCTGGCTTTTAAATTCCTGGGCAATTGCGACGCCAGCGAAAATGTGTCCACCGGTTCCGCCGCCGGCAATAACGAGTTTCATTGGGACTTCGTTTCCGCTAGGCGAGAGAGTATTCCCAGCATGAATAATGTTACCAGAAGTGAACTACCACCGTAGGACACAAGCGGCAGAGGGAATCCCTTGGTCGGAAGCAATCCGGTGACTACTCCCATATTGCAAAACGCCTGCAAACCCAAAACGCTTGTTATCCCGAGCGCGAGTCCTCGGTTAAAGGTATTTTGAGTACGTAGTGCGGTTTGAATTCCGTGGCGTATAATTAATAAAAATAGCGCGATAACAAATACTACTCCGAGTAGTCCGAGTTCTTCGCCGATAACTGAAAAAATAAAATCGTTATGAGCTTCCGGTAGATAGAAAAGTTTTTCACGGGAATTGCCTAACCCCACTCCGAAAAAACTGCCTTCATAAAAAGCGACGAAACTCTGAATAATTTGGAATCCTTTGTGAGCGGGATCGGACCAAGGGTCTAGATAAGCAAGTAAACGAGCTTTCCGATATGGTTTTGCGAGTATGAGCGTCGCCGCTATTGGGAAAAAGGCCAGGGTGGTGCCGAGTAAATATTTGAGGCGCACACCAGCCCCCCAAAGCATGCACATGGTCGTGGCGATTAGAAGTACGAAGGTGCCAAAGTCAGGCTGGAGGAGTAGCGCAAAGTAAATGGGAATCACACCGACGAAGTAGGTTAGAAAACCCGTTTTCCAACTGTCCTGATAGGCCAATTTTTTTTGCAACTGCGAAGCTACGAATAAAATGACAGCAAACTTAGCCAATTCGCCCGGTTGAAAACGAAATCCAAAAAAAGAAATCCAACGGGAAGCGCCTCCGACTCGGTGAGCGATACCTGGAATAAGCGTGGCCACTAATGCAAGCGTGGCAAAGATTAACAATGGCTTTGCAAGTTTCTGCAGCTGGTAACTGTTTAAGTGTCGGCCCAGTATGAAAAACAGAGTTCCAAATCCGCAGTAGAGAACATGGCGTTTAAAAAAATAGAGTCCGTCTTTGAAACGTTCAGCAGCGAGAATAAAACTCGAACTGTAAACCATGACCAACCCTGTCGCGACAAGCGCGAACACGGCGATCCAAAATGCATGCTCCGAATGGCGGGCAAGAAACGAACGGCTTCTCATCCACTAAAGTCTAAGCTTTTTAGAGCTGCGAAACCATCTTTTTGAAGTAGTCGCCCCGCTCTTCGTAGTTACGGAACATGTCGTAACTGGCGCAACCAGGAGCGAGCAAAACGATGTCCCCGTTTCGGGACTTCTGAAAACCGATCAATACAGCTTCTTCAAAGGTACCAACAAGAAAGGTTTCACTGAAATCGCCTAGGATGCGGTTGATTTTTTCTTTGGCTTCGCCCACCAGAATCAGGTTCTTAACCCGTTTTTTTACTAGTTCCATGAGGGGTGTGAAATCCTGGTCTTTATCTCGGCCGCCCATAATCAATATAACCGGGGCATTAAACGACGAAAGTGAACGCAAAACGCTCGCTACGTTAGTGGCTTTACTGTCGTTGTAAAACGCAACGTTGTCTTTTTTTCTCAAGAATTCCAGGCGGTGAGGAACACCTTTGAAAAAATCGATCGTCTTTTGAATCGAAGTCTTGGTTGCCCCAAAAGCTCGCGCGGCAAGAGCTGCGGCCATGACGTTTTCACGGTTATGGTCGCCGGGCAACTTGCAAAGAATCATTTCAATTATTTCTTCGCCATTTCCTTTTTCGAATCCCTTTAGCACTACCTTCGGGCGGCGGAGGTAGGCGCCCTTAAACTTTTCGGCCAACTGCGGCGAAATTGTCATTGGGTCACGTTTAGTAAAATGGAGAACCTTGCCCGGAAATTGTTCCGCCCATTGTAGCGAACGCTCGTTGTCGAGATTCAAGATAAGAGTCGTAGATTTGTCGGCATTTTTTAGAATCCGCTGTTTAGCTGCGTAATAGGATTCGACACCGGTAGGGTAACGGTCCAGGTGGTCGGGCTCCAAATTCGTAAGCACTACAATGCTTGGTTTAAAATTCTCCATGCTTTCTAGCTGAAAGCTGGAAACCTCTAGAACCACTGCGTCAGGAGTTTCACCGTTAATTAACATGTCGAGAGCAGAAACACCGATGTTACCGCCAACGAAGACCTTTTTGCCTTCGTTACGAAGCATTTCGCCGATAAGAGTCGTTGTGGTGGTTTTACCGTTGGTGCCGGTGACTGCAATGATAGGAGCTTTAATGAAGTGTGTTGCGATTTCGATGTCGTTTACAATCGGAATGCCCGCTGCGCGAGCCTCAGACAACCCTTCAATGTTTCCCGGTACTCCCGGACTTAAAACAATGACGTCGTTCTGGGTGAAGAGCTTGGGGTTGTGTTTTCCAAGATCCATTTCAACTTTGAGGTCACCTAGGAGTTTAATAGACTCGGCTAGCTCCATTCTAGTTCGTGAGTCCGTGATCGTAACTTTTCCGCCTTGAGCGAGAATGAAACGAGTGGCAGATACGCCAGTTTTTCCAAGACCAACGACCAAAAATTTCTTACCCTTGATTTTCACCTGGTGAAACCTCCTACTAACTAACGCAGTTTTAAAGTCGACAATGCAATGATCGCGAGCAGGATCGATATAATCCAAAATCGCACGATCACTTTAGGCTCGGGCCATCCCTTCAATTCGAAATGGTGATGAATAGGAGCCATTCTAAAGACTCGTTTGCCCGTGGTCTTAAAAGAAAAGACCTGCGCCATCACCGAGACAGCTTCTAGTACAAAAATTCCGCCTATGACCACAAGAAGTATTTCATTTTTTGTGACAAGGGCGATCGAACCTAACGCGGCACCGAGCGGCAAAGACCCAACGTCGCCCATAAAAATTTGGGCCGGATAGGAGTTGAACCAAAGAAATCCGAGTCCGGCAGCGGCCATGGCCCCGCAGAAAACGGCTAGCTCTCCGGCCAGGGGAACATGAGGAATCTGTAAATATTCCGCGATCTTAGCGTGTCCTGCGAGGTAAGCAAGGAGGGTGTAGGTGCCCGCACTTATAATGATTGGCCCGATAGCCAGACCGTCGAGTCCGTCGGTGAGATTGACGGCGTTGCTGGCCCCAACGATTACCAAAACCGCAAAGGGTATATAGAGGGGACCCAAATTGATGACGAGGTCCTTGAAAAAAGGAAAACGCAGTTCGGGCGACATTCCAAATTTGAAATAGAGTAGCGAGGCGGCGGTTACAGCTATCAACGACTGCCAAAAAATCTTGGCTCGACCCGAAACTCCCTTGGAATTTTTTTTGATCACTTTTAGGTAATCGTCGGCCCAACCCACGATCCCAGTTGCCAACGTTACGAAGAGTACGATCCAGATTAGAGGGTTGCTAAGGTCGGCCCAAAGCATGGTGGATGCAGTAATGCAAAACAAAATCAAACCGCCCCCCATGGTAGGAGTACCCTTTTTCGATTGGTGGCTTTGAGGACCGAGTTCTCGAATACTTTGACCAATTTGCCGACGCTGCATCATGGCAATGTACCAAGGCCCCACTATCATGCTGAGCACAAGCGCGGTGATCGCAGCACCGAATGTTCTAAATGTTATATATTTGAAGACGTTAAGAAACGTGACCTCGGTAGACAAGGATACAAGAAGCCATGGAAACATAGAGCGGGGGTCCTTTCGCTATTTTGCCTTCAATTGAGAAGCTACCAAATCCATTTTCGCACCTCTGGAGCCTTTGACCAACACTAAGGCGCGTGGTTTTAGTTCCAAACGATGTTGAAGATCTCGATAGAGTGATTCGTGGTCCTGAAAAGTTCGACATTCAACTTTTCGCCCAGTGTTTTGAAACCCATCTGCCCAGTGTTCCCGATGGTGTCCGAGCGCGAGCAGGGTAGTAACGCCACTTTCTGCAGCTTTTCGACCCATATCCCGGTGCAGCTCATTTGCCGTAGGCCCCAGCTCAAGCATATCGCCCACGGCAGCGATTATTTCGTCGTAGCGGCCCTGAAAATTTTCCAAAATTAAATGAGCGGTATCAAAAAGTGCCCCGACACTCGTCGGGTTGGCATTGTAGGAGTCGTTGTAAATAGTTGCGCCGTGCTTGCTACGAAATAACTCGGAACGCAGTGAACTAATCTTGGGTTTAGCCAAACCTGCTTTAATGTCATTCTTTCCGGCAATGCCACTCACTAGTGTTAATGCTACGGCGGCCAGAGCATTCGTTAAGTTGTGTTTACCCGGAAGCGGAAGCGTGCCTTCGATGGTTCCATTAGGAGTCTTTATTTCATAGTGCCAACCAAAGTGGCCATCTTCGTCGAGCTGTGAGCATCGGAGTAGTTGAAAATCGGCCTCGGATTGGAGTGAAAGGGTGAGTGGTGATAACCTGCACTGTGTTTTGATTTCGCTGTGCAACTTAGCTAGCAACGGATCGTCGATATTAAAAAGCAACTGACCCTTGGTTTGATGCAAATTGATCCAGTCGAAAAGTTCGCGTTTTGCTCGCAAAACTCCTTCGACGCTGCCTAATTTTTCTAAGTGGGCGGGTCCAATCGCGGTTATATAGCCAATCGTCGGTTGCCCTATTGCGGCCAAAGATTGAATTTCTCCAAAGTCGCTCATTCCCATTTCAAGTACGGCAGCCCGGTGACTTTGGTTTAAACGCAGGATCATTTGAGGCACGCCCCAATGATTATTAAGGGTACCCTCGGTTATGAGTGTGTGGTCTTTGTTTGAGACATTGGCGATCGATGCAATTAGGTCTTTGGTAGTAGTTTTTCCAGAAGAACCAGTTAAACCAATTACTGGTATCTCAAATTTTGATCGGTAATAGGTTGCGAGCGCCTGGGTGGCGCGCAAAGCGTCTTTGACCAACATAAGTCCAACTCGCGGATGGTTGTTCTCAAGTGCTCGAAGCTTCGTTTCATTTTGGCCGATTATTAGCGCCGCACCGGAATCCGCGGCTTGGCTTGCGAAATCATGACCGTCAACCTTGTTTCCGGCGATGCAGAGAAAAATGCAGTCCTTTTCAATTTTTCTCGAGTCAGAAATAAAGGCCGAATAAATCTGATCTGAAGCCCCCTCTTGAAGAATTCTTCCATCCACCGCGGTGCGAATTTCGTGAAATTTAAGTGACAGCGTCTTCATAGAGTTTTCTTTCGAGGTGCTCAACGGTTCAAATATTCCCGCGCAACCACGCGATCGTCAAAGGGAAGTTTCTGGGTGCCAATGATTTGGTAAGTTTCATGGCCCTTGCCTGCGACAAGGAGAATGTCCCCAGCCTTTAGTGTGTTCAGGGCGGCTTCGATGGCGAGTCTTCGATTTGCCTCAGTATGAATTTTGGCCGCAGAAGACACGCTCTTTGCGCCGACCATTACCTCATGAATGATCTTTTCTGGGTCTTCCGTGCGCGGATTATCGGAGGTGATCCAGACTTTATCGGAATGAGTAGTGGCAATTTGGCCCATGATTGGTCGTTTGCTGGGGTCTCGATCTCCGCCGCAACCAAATACTGTAATTAGATTACTACTCGTTGAGAGAAGTGCCCTGAGCGTAGTTAAAACTTTAAGTAACGCGTCTGGCGTGTGGGCATAGTCTACGAAAACATGAAAATTTTGGGAATTTTCGATTCGTTCCATTCTCCCGGGCACTGTCACCGCCTGAAGGCCCTGTTCGATTTGGGTTGGTTTGATATTTAGCGTCAAAGCACAGAGCGTTGCTGCAACGAGATTCTGTTTATTGAAGTCGCCTACCAAGGGACTCTCGATTTCGACCTCTCCTAGGGTTGTACGTATGCGACCACGCGTGCCGTAGGCCGAGGTTGTGAGGTCGTCGGGATTCGCCGTATCACTTTCATTTGGTCCGAAGGTAAAACAACGTCCAGGTAGAGCTTTGACCATATCATGTAAACGTCGACCGTAGGTGTCGGCCGTATTGATTATCTTTATGGGGCAATCGTAGTCGCGAAACAGGCGCACCTTAGCTTGGAAATAAGCGTCCATGGTTTTGTGGTAATCCAGATGGTCCTGAGTCAAATTGGTAAATACGGCAGCCGCGAATTGGCTACCCCATGGACGTGACTGATCGAGTGCGTGTGAAGAAACTTCCATGACCGCCGACTTGGCGCCTTTTTTTAGAAAGTCCGACAATAAGCCCTGAAGGTGAATAGAGTCCGGAGTGGTCAGGGTCGATGGCACTTTCCAACTTCCTAAGCGATTTTCCAGGGTACCGATAAGAGCGGGATTATATGCGGCAGACTTTAATATGCTCTCCAAAAGAACGGTGGTGGTGGTTTTACCATTGGTACCGGTTACACCCAGCAGTTTAAGTTTTCGTGTTGGGTGTTCAAAAAAATGGCAAGAAGCCTCTGCCAAAAACTTTCGGATATCTTTTACAACGATGATTTGAGTTTTGGTCCCGGTAAATTCAGCGGGGACGGACGGCGAATCTGTAACCACCACCGAAGCACCGAGTTCGACCGCGTCTTTAATAAACAGTCGTCCATCGAAGTTGGTGCCTTTAACCGCAAAATAGCCGCAACCGGGTTGGACTTCACGACTATCGGTCGTGAGAAACGAGATCCTATTCGGGGAAAAGATCTCTAGATTTTTTTCGCTCATGAGAGCTGCATACTAGCCGGAGCCGGCCACCGGGTTCAAGGGTTTCGTGGGGTTTTGGGAAGTGTTCTCGCACTATTCCGGAGCCATGAATTTCCAGTTTAACAGGTTCGGTACCGATCGCGCGGACCGCCTCGCGTATAGATAGTCCGCGCAAATCTGGAAGAACGATCTCGTTCTTATCATTGCGCTTCAGTTTGACATCAGGCGATTTGGCAACTCCCGAAGCTAATGATTCGGACCCACCACGTGGGGCAGTCGCTTCGGTTGATTCCTCTATTGCGTCGATTGAACTTTGGTTTGCTAGCTTCATGAGACGAACCTTACTGTCGACAGGCGGTACCTGGGTGCGAATGAGTGCCGCCTGCATAATTTCTCTAAAAACTGGGGCAGCTGTCTCTGAAGCGTAGTATTTCTTTGTAGGTTCATCGAGCATGACCAATGTGACTAATTTGGGGTTTTTAGCTGGAGCGAAGCCAACGAAACTCGAAATGTATTTCGACCGCGAGTAACGATAGGTTTCTTGATCTATTTTTTGAGCAGTACCGGTTTTGCCGGCGACGGGCCAGTCTTCAAGTTGGGCAAGCTTTCCAGTGCCATTTTCGTTAACTACGAGCTCAAGCATTCGAGTAATGTCTTTCGCAGTTTTGGGCTCAAATATTTTTTTTGATTTAGAATTTTCAAAACGATGATCAAGTTTCCAGCGAAGTGTTCCGCGTACGATTGATTCGGGGTCTTCATTGAGTATAGCTTTAACGATTCGAGGTTGGATCCATTGCCCATTATTGGCGATCGACAAATAAAACGAAAGCATTTGCAGCGAAGTTGTAGTGAAACCTTGGCCAAAACCTACGTTGGCAAGGCGTACGCTCGATCGGGCCTCTGATGATGAATACCTTCCGGGAGCCTCTCCCGGCAGGTCCAGGCCGGTCTTTTTTCCGACGCCGAGTTTATCAAAAAAACCAGTAATGGAGTCGACTCCTAGCTCAAGCGCAATCTTGGCGGCTCCAATATTGCTGGAGTGCTGAATGACTTCGCCCAGTGTCAGCCACCCCCACTGTTCGTGAGTTTCAGCTTCGGAGATCACTCGATCAGCAACTTTAAATGAGCCCATTTCACAGTAAATCTTAGACCGAGTGGTTTTGCCATTCTCCAGCGCCAGACCAGCGATCAGGGGTTTGAACGTACTGCCGGGTTCGTAAGCATCGGTGATTGCACGATTGCGGCGTGAATCGGCTGAGTATTGATTTGCGACATTCGGATTGAAGGTTGGGGCATTAGCGAGAGCTAAAATTTCCCCGGTTTCTACTTCTGCGACAATCGCGGTGCCAGCTTTTGCACCAAATTCGCGCACTGCCTGATCAAGCGCTTTTTCAGCGTCGAATTGAATAGTGCGATCAATTGATAACACTAAGGATTGGCCGTCTTTAAACGCGAAGAGTCCGTTTTCTCCGCGAAAAATGCGTCTACCGCGTGCGTCGCGTGACGAATCGATTTTCGACTGTTCGCCACTTAAAATAGCATCGTAGAGCAACTCCAAGCCTTCTAAGCCCTGGCCATCGATTCCAACGCTACCCAGTACGTGCGCGGCGAGTTCTTTATTCGGGTAAAAGCGACGCGTTTCTTCCACTAAGCCGACCGAGTCGCCGAATTCTAAAATTTTGTGGGACCTCAAAAAGCTTTCTTCGGTTTGGCTTAATTGCCTTTTTACCCAAACAAATCCCCGATCAGATCGAATTTTTTCGATGACTCGCTGTTTTGGCCAATGAATGCCTTTCGAAATAATATTTGATAATCGTGCCCGTTCCGAAGCGTTCAACTCCTTACGCATGAGTTCGGGGCGTATAAAAAGAGACCGTACCTTTAGCGTGACAGCTAAACCCTCTCCGTTGCGATCTAAAATAAGCCCTCGCCGTGGGAGAGAGGTAAGCTTGGAGTTAAATTGTCGTTTCGAGAGGCGTTCTAGTTTTTCATCAAATGCAAATTGAAGATAAACTGTCCGGGTAACGATACCGGCAGCAAAAACAAAAAAGAAAAAGCCGAGCCACCGAATTCGGTTCATAACTTTATAACCTGTTCCGGTCGTGGTTTTTTCATGTCAAATTTTTCGCGAGCGATTCGCTCGAGTCGCACGGGAGATCGGGCTTCGTTTATTTTTAGCGTTACTTTATTTACGTCGTCGCGAGCCTGTTGTTCTAACTTTTCCAGGCGGTGGATATCGTAGCTGATTCGAACTATTTCAAGACGGATCCACGCGAAACTACCCATGAATGCGGCTCCCGCTGCGATAACCAGAAATATTTTTAGCTTTGGACTCAGCGAACGACTATTTTTTTTCATAAATTCTGAGTTTTGCACTACGGGATCTGGGATTACTTTTAATTTCTTCCTCGGTCGCGGTGACCGGCTTTTTGTAGATGGGCAACACACCTTGGTCAGAATTGCCCCAGCTTTTCACGATTCGGTCTTCCAGAGAGTGAAACGTGATCACGGCAAGTCGGCCCCCCTTTTTTAGGTTCAGCATAACATGTTTCAAAAAGGTATCGAGTGTTCGTAACTCGTCGTTTACTGCGATGCGTAACGCTTGAAACACGGTGGTCGCGGGGTGAATATCTCGCTTTTTATCGTGCAATTTTTCGGCAACAAATTCGGCGAACCTACGAGTGGAATTGACCAATTCTCCTTGGGCCAGCGCTGTTTTAATGGCACGGGCTAAAGACCGAGATTCTCGAATCTCAGCATAGCGAAAAAAGATATCTGCCAGTTCCTGTTGTGAGCAATGTTCAATCATTTCCCAGGCAGTCGGCCCGTGGCTTGGGCGGCGTAATCGCATGTCGAGGGGAGCGTCGATTTGAAAACTCATTCCGTAGTCAGCGCTTTCAAGTTGATTAGACGAGTATCCGAGATCCACCAGAACGGCGTCCCACGGAGGTGGGATGGGTGCGTTAGTGCCGGCCGCAAGTTCCGAAAAACTACCGTGATAAAAGACGATCTTGTGTTGGGCCAAAATAGATTCCAGCGAACGTCGCGCGTCGGTTATGGCGTTCGCGTCGATATCGCAGGCTAGTACGGTGAGACCAGGAAAGTGTTCGAGAAAAAGTCGAGTGTGACCCGCTCCTCCAAGTGTGCCGTCCACAAATATTGCACCAGCCTTCTGAAGTGCGGGACTTAGCCCTTCAATGCACTCTTTAGGTAAAACCGGAACGTGTTTGTTGCTCATGATCTTTTGGAGGGAGCGGTCGACTTCGTCTCGCCTTCGGCCGTTACGATAGCTTCGTAAAAGCTCTCTAAAATTTGGCGGGCGACGGTAGAAGCTTTAACACCATAGTATTTTCCG
>DGKJ01000024.1 GCA_002387735.1 Bacteriovoracaceae bacterium UBA4573 | reverse complement strand
TTTCAATACTATGCCGCCGATTCTGACACTCGTCCGAAGTGAGTTCCCACTCGCGCATATTTATCATCTCTAACATCTTGTTTGCGAATAATTTGGGGTCGCGCTCCCGAATCAAATGACCCATTTTTTCGGAGACAAAATCAGAAGGGCCTCCGCAATCGAAGCCCAAAACCGGCCGCCCCATTGCCAACGCCTCAGCCGCCACCATGGAAAAGGTCTCAATACGACTAGGCAACAAGAGAAATCTTACTTCATTTAGAGTCTCGCACACCACTGACGGACCCTCGGGTAAGAACTCCAGTTTGATATTTTTTAATTCTAAAGCAGTGCTTTCTAAAAGAGATCGCAGAGGTCCGTTTCCAATCACTTTCACAATGAATTTAAACTTTAGGCACCCATCCACTAACTTTAGAGCCTCACTAAGCTCAATAATTCCTTTTTCCTCAGTCAGTCGTCCGACATAGAGTGCAGACTGCTGCGCAATTTCGGTTTTTATTTCGGTATCGAAAAATTTTTTTCCGACAATATTTCCGAGTACCGATATCTGATCGTGCGTAGGAACGCGTTTTGAAAGTTGATTTTTTAGAAACCTGCTCACACATATTATCTGATCATAATTTAAAAAATGAGCGTTAAATGCAGTCTCTGAACCAAAGTAGGGCTCCAACAGTTCGAGAGGTCCCGTGTGTTCAGTAAGGACTAACGGTACACCGAATTCTTTTTTCACGAGCTGACCGATGACGCCCGCTGGATAAGCCACGTGAGCGTGAATTAAATCCGGTACCCAGGCCTGTTGCCGACAATCCCTAATTATTCTTCGAGCCTGAAGACGAATTTGAATCCCCTTCGGAATTATTGAAAATGAATGCGCACAATCAAAAAACCTAACTTCAAATTCCGCACCCAATGCCCGCGCTTGGTCATCGATAAAAGCAGAATCCCTCCAAGATGAGAGAAATAAAATTTTTTTCATGACGGGGAAACATTCTCTGCGGCACCGCTAACCTTTTTCCGCATTTTAGCCAAAAAATTCCAAAGCGGCTTTTCAGTGGGGTAGTCCGCGTGCGACTTCGGCACTCGTGCCAGATAACGTTTTAAATCATCCTCCGACCAATTCATTTTTTTTAAAAAATATTTTTTATCGTCTTCGAGATCATTTGAACTCGGGTAAGCGATGCCTTCGGTTCCTCGAAGCGCCTCTTCCCGGGTAAGCTGATTGGCTGCCACCAAGGTCGAAAAATGGACCTTACGCTTATCTACTCCGAATTTCTCGCGCAATAGATACCCTTGGTAAAAACGCGTGAAGATCGATTCGTAATGTTTATAGGGATAGGGTTTGTAGGAAAATTCATTTTGTAAAATCTTTAACGCCTCGGCTTTATTGAAATCAAAATAGTCCAAAAATGAGACCCAATGAATTTTTTTTAAAAATTCGTAATAGATATAATCGAAAGTTCCCATCGCCGGAAAAGTGCGTAATCTTTGTTTTGAAAACTTCTGTCCAATCGCCTTTATATTGCGTTTATCGAACTTGAACCAGTTCCAATCTGGAGGCATACGCATGCCTTCTGTCGCCTGATTGGTGCCTCCAAGTATAAACTGGACACCGTGCCTAGCCGCCATTTTATAGTTCACTGCTAACATGGCGTTATCGTAAAGAAGTTCAACGTCGACAACATCGGCCTCGAAAAAGGCCTGCATAAGCGCTCTATACTCCGTCCAATCGATGACGTGGGTGTAAAGATCCACTCCGAGCTTTTGAATTAGATTATAAATATTATTTTGTGCCAACTCTGAATTCCAGCCGTTGTCCATATGCACCGCAAGTGGCTTTAATCCTAGGTTTACTGCTTGAACGAGCACCCACGAACTGTCTACACCACCAGATACGCCGACAATACAGTCGTAAGATTTACCAGTGCCTCTTTTTTTTATCTCGTTTACTAAAGAGGTCCGTTCACGTTCACGTTCTTCGCTTTTTTTCTCAAGGATATGACCAGAGCGTAAGAGAAATTCATTACAATAATTGCAAATTCCATTTTCGTCGAACTGAATGTCTTTTGCGGTTGTATCCATTATGCAACGCTTACATATTCGAAAGTTTTTTTCGTGTTTCACAAAACAATCATCCCATTAATCTCTTTAACTCGGCATACCTTGGATAACTAATTAGCACCGCTCTATGGGGACCTTGATAAACGAAAAAAGCACCCGCAGCTACTGCATTTGCCCCACAATCAATAGCTTTTCTCACGTCATCCAAACTAGAAGCTCCACCAGCGGCCACAACTGGAATAGATAAACACTCGGACACTTCGCGTATGAGTTCGAAATCCATTCCGCTCAAGGTTCCGTCTCGTTCCACCGAAGTTAACAGAATTTCACCAGCTCCGGCTGCTTCGAGGGTTTTGAGATAATTCAACCAATCCCCTTGAATTATTTTCCCGGCCGAGGCGGAATACAGCCCGCGTCTCCCCAGCCAGTTTTTTTTAATATCCACGGAAACAGTAATACTTTGGGTACCAAAGTCTCTCGCAATTTCAGTGATAATTTTAATATTCTGAAGTGCTGCAGTTTGAATACATACCTTTTCAATGCCTAACGAAAAGACTCTTTTTGCATCATCGATCGAACGAATTCCTCCTCCGTAGGACAGCGGCATAAAACACTCACTGGCGATCTGTGCTAAAAGTTCGAAATCCGGTGCCCGACCTCTAGAACTCGCGAAAATATCCAATATCGCTAGTTCGTCGACTTCTTTTTCGTTGAAAATTCGAACGACATTGATTGGATCTCCAACATATTTTGGATCACCAAATTTAGTTGTTTTTACTAGGCCACCGTCTTTGAGAAGCAATACTGGTATTAGTCGATGAGTTAACATAACGTTACACACCTACCGAAAATCGCTTCATCCAGGCCCCAAAAGCAATAATTCGCCAAGGCTGGTGGTTGAAAGTTTTCTTTCCCGAAACGACGGCCTCAATCTGCTCGAGTGCCGTCGAAGTAAATACCTCGTGTGAACTATCGATCGTTCTCCGGGCCTCTTCTAAAAACTGAGCCGGTGCTTCGTTCTGCACCCAATGTTCTTCGGGCGTAACGAAGCCCATCTTGTCCGGTCGATTTTCTACCAATTCAGGCAAAAAACCTCGCATCGCGCCTCTCAAAATTCTTTTGGTAGTACCGGAAGCGATTTTGAACGAGTCGGGACAACCAAGTAGAAACTCTACTAGCCGGTAATCCAGGAAAGGCGCCCGACTTTCAATAGAGTGGGCCATAGAATCACGGTCCGCCCACTTTAATTGTTTCGGAAGACTAGAATGAAGCATTTGGTCGTACGAAAACTCACGAATCGAACGCGCCATGCCCCCGTAGGTTTCGAAC
>DGKJ01000070.1 GCA_002387735.1 Bacteriovoracaceae bacterium UBA4573 | reverse complement strand
AGTGCTCCGACCTTTTCTGCGATATCGATTAACCTTCGTATTTTGCAGTCGCTCGCTGGCCGATGCCAGAGCGTCTGATACGTTTTTAATTCGCATCGATATGGCCTGAGGAGATACACCGCGTTCGCTGCCTATTTCTTGAACAGTTGACCCGTTCGCGTGAAAATCGAGGTACTCCGAAAAATTATCTTCGGTCACTAAATCTTTAGATACGGCAAATTTAACTAACTCGCGAACTGTAGCCAAGTTGGCAGTTTGTTCTTGCTCGCCGGGTGATCCGGACAGCTGCACGTCCGAACTCACGAATTCCAGTTCGTTCCATTCTTGTTCCTGAGTGACTAAATTTTGGAGGCGGCGTAAAACCAACATTCGCAAACGGTAAGAAAATGGTGATTTTTTTTCTGGCCCTTGTTCCGAGTAGACAATCTCACTGAGTGCGAGAAAGGCTTCTTGTAAAGCATCTTCGGTAGTTACTGTACCTGCTGGTTGCACGCTCAAGAAATCGGCAACAATACCAGCAACCTCGGGTAAGTGATTTTGAATTAGTTCGTCGATCGCACGCGAGGCAGGCAAACTGACTTTTTGGTTTGCGAGCTTATGTAAAAGTTCACGCGTTGGTGCGCCAGCACTCACTACACTTTGACAGGGTAAGGCGTTGGCAATCTTCAAAGGGGAAAGCTTGGAATACCAGCGAGGGGGGCGGGGTTCGATACCCACTGCTTTACTCGAAGGAGCCGCCTGCGAAGTTGAAATAAAGACCCAACAAAGAAGAATTCCAAGTCCAAATGACGCGGCTTTCATGCCGCAGTTTTTAGCTATTTAGACAAAAAAAGTCAACAATAACACAGGGGATCAAATCGTGGTTTAAAACACTTTCTTGCGCTTGGAGGAGGACAAAATACCTAACATATCTCGATATTTAGCCACTGTACGGCGGGCAATGTCGATATTCTCGGCCTTGAGCAGTTCCACTATTCTTTGGTCCGAAAGGGGTTTGGTGGCATCTTCTTTAGAAAGCATAAGTCGAATCTTTTCTTTAACTGCCTCGGATGCCACATCCCCGCCGCCATCGGCTGCCGAAATGCCACTGTTGAAGAAATATTTGAGTTCGAAAATTCCAACTGGAGTGTGAACGAATTTGTTGGTCGTCACGCGACTCACGGTAGATTCGTGCATACCAATGTCAGCCGCTACGTCTTTTAAGATCATTGGCTTTAAAAAACCAACGCCCTTCTCGAAAAAATCACGCTGGTGCTTAACAATACTTTCGGTCACTTTGTAGATTGTCTTTTGCCGATTGTGAATGCTGCGAATCAACCACACCGCCGAGCGTAGTTTATCTTGAATGTATTCCTTGGTGATCGCGCCAGATTTCTTTTCACCGTCGCTCTGACCAGGTTGTTTGGCGCCGCTTAAAACGTTCTTATAATAACCCGACACACGTAACTTCGGCATGCCGTCTTCGTTGAGCATGATCACGTATTCGTTGCCAACTTTGTACACGTAAATATCAGGCGTAATGTACTGTGTGTTGTCACTTGCTACAAAAGAACGACCGGGTTTGGGCTCCAACTCCAGAATAACTTTGGTAGCGGCAATTACTTCGTCCATCGGAATGCCAAGCGCTCTCGCTATACTTTGATAATTTCTACGTTCTAGGTCGGGCAAGTGATGGGCTATGATTTTTTCGACCATCTCGTTTCTGGGTTGCAGAAAGTGTGCTTGCACCATGAGACATTCTTGAAGATCTCTGGCACAAACCCCAATCGGATCAAATTTTTGCATCATTTTTAGAACTTCGAGCGCATCCTCGAGTTCCATTTGCATTTCTTTAGCAAGTTCTTCGAGAGGCTGAATGAGATACCCCTCGTCGTTGAGATTTCCAATTACCAGTTCACCAAAGTTACGTTCCTCTTCACTCATTTGAGCTAACGACAACTGCCAGCGGAGATGGTCATTGAGAGTAGTGGTTTTGGTGAGGATGTTTTCGAAACTTGGTAGCTCTTCCGTGTTTAGTCTTACTGCCGGGAGCGCACTCTGATTGTTGTTAACGTCCTCAATGTACTGTTCCCAATCGACGTCGTCTTTGGTTTCAGTAGTGGTAGCTTCTGCTGCTGGGGCCTCGGGCTCATTTTGTTGAGCCGCGGCTTCTTCGGAACCCGCCTCAAGCCCCTCGGGATTATCAATGGTCTCAGCTACTTCCTCGAGTAGCGGATTTTCCATGAGTTCCTGCGTGATGACTTCCACCAACTCCATGCGATTAAGCTGCAATAGCTTAATTGCCTGTTGGAGCTGGGGGGTCATGACCAGCTGCTGACTCAGTTTCAGAGACTGTTTAATCTCTAATGCCATGGTTCTCCGGTGTAGATCTCGTCTTAAAGCCTAAAATTTTCACCTAGATACGCTTCGCGAGCCCGGGGGCTCTGAGCAATGTGTTCAGGTGTGCCGTACTCTAAGATCATACCATCAGACAGAATGTAGCCCAAATCACAAATTCCCAAAGTTTCTCGAACATTATGATCTGTGATTAAAATGCCTAGTCCACGCGCTTTTAACTTACGAATAATCTCCTGAATATCCGCCACCGCGAGCGGATCGACACCCGCAAAAGGCTCATCTAATAATAAAAACACTGGGTCTAACGCCAAAGCCCGCGCCACTTCGACGCGCCGCCGCTCACCGCCAGACAACGTAAACGCGGGCTGCTTGGCTACATGACGAATATTGAAGTCCTCGAGTAGATTCGAAAGTGTTTCGCGCCGTTGGGCAGCGGTGAGGTCTGTATTTTCGAGCACAGCAAGCAGGTTATCTTCGACACTCAGCTTCCGAAATACGCTGGGCTCTTGCGGTAGGTAGCCTAACCCCTGGAGGGCTCGTTCGTGCATACGCAATTTTGATATATCTTGCCCGTCGAGCAACACGCTACCGCCGTCTGGTCGAATCAACCCGACTACCATATAAAACGAAGTGGTCTTACCGGCACCATTAGGACCCAAAAGGCCCACGACTTGTCCGGAAGAAACATTGAAGTCCACTTCCCGAACCACGGTGCGTTTACCAAAAGTCTTCACCAACTTTTTGGCTTCGAGTGTGCGGTCTTTTCGATTTCGATTCATTTCACTCATAACTAGACTTTTAGCCTACCGTTTCGGGGCCGGAGTTTCCACTGTTTCGGATGAACCGGTTTCATGAAGGGCATTCGCCTGATTTACTTCTACCACATTGCGTTTTCGAAAAATTGTGATCAATTCCCCGGTTAGGGTGTCTTTCTCTTGATACACCGACGGAAACCCCGAAAGTAATATTTTGTCTTCTAAAGTTAGAAAATCCGCCTTTTGACAAGTCGCGTATTTCAAACCTTTCTTGCTCTTTTTTAAATCTCTTTCTTCGATCAAGACGTCGTCATAAGCGGTCATCACTTTAATGCTGCTACTTTTGGAATCGTACGTTGCGTCTTGCCTGCGAGACTTTACATGCAATGTACCCCGATCCGTTTCTACAAATTTTTGAGGAGAAGACATGGTGAAATAAGCGACTTTTTTAAATCTATCTACTTCTGCAAAATCCGAACGTACGTCGGTAAGCTCATCCGATAGCAATCGCCGCATATTGACCCGCGACTCGTTCAATACGTAGACTACCGCCTCGGAACGTTTTGCCCTAAACCCACGGCCCCACATGTGCATTAATTCACCGGCATTGGGTTGCGCTTCACCATGAAATGGTTCAGTTGTACTCACTTCATCAATTGCCCGACGATAGTAAGCCTTAGATGTTTTAATCCAGAACCCGTCGGGAAAGGTGACTTTTACGTTTCCGACTAAATCGAGGTCCTGTGACCCAAACCGAAAAAAAGCCTCGTCGCCTTCAATTAAGGTAGATTTTCCCTTTACGTCGAACATCGTGATGGTGGCGTTGTAGGCGCGCGCTAAACGGGATTTTTCGTACAAAAGCGCTTGTTTCGAGTCCATCTCCCACTGTTTTTGTTCCCCCTCGACCGCGGTGTAGTGGAATCCCTCGATCGTGTAGGCTACACTGTCTTCTTTTTTTTCCGATAAAACTTGTGATTCGATAGAATTGAACATGCCCTGAGGGTCTTGTTCGTTCGATTCTAAATTTGAGGGTCGTAAAAACAGCACTTCGACGAATACGAAAAGGCAAATGAGCGCTAGAATAAGAAAGTTTGGCCGTTTCATCTACTTTCAACAGCGTGCCGAATTAAATCGCAGATCTCGCGAACGGCGCCGTAACCGCCGATATCACGGGTAATGTAATCCACAATGGCACAAACCTCCGGAACGGCGTGAGGCACAGTGGCAGAAAAGCCAACGCGCTCCAAAACTGGGATGTCGAATAAATCGTCACCGACGAATGCTATTTGATCAGACGAAAGACCAGTGTCTTTCTTGATCTTATCAAATGCGATAATCTTGTTTTCGTCTCCCAGATAGACATGTTTGATACCGAGCCAGTTTGCTCGTTCCCGTACTGATTTTGAATCGCCACCACTGATGATAGCTACATCAATTCCGGCTTTCATGATCAGCTTAATTCCATAGCCATCTTTGACGCTAAATTGTCTAGTCCAACCGGTACCTTCGACCCAAAAAACACGACCGTCAGTCATTACTCCGTCGATATCCAACGCAAGTAATTTAATTTTCTTTAAGCGCTTTTGAACCGACGAAGGAAGCTGCTTAAAGGGATTTTTGAATTTTCGAGGTTTGGTGCTCTTCATTGGCTTTTAGTGTCTTCGGTTGACCGCTATTTGAAAAGTCCATTTTCGCGCTTCTCAATAAATCAGCGTCATCAAGTGCCACGAGCTAGCTTAACGTGAGCACGAGCAAATTCACCGAGTCTTGTGTCAGGATTCGCCCAAACAAGGCGAGAGTCTACGAAAGTAGGCCAAAACGACTCACGCATGCCGACAAGGTTTTCGCGAGCCCAGGTGGGCAAACGCAAGCCGACACCAGTCTTCTTTTCGAATAAGTCGATCGCGTATAACCCGGCCCACATCCACTCACATTTACCAAGTTGATTCTTATACTGGCGAAGACGTTGCCAATCGATATTGTCGTCGTATTTTTTTAGTATGCGCAGCATGTCGAGCAGCGGTGCCGCCCCGCCTAAAAGCGAATCAACTGCAAACTGCCGCAAAGCTAGGGTAAAAAGGTCAGTTGCATCGAGTATTAATCGTCCCGCCGAATCTTCTTTGGCACGATCCCAAATAGCACGCTCAATGTCGGTCGACCAATTTTTCGATGTCGGCCAAAGTACACTTCGAATTTCCACTCGATGAAAAATGCCGTTAGTGTTTTTTTGATAACGGTACACCGAACCTTCTTCGCGCGAAGTAAAAATTGCTTCGTAAGCCCCTAATTTAAGCAGTTCGCCGAGTTCTTCTCGAGAATCGAGCGTGGGAGCCCACAAACAAAGAAAATCCATGTGACGCGGATTTTTTTCTTTAGAAATACTTGCGTAAAGCGATCTCATGCCAGCCGAATCGATGGCGAGCACTCGGCCCCCAAGCTTAGGACTTACGAGCCAGTTCAACTCGTGGTTTAAAATATCGGACCGCTTGCGAGATTTTTCTGCGTCATCTACCCAGTATGCACCGACATCCTTTAAATCAAGTAGTTGTCGACCATACACCAAATCGGCAACTCCCAGTAAACCATGAGCCGCAACAACCGCGTGAGCTGTTTTATAAAGTTCAACGGAGCTACCGCTTGCCGTAGGGATGGTCGCAGTTCCCAATTCTTCTTCAGCGGCGCAACATCGCAACATTTTCCAGATTAACTCGTCGACCCAAACCTGCGCCACCGCATCAGTAGTGGACCAGCTCGAGCGCCGAAATTCAGTGGTCACGAAATATGCTCCAACTCACGAATGCGTTCAATACTTTCGATAAAACGCGGAAGTTCGGTCAACGGGAATGCGTTTGCCGCGTCACTTTTCGCCTCGGCTGGCCTCGGATGAGTTTCCATAAAAATTCCATCGATACCAGCTGCCGTCGCCGCACGCGCGAGAGGTTCGATCATTTCCCGGCGCCCGCCAGTTACTTTTCCGCCTTGCGCGCCCCCGGGTAGTTGCACCGAATGGGTGGCATCAAAAAGTACCGGTACTCCGAGTTTTCGCATTATCGGGAAAGACGTCATATCGACTACTAAGTTATTGTATCCGAAACTGGTACCTCGCTCGGTTAACCAAAGCCAAGGCGGCCTTTTTTGATTGGTTGTACTTTCAACCTTTTCGATGACATTTCCCATGTCCCAAGGCGCCAAAAACTGCCCTTTTTTAATATTTAGCGATTTTCCATTTTTAGCGGCCTGAGTGGCGGCTTCAATAACAAGATCCGTTTGGCGACAAAGAAATGCCGGTATCTGAAGCGCATCTACCGTTTCAGCGGCGGGACCACAATGTTCGGGCAAATGAACGTCTGTTAAGACTTTTACTCCGAACTTCTTTTTTATTCCGCTCAACATTTTGAGCCCACGTTCGAGTCCCGGCCCTCTAAAGGAATCGTGAGCACTACGATTTGCTTTGTCGAAAGACGCTTTAAAGTAAAAGTCCCAAGCCGGAACTCGGGCTAGAGTTTCTTTTAAAAATCCAGCTACCTCGTCGAGCAGGCCCTCTGACTCGATCACGCACGGGCCACATATGAAAATAAAGCGATCGTTTCTTTTCAAAGACGGCCTCTTTCTACGTTCTTTTAAGCGATGCACTCACAAAGGCCGCGAACAACGGGTGCGGCTTTAGTGGTTTACTTTTAAACTCCGGATGAAATTGACAGGCCACGAACCACGGATGATCTGCAAGCTCGATCATTTCTACAAGCTCAGCCTTCGGCGAGCGGTAAACCCCACTTATGACCAAACCTTTCGACTCGAGTTCTTTCCTGAACTCATTATTCACTTCATATCGATGGCGGTGGCGCTCCGAGACTACTTCTTTCTGATAAGCGGAATAGGCTCGAGTCCCTGGACGCAAGACACAATCGTAACCACCGAGCCTCATGGTACCACCCTTGTTGGTGATCGATTTCTGATCTTCCATTACTGTAATTACCGCACACGGGTCGTTAGGGTTAAATTCGTAGCTGGTAGCATTTTTTAGACCACAAACATTTCTCGCAAACTCGATGACTGCTAATTGAAGGCCAAGACAAATTCCGAAGAACGGTTTTTTGTGCAGTCGAGCATACTCTACTGCTTTAATTTTTCCTTCAATTCCCCGCTCACCAAATCCGCCAGGAATTAAGATACCGTCCACTTGCTCGAGCAACTGCACGCCCTTACCCTGCTGTAATTCTTCGGAGTCGACATATACAATTTCCACTTTTGCATCGTTGGCGAGTCCTCCATGAATAAGCGCCTCGCTCAAACTCTTATAGCTTTCTTTTAGATCAACATACTTACCAACAACGCCGATTTTAACATGGCGACTTGGGTTCTTTACTTTGTAAACCAATCGTTCCCATTCGCTGAAATCTGGTCGCGGAGTCCAGATTCCCATTTTCTCCATAATAATTTCGTCGAGACCTTCGCGATGAAAATTCAAAGGCACTTCGTAAATGGTTTGAACGTCCATCGCAGAAAAAACACAATCCGGCGTGACGTTGCAGAACAGCGCGATTTTATCTTTAACGTCTTTAGGAAGTGCGCGATCGGATCGACACAACAATATATCGGGTTGAATTCCAATTTCCCGTAGTTCTTTTACCGAATGCTGGGTGGGTTTGGTTTTAAGTTCGCTCGCGGCGGCAATGTGCGGAACTAAAGTCACATGCACATACAATACGTTTTCAGCCCCAACTTCTGCTTTAAATTGTCGAATGGCCTCGAGAAAAGGCAAACTCTCGATATCGCCGACGGTTCCACCAATTTCTACGATTGCTAAATCGGCGTCGGCAGCGGCCTTACGTACGTTTTCTTTAATTTGGTCGGTGATATGCGGAATTACCTGTACTGTCTTACCAAGGTACTCACCACGGCGCTCTTTTTGAATAACAGTGTCGTATACCTTACCCGTAGTAAAATTATTTTCGCGGGTGAGCGTGCAATTCACAAATCGTTCGTAGTGGCCCAAATCCAAGTCGCACTCAGCGCCATCCTCAAGCACGAAAACTTCCCCGTGTTGAAAGGGGCTCATGGTGCCAGGATCTACGTTGATGTACGGGTCCATTTTGATCATCGTGACCTTCACGCCACGATTTTCTAATAAATAACCAATACTAGCCGCCGCAATCCCCTTGCCAATGGAAGAAAGAACGCCGCCAGTTACGAAAACGTATTTTTTTTGCTTGGGTTTTGCCGCCATTCCACATTCATACCATCAAGGAACGTACGCGCTCAAGGTCTTCGATCGTATCGACTCCAGTTGATGCTTTTTCGGTCAAGGCCACACCGATCGGAATGCCATGATACAGCGCGCGAAGCTGCTCGAGGGACTCTGCGACTTCCCAAGTTGTTCGCTCGAGTTTCCAGAATTTCAAAAGGGTTTCGCGGGTATAAGCGTAAACTCCAATATGTTGTAGCGGCGCCAAAGCCCCCAAATCAGCTGGAATATCCCCACGTGAATACGGAATCGGAAACCGTGAAAAATACGCTGCGCGTCCATCAGACGCGACCAGAACCTTTACAATATTTGAATTCTTCAAGTCGTCCCGGTGCCGAATAGGGGCCGCGGGAGTAGCCATTGTGAATCGGCCCCCCTCTATAAGAGCGAGCGTACGCTCAACGGCCTTGGGGTCGAGCAGAGGTTCATCACCCTGAACGTTTACAAAAATGTCCGCTGTGCGTTCATTGGCCACAAAGGCAACTCGATCAGTTCCCGACTGCAACGAATCCGGTGTCATGACTGCAGTCCCGCCTGCCGCTTCGACCGCAGCCACAATTCGCTCGTGGTCTGTAGCCACGATAATTTCGTGAACTCCGTTAATTTGACGAGCTCGTTCAAGTACCCTAACGATCATCGGTTTGCCGTGAATATCGGCAAGCGCCTTTTCGGGTAATCGGGTACTCCCTAATCTCGCGGGAATTACGATACAAATTTTCTTCTGCATTTCAACGTGCCAATTCGTTCGCTGTTTTTTTAATTGAGATCTGCGTTACTTTCACCAAGTAACTCCAGCAAATGAACATGCCCGGAGCGATATGTCACTCGCATCCATTTGGGTTCGGATTCCGGATCAAGCTCAATAGCGACCACTTCTCGCCCGGCCATTCCTTCAGCCGCCACTACTTTTGGCACCGGTATTTCAAATAATGTCGCAAGGGCTGGCGTCGATAGAGTTTCGAGGATGAATACATACCCCGAGCTGTCGCCCGCAAACACTATGTCGCCACTTTTCGAAAGTTTAACCGTAGTTACATATCGCCCCTCTGGGAAAACTTGATTGACCTCAACCAACTCATGATTAAATCCGTCGCGCAGTTCGATCATTCCGTCGGTTCGGCCGACCACCGAAAGAGCGCCGTCGGACTTCAATCGATCGTAACTGACCACTCGAGCTGCCGCCGTCTGTGAGTCGACCCTGAGTTCGCGATTTTCATTGGGAGAGTCGATCGAAATTCTGGCGTAAATCCCATCGTTAGCTAAAACGTGTAACTCCCTTTTCTGAACATCGAACTCTATGGCTGCTACCGGACTGTCGAAAACAGCTTGTGCCCTTCCAACCAAAGCCCCGTCTTGGAGCGAATGGATCTCTACGTGTCCCTCCGCGGTTCCGATTGCGAATAAACGAAGTGCCGAAGACACGGACATCACCTGTGGTTGATCGCCTCTAAACACTCCATCTGTGTCGTTGCCCCAGTTTTTTTGGCGCTCGAAAGCTAATGTCGCAAGTGGCACTATTTCCGCTGCCTGTTCCCCTTCTCGGTAACTGAACAGTTTAACTTCTTGATCCTCTCCGCCCAGGGTGAGCATCCGCGTTGCATCGTGATCGAACTCTATCTGACTTATCGCGCCAATATGGGCCTGGAGGATCACTGGGTTACCGCCAAGTGGCGATGCGACAGAGAGAGTGCCTGGAATCGTCCCTTTGGCCACGAATCTTCCACTCGGAGAATTTCGAACGCTGGTAGTGAGGTCATCACCCAATTTTACTAGTTCTGCGGTGTGCAGCAGTTTGATCGACTTGAAATATTTGAGTTCAGACTGAGGTTCGCTAGGGTCCTGATTTAACACCAGTACGCACTCGGCCTCGCTCAAAACGCGCGCGACATCAGTGCCTGGGATAGGCTGTATTTCCGGTTTTTTTGGTGGTTTTTTGGCCGCGAAAACTTGCACAGACAGCAGAGAAGCAATCAACAATATGGCCGCTCGAATCAACATTCCAACCCCCCGGTGTCGCATCGCAATACCAATCGGGGGAATCGTTGTCAAACGCCGTCGGGAATTGTTTAATTTTCAGGCGGCCTTGAGTTCGGCGACATAAACTCGGTTGCGGGTACTACGCTTTACAGCGTACATCGCGGCATCGGCGGCCTCAATGATTGCCCGTTTCGAAGTAGCGTGCTCTGGGCAATTGGCCACTCCGATACTCACCGTCAATCTGACGTTCAGTTTTTCTTTACTTAGAAATTCGTTCTTTTCAACTCCTGCCCTTAAACGCTCAGCAATATCTATTGCGGCTTTGGTCGGACAGTTTTTAAGAATTACGACGAACTCGTCGCCACCGTAACGAAACGCCAGATCTCCCATGCGCAAACACCCTCGGGTAATCTGACCAATTTCGTGAAGCAATTTGGTGCCTATCAAATGACCGTACTGGTCGTTGACCGACTTAAACTTATCTACATCAACAAACAAAACAGAGAAGGTGCTCTTTTCTCCGGCCTTTCGTTTTGCGAAAAGATCTTCCAGGCTCTTATGAAGGTAACGGGTATTAAACAATCCCGTAGGTTCGTCGAGATTTAACAAGTGTTGTACGTCGCGATAACTGTCGATGTTTCGCGCGGTCATGTGTATTTGACTTTGAAGAAGGCGCACGCGTGAATCTACTTCGTCGACCGAAATAGCCCAAGTTGGGCTCGCACACACCACATAGTAGGAACGTTCTTCGTTCCAAGCGAATCGAAAAATCACTATTTCGGGGTTGCCTTGCGCTTTTGGAAGAATTTTCATTGAACCTGGTTCCGTGGCGTGGCTTTGGATTACATTCACGCTACTGACCATAACTTCAACTACATCAGCATCTTGCTCATTAGAGAGTTCGATGCGCTTTGGTTCTGATTTTTTTTTATTATTGGTATAAATAAAACAAGCTGCTGCTTGCGAGTGGGTCTCGCGTTTCAAGTAGCCCAGAACCGTATCAAAAATTTTTTCTTCTTCGAGACAGCCAGATATCAACTGACAGCAGTTGAGCAAATTCATTAGGCCGACTACAGCCTCATCGCCTGAATAAAGATCGCGGCGGTCCAAGGCGCGACGAACCGCTAGCTTGAATTGTTCCGGATTAAAGGGTTTTTTAAAGTATTCGTCTGCCCCCAACCTAACGGCCTTAACCGCTTCTTCGATCGTGGCGAAGCTTGAAGTCATGATCACCGAAGTAGAGGGGCTAATGCTTTTTATACGTTCAAGAATTGAAACACCGTCGACCTTGCCGGTTCCGGTATCCATTATAACCAACTGGTAATTAGATCGTCCTATTAGTTCGAGAGAACGCTCCGGAGAGTTAGTGGTGTCTACACTAGGGCGAAACGCGACGTCATTGATTAAATCAACCATGAGCTCGGTCTGGCGCGTATCACTTTCAACGATGAGAATGTTCAATTTATTATTCAACATCGTACGCCCTTATATTACTTAGGAAACTTGTACGTCCTTGTCCTTTTGCTCTGAAGCCCCAGTTTCACCGGTCAAATCGTCACTTTCGATCATGCCTAATGCAAGCCGTAGCACTTTCAGTACGCGCTCAATTTTTTCGTTTGCCTTCTGCACATTGCCGCGTTCGATGGCATTTTTATCTTGTAGAACATCGTAATTGAATTCCAATAGATCGACTTTTCGCTTTAGATCTAAAATCTTGTTTTCTCGACTGGCAATTAACGTTTCAGAATCTTTTCTGAGAATTTCCAATTTACTTTCTAGTTCTTTTTCTCGCGCTCTAATCTTTCGAATATCGACCCGCACCCGATCTTTCAGTCGATCGTATTGTTTTGCGGAATCTCCTAATTTTGATTCCAACAACTTCAAGCGATCAGACTTTTCCTTTATTTCCAAAAGCGCTGCATCGAGTTCGCCTCGTACAGACGCTCCTTTGTGAACTTGTTCGGCTTGAAGCTCAGTATACTTTCTTTTTAGGTCGTCTAACTGGTGAAATAGGTCTTCATTCTGAAGCGCCATTTCTTGAATTTGATTTTGAGACTTTGCTAACTCTTCTTTGGCGTAAGTTAATTGAACGGTGAGAACTGAAACGTCTTGCTCTCGCATGGCGAGGTAGCGTTTTAGGGTTTCCACGTCATCGGGCGCGGCTTCTAATCCGCTCGCCGCAGGCCCCACCCCTCCCGCAGAAAACTCTGAACCCGGGAGACTGATTTTTACGTCATAAGCAGGACGTTTTGCCCCCATGCTCGTTAGACGCGTCAAATTCGAAGGCGGTGCGGTAGTGGTATTTTCAGAAAATAAATACGGAAGTTCTTTAGCAACGTCTTCATCACTTAACTTTGTGTCGGGTGCCTCGACTAGTTCTGGCGTCGACGGAGGTGTTGGAAGCTGCGTTGTTTCCAGCTTAATATCGGACGCCATGTTCGTGACACCCGTTAGTTGTTGCAGAGCAACGGGTTCCGAGGTTGGCGCTATAGTAATAGGTTCCGGCTCAACTGATTTTTTGGCTGCTTCACTTTGGGCCACTAGTTTTTCGAGTTGTGGTGCGGCCATCGTAACGCTAACCGACGACAAATCTGGTACCACCGTTGCCTCGGGCGGACTCGGGGGAACGGCTGCCCCTTGAGCAACACTGGAAGCCCCACCTTCCACTGCCGGCCCAAAATCGATCGAAATTTTATCTACTGGAGCTCCGCCAAGAACCTCCTTGGCCTCGAATAACTGAACGGGCGAGTCTGAACTCTCAGGTTCTGCACCACTATTTGATACCTCTAACGTAATACTCGAAATTGATCCTGGCTCGGGTATCGGTGAAGGAGGTGGCGCGCCCGCATCTTTCTGGGGAGCCGCCGGTGCCACTGGCTTTCGAGCTATGAACTTACCGCCTAAAACCGACTCGATAACAGACTCAAATTCTGTGACAGGGGTGGACTTATTGAAGTACCCGTTTGCGCCGCTTTCGCTTTTTTGGTGCTTCGCAAACTCTGCCTTTCCCCAGATCGAAGAGAGCAGAATCACTGGTGTGTTTCGAATATGGTATTCTTTTCGGATCGCCTCTAAAATCGCGAGTCCGTCGTTCTCTTCGGTTTGCTCCTTCGAGAGAATCACCAAAGAAACTGCCTTGCCTTCATGTTTCAGGGCTTCATAACCCATCTTCGCGTTAGCAAAGCTGGCGCAATCCACACCACGAGACCGGAGCATTTGCTCTAGCATCGAACTGAAGGTCGAATCTGTGTCAATTAATAGAAACCTCATCATGATAGAGTTCGGATAAAAACACAGAAAAGTTGACATCAAACCCGCGACATTGTTGAATTTTCAATATGTCCGATCTGCGCCTGGTCATTTACAAAGACCAACACTCCCCTCGAAGCATCTCGCTAAGTACGCGAACTCTCTACCGTACTTTGGTGCTAGGCAGTTTCGCATCGTTGTTTTTTATCGGCGCAACTATTTTGCTGATCAAACTTTACCTACGTGGACCAACAAAAATATCGGTTCCTTCTCACGACGACCAAAGTGATTCCATAATCGGCCCAACGAACTCTCCTGAAGAGCTTATTCGGGCTTTGCGTGACGAAATCGAATTATCGAAATCTCGCCTACAAAATGCCCAGGCGCTCCAAAATGCACCAAAAGAATTGGACAGCAAAAATCCTGCCCTGGGGCTCTTCTCGCCGATTGTGACCGACAAGACACAAAGTGGACCGTTCGTTAAAATTGCTAACTTCAAATATTCCCCCGGCGACGGAAAATCGCCTCTCACGCTAACATTTGAATTACACAATGCCGGTTCAGCGGAGATCGTACAAAAAGGTTATATTGTCGTGCTTGCACGAAACGACAGCTCACTATTAGGTTACCCAAATATTTTTAGAAACTCGGGACCCTATTTGATCGATTTCGAAAAAGGTGAAACTTTCCAAGTGGCACGATTCAGGTTGGTCAACGCGCAGTTTTCTGCAGAACGAGCCAAAAATTTTCAAATCTTAATTTTTTCGCGATCAGGTGAGTTGCTCATCAATACAATGCACGAGGTTTCCAACTAAATGGCCAATGAGATCGACAAAACGAACCTGATCACTACGGACACCAAACTCGAAGGTACCGTGACGTTTTCGGGTTTTACCAGGTTTGATGGATCGATTTCGGGCAACATAGTTGGGCAACCCGGCAGCGAAATCGTTTTAGGCGAAACCGGCGTGGTGGAAGGCCGAGTTAACGGCGACGTTGTGATAATCGATGGTTTTATTCGTGGAGAAGTAGAAGCGAGCTCCCGAATCGTGCTTACTGAAACTGGTCGAGTGATCGGTAAACTTCGAGCCCCAAGCATTGCCATCGGCTTCGGTGCCTTTTTTGAAGGCACATGCGAAACGATCACCCAATAAACACATCATTGACACGCGCAGTCGATTCCTCTACACCTCAGCCCGCGGGTATTTAGTTTGTTTTTGGGGTGAGGGGTTCTTGGTTTATTTCTTTTCTTTATTTTTTTCTTTCATTGCGACGCTTTCGGCCTTTGCCGACACAGACTCTTTGCGCGCGCGAATCAGAGACATTGCTTGTGCGGAAATTCTTAAAGTTGAAGATATTCAATTTCGAGAGTTCAACGACGCTCCGGGTTTCTTCATGCTCGATTCAGCAGTGCCAAAGGGTTTAACCTCCGTGGTAGAGTTGCGTAAGCTTACCATGAGTAAAAATTTTTCGGGGTTTACGCTGCATGAGCTGGACTCTGCCGCGGCCTATGCTCGGATAGTTTTTAGAAGTCGAGGTGAGCGTGTCGTATTTATTCCGAGTCTACACGAACGTCCCGTACCAGGTTTTGACGGAGTCATTGTAAATTCATACGGCCTTCCTATTGCAAATTTTTCTTTGAAAACCTTGTTAAAGACCAATGTTAAGCAAAAACATAAAAGCTTTTATCTCCGTCGGGCGTTTCTGCGCGTAATCGAGCTCTCAGAATATGACGCCTGGATGAATGAGTCCCTAAAACTATCAGGCGCTCAACACGGCCTCAAAAAAAACCGAGGACTAAAAAAAGTTTTAGAGCGTTCATCGAGATTTATGACCTCCGCAATGCACTTGTTCGGGGTAACACCTAGCGGGCCCCAACGCAGGGGAAGAATAGTATACGACCTACGACTGGGCCAAGCGCCAATCCACTCCGGCACAATTGAATCGCTAAGAAGGAACGTTTCTAAAGTTTCAGAAAAGATCGAAGGAATTCACCTTCTTACCAATAGCGAATTGGTGCTGATCGAACCCTAATAATTCGAGTTCTCCGTTAGTAGGTTTCAATTACTTGTTTGGCGGAAACTACTTTGACAGGACTCTTTCGACCCTTCAGTGATTCTTTAGTGCGTTCCGCATCACATACCACTACCGAAATAAATCGATCATACGAAAAGTATTTTCGAATTGCAGCGTTAACGCTTTCCTGTGAAACAGCTCGAATATGCTCGGGATACTCGTCTAGAAATTTTGGCGAAAGCCCCTCTAGAAGTAATCGAAAGTACCTTTGAGCAACTAAAAAAGAATTTTGCAGCCCAATTGGAAAAGATCCTAATAAATACTCTTTAGCGGACTCGACTTCGGTCTTTTTAACTCCGTCATTAACAAAGCCACGCAATTCCCCTTCTAATACATTGAGAAGTTCTAAAAGGCGTTCGTTGCGGGTCGAAGTTGCTATTTCAAAAACTCCTAGTTCACGACCAAATTCGAAATTTACATCTACGGAATACGTTAAATTTAGTTTTTCGCGTAACAACGTGGTCAATCGCGAACCAAATGTACCGCCCAAAATGTTTTCGGCTACCAACAGATCGTGATACTCGGGGACCTTTCGCTTCGGGCCTCGGGCGATCAGGCGCACGTGACTTTCTGAAAATCCTTTTTTATCCACCAGCACTAAAGTTCCTTCTGGAATATCAAGTGGTTTCCATTTCGCACTTACGACTGGCTTCAGTTGTTTTCCGCATTCGTAACAAGGTAATTTTTCAAGTTCTACTTTCAGTAACTTTAAAGCACTTTGTAAGAACGGATCAGTTTCAGACCTGCCCGCAATTAAGAGTGCTTTCATGCGGTCTGGACGCAGTAACCGCCGGTGGGCCTCTAACAAATCCTGCCGCGTGATTCTTTGAAGGTCCGACCATCCGCCGGCAATCGGCCTGGCGTAGGTTGTGCCGTTGGTCGCGATCAGATCTGCGGCGTAGCTCGCAAGACTGGCCGGAGAATCCGCAATCTGACTCAACGATTCGAGTGCATTTTTTCGAACGCGGTGAAAGACACGTTCGTCAAACGTGGCCGAGGTTAAATTTTCAATCGAATAGTGTAATATTTTTTCAAATTCTGAATCTAATCCAAAAGCATTTACCATGAACTCGTCGACATCTAGTCCAAAATGTGAACTTCCTGCCAACTGATCGAGTAACTTCATCGATACGGTTTCCGTGCGCGACGGTGTTCCGCGATTCAAAAGCGACGCCATAAGACTTGAAGCACCCGATCGCCCCAAGGGTTCCGTATTGGCCCCGTTTTGAAAAAAAAGTTCAACGTCGAAAATTGGAACCTTGGCGATGGGAAAAACTGTTATTTCGATTCCGTTGTTGGTTTTAACTACAAAGTGTTTAGGCACGATCGAAGCAAAAGCGCTACCCTCTTTGCCGAACGAAGCGGCGATTAAGATTAGAAAAACTATAACGCTAATTATTCGATCTCTCGCGAGCATCATCGAGTAACCTTCACGACAACTCTTTTGGCGCCCAGTAAATATTTGCGAATTACGCGTTCGAGGCTTTCACCGGTCATATCTTGATATTTTTCAAACACCGCACGCATGCGACCGGGGTCGTTCCAGTAAAACAGACCTGACCCAAACCAATCAGCCACGCCGACCACGCTTTTGCCTTCATTGAAAAGACTATAAAGCATTTTTCTTTTCATATTTTGCAACGCTTCGTTTGAAATTCCGTCTTCCATGGAATCGTTCAACACTTGGTCCAGTAAATTAAGTCCTTGTTCCCCAGATATTCCATTGCGTAGATCGACATTCACTAGAAAGGCGCCTCCGTGTTTTTCGAAGGATGCCGAACCATTCACAGATGTGGCGACTTGGGTTTTTCTCACCATTCGGTCCACCATCGGACTGGAGGCCATACCAAATAAATACCAGGCTGCCATCGACAGGGCCTCAGCATCATCGTGATACATCGACGGTAATGGATACCCAATTAGAAGAGAATCGGATGCCACTTCGTGACGCACAGTCACGGCTTCAGATTTTTCCAACTGAGGCGCGGGTGGGACCACTGCTTTGGCGAATTTTTTTATTTTCGAATTTGATTTCGAAAGATAGAAATCACGTATCCACTTTCTGGTTTGCTTGAAGTCAAAATTTCCAGCTACGACGACCAATGCATTTTCGGGTAGATAGTGTTGTTCAAAAAACTGCAGGCAGTCCTGGATCGTGGCGTTTTCAAGGTCTTCTTTATAACCGATGACCGGCCGGCCATAAGGATGACCTAAAAACAGTCGCTCGTTGAGTTTTTCGAACGCCTGAGCCATGACGTTACTTTCTACTCGTAGCTGTCGCTCTTGAAAGACTACCTTTTTTTCTGCAGCGAGTTCCTTGGTAGTGATGCGAAGGTTATTCAGTCGATCGGCCTCCAACTGAATAACTTTTTTTAGTAAATGCGGAGGAATTACTTGATAGTAAACGGTTGCGTCTCTTTGAGTGAAAGCATTCACGACGCCCCCGCGGGCTTCAACTAGTCGAAAAAAAGGTTTGTTCGGGAATTGCTTGGTTCCTTTGAACATTAGGTGTTCAAAAAGATGTGCGAGACCTGTGGAGCCCTTTTTTTCCAAGGAAGACCCCACCGCAAACCAAGTGCCATAACTAACCACCGGCGACTCAACATCTCTTACGAATAAAATTCGCAACCCGTTCGGTAAAGTTTCAATGTGTAGCGGCCAATTCGAAAAAACTTCAGAATAATTGGTATTTGTATCAGTGACCAAAGTACGATTCGTCGAACAACCTCCGACAAATATACCGCCAACCAAAAAACAAATTAAAGCCAGCTGTTTTGCTTGTACCATTCGATCGTATGTTGAATTCCGGTTTTTAGGTCGTAGCGCGGAACAAATCCAATTATCTTTTTTGCGCGTTCATTGGAACAAGTCCAATAATCGGGCTCCAACTCTTTGAGCTTGTCTAAGGTGAGAGGAAACTGTTTGCCAGTTAAGGCCCCTAATCCGGTGTAAATCCCTGCCAAACCCACCAATAGCGGTTTCGGCAAACGCACTCGAATTGGATTGGTCCCAAGTCCTTTGGCCATCGATTCGAATATTTCGGTCCAAGAATGAATTCCGTCGCCGCTAAGGTAAAAAAGTTCGTCAGCTTCTTGGCGCTCGTTGATCCCCGCGTTTAAAATGCCATTCACCAAATCTTCAACATGGATGAGACTCACATATTTTTCACGACTTTTGGTTCGTGCGGGAAATTTTGGTAAAATTCCGCTCTTTACAAGTTTTACAAATTCAAAAATACCGCGATCCCTAGGGCCATAAACTGCAGGAGGGCGAACCACTGTGATATTGTACTTTCCCGCAGAATGCCGACGCAATCGCTCTTCGCCTTCGCGTTTACTCGTACCGTAATCAGATATGGGACTATCAGAATCTGATTCTGTGCGTGGCGTCTCAGTCGAAAAGTGTCTC